>DASUNE010000142.1:0-9984 GCA_036277315.1 Sulfuricurvum sp.
TTTTCAACTACTTTTTCGTCCGGAATAATATTCCCCATATCAGCTGGGAAGTGAAAACCTAATACAAACATCTAATCTCCTTTTTCTGTTGTTTTCTTTTCATTATTAACAAGATGTTATTGGTCATTTTCATGACGGCCATTGAAGATTCCTCAAAAGAGGAACCGTTTTCTTTACGCTTCTGCCGCTTTACCGACTTGGCTTTCATCCACTTCATCTTCAAGACCGAATGCAAGAAGTAACTCTTCTAGTTCGTCCATTGTGATTGGAGTAGGGATAATTTTCATATCGTTATAAACGATTTTACGAGCAAGCTCTTTGTACTCACGGGCTTGGTCAGAGTATGGGCTGTATTCAACAACCGTCATACGGCGTAGTTCAGCATGCTGAACGATGTTGTTACGCGGTACGAAGTGGATCAATTGAGTACCCAAGCGTTGAGCAAGCTCGAGTGCCAAATCGTACTCTTTATCCGTCATACGTGCATTACATACAAGACCTGCAAGACGTACTCCACCAGTGTTTGCATACTTCAAGATCCCTTTAGAGATATTGTTTGCCGCGTACATCGCCATCATTTCACCTGACATTACGATGTAGATCTCTTGTGCTTTACCTTCACGAATCGGCATTGCAAATCCGCCGCAAACAACGTCACCAAGAACGTCATAAGAAACAAAGTCAAGACCTTCTTCATCATAAGCACCCTCTTCTTCAAGAAAGTTAATCGCTGTAATAACACCGCGACCTGCACAACCTACTCCCGGCTCTGGTCCGCCTGATTCTGTACAGTTGATCCAACCGCCTGGAGTTTCTTTGTCAAAAAGACCTTTACCCCAAAGACGTGCTTGCTCCATCTCAACATCTTCAATGGTTCCGAGTTCCGCTGCAAGAGACAAAATAGTATCTTGTGCTTTTTCATGAAGAATCAAACGAGTTGAATCCGCTTTTGGATCACAACCAACGATCATGATATTTTTGTCGAAATAGTGTGACATTGCTGCCAATGTATTTTGAGATGTGGTAGATTTACCGATCCCACCTTTTCCGTAGAACGCGATTTGACGCAAACTAGCTGCTCCAGCCATGTTATCCCCTTATTTTTAACTTCACTTAGGTTGATGCAAGGGATGTTCTATGGTTTTTGGAACATTTTTTAAATTTTTAATGACAAAAGGTGACGAGTAAGACAAAATTGTAGGAATAAGTTTTGCAGGGGTGTAGCAATACAGTGAAAAATCAAATCCGATACATTAATCCCATATTGCTGGAATCAAATCCGAAGCTTTGATAAAAAGAATGTGCAGCATCGTTGCCTCTATGGGCTGCGAGGGTAAGACGGGTGTAGCCTAGTCGTTTTGATTCATCAATCATCGCGGTGAGCAATTGCTTGCCAATACCCTGCCCTCGAAAATCATGGGTGACAATCATATCTTCGATCAGACCGACATACCCTCCCATCACTGTAGAAACCAATGATTGCATCGAGACCATACCTATGACACGATTTTTATTTTTAGCAACATAGAGGGTGGCTTCTTTTGAATAAAATAAAAGAGTAAGCGCTTTAAAATGGCATTCTATATCGAAGGTAAAATCATCTTCGATAGCGAACAACTCACGAAGCAGTTTTGCCATCGGTTTCAAATCATGCAATTGTGCTTTTCGAATTTTGATGCTATCGCCCACTTTTCATTCTTTCGAGTATTTCTCCAAGCTTATCGTGTCGTAACTGTATGAGTCTAGCAATCTCATCGTAATCAAAATTACCAAAATAGGCCATATCAAAAAGTCTGGTAATAGCTGCACGACAGCAGCTCTTATCACACTCGGTCACAAGTTTTTTGGCTTTTTTATACGGAAGGGAGGTGTCCTGAAATATTTTGATGGCATCAGCGACACTCTTGCCGCCGCACTCACAAATCTCTAGGGCCAAGATTTCTTCTTTAGTAGGCACGATAGCCTCCTTTACAGAGAATGCTCTGCCTTATAGCTGTTTGCTTTTTCTACCGCAACGTACAGCTTTTCAGCCAGTTCCGGCATTTTGACATGATTCGTCCAAACCGTATCCTCTACGATATCGTGTATTTCAGAGGCAATTTCAATCGCCAAACGTTTGAGTTTTGCTAGCTCTTTTTTGTGGTCTACTTCGGTCATCTTCTATCCTTTTATTTGATTTTCAGGCAGCACATATCTCTATGAAGCGCGCTTGATCTTTACCCAATGCAATGAGTCGCTGTCCGATCTGTATTTGTACACTGCTTTTGAACCATCCGTATCGTTTGACATACAGTGTTGCATGGGGATAAACCCCCATTGCCAACAGATGTTCTTTTAGACTTTCGGACAAGTTAACAGCGACTATTCTGCATTTTTCATTCTCACAGCTCTCTAACAAATTCATGGATGCCCCTTTATAAAAATTATGTCCCGAAAGGGGCAAGCTTCAGTGTCATAGCGGCTAGCGTAGCTGAAGGGGTTTTACTCCTTCGGCGTTTACTATCAAAGTGAAAATGCGTAGATGTTTTCAAACTTGACGTTACGAGGTTCGCCGTAGGTCATGTGCAAAAACGTCCCTTTTTGTTGAAAGTGGTACTTTTCGTACAATTCGACTGCTTTTGTATTTCCCATTGGAACATCGGCGAGTACTTTTTTAAGCCCTCTGAAATACAGAACCCCCTGCATCATCTTTTCCGCTTCCTCTTCAAACCCCTCACGGCATTGCCATGGTCCCAGATAGACGCCTCGCGCATTAATCACACTGGAATGTTGAAAGGAGTTTGGAAGGGCAAATTTCAGCGAGCTGTTACGCTCCATCTCATCGAGCATAAAATTCATACGGTTTTCACCGAATGTCTCTAAATCAATCTTACGGATGATTGCATCGAAATTGCCCCCATCCAGCTCTTTGGCTTGTGCATTGGTAAAACTAAACGGTGGGACTTTGCCAACATTGAGGAATCGCCCTACTTCCATCACGGACTCAAAGCCATGAGTCTCAAAAAAACTTTTGAGGTGGGGATTGGCGTGCAAATAGATGGAGGGGTGCTCGTCTTTGAGTACTCCGAAAAGCGTGTTGAATAACCGTCTTCCGATCCCCTGTTTCTGATGGCTCGGTTTGACCATAAAATATTTGATCATCGCAGAGGATTCAAACTCTATGGCCATCACCGCACCGATCAGCACTCCCTCATCATAAGCGCCATAACACATATGCGGAGCGTGCATCATCATCAGTTTGACATGGTAGCCATCCAATAGCCAGCCTACCTCTTCCGCGATTTTAACAAGTTCAGGAACATCAACGAACTTGAGCCATCCTATATACATGCTGCGTCCTGATAGAGGGATTTGAGTTCATACGACTCAAGCACCCGCTTGCGTGAGGTAACAATCTCTCGGATTTTCGGTAGGAGATCGCTGAGAATTCCATTGTCCGCCATAATACCCATTCGTTTTAAATGGTAACGTATCGTCGCACTTCCAGAGTGTTTACCGATCGGATACGAACTCTCTAGACCAACCTCACACGCTTCATAAGGCTCGTAGGCATGGGAATCTTTCATCATCCCATCGGCATGTATGCCGCTCTCGTGGGCGAATATGCGTTCACCTACGATAGGAGCATTGGTGGCGAGGGTCATGTTGGCGGCATGGGCAACCGTCCCAACCAAATCCCGGATTAGGTGAGGATCGATAGAACGTGCCTCACCGTACAAATGCTTCAATGCCATGAGAATCTGTTCAAATGAGGCGTTACCCGCCCTCTCACCTAATCCCATGACCGTCGTATTCATACTAATAGCTCCTGCATCCATGCCGCTCAAAGCATTCGCATTAGCAAGTCCAAAGTCGTTATGGGTGTGCATTTCAATCGGGAGGAGATTTAAATCACTCAACGACTTGATCTCTTGAAATGTTTGTGTCGGCGTCATAATGCCGATCGTATCGCAGTAGCGAAAACGGTGCGCTCCGCATTCGCGCGAGAGCTCCATAACATCACGGATAAACTCATGACTGCCTCGTGAACTGTCTTCACCGCCGATACAGACAAAAAGCCCCTCACGAGAAGCTGCGGTGACAACCTTCTCCAGTTCACTGAGTACTTTGAGTTTGCTTCCGCCGAATTTGACACCGATCAACAGATCGGAAATGGGAATAGAGAGGTCAACCGCTTTGATTCCGCAGGACAACGATGCATCGAGATCATCCATCTTCATCCGATTCCACGTCATCATACGCGCACGTAACCCCAAAGAGAGGAGTGTTTTGATATCCTCACGCTCTTTGACACCCATTGCCGCGATACCGATTTCGAGCTCATCCGCTCCGCATGCATCCAACAGTGTTGCGATACGGACTTTTTCCTCAGTATTGAATGCGACGTAAGCAGCTTGCTCACCGTCGCGCAAAGTAGTGTCATTTATTATCGCCATTCTGGCTCCCTTACACGCCAAAGGAGCAAAGCCCCTTTGACTACGCTAACGCTGAATTTTCCTCGGCGGAAAGCCCACGCGCAGTAAAACCGCGCTGGAATACTCATCATTAGCATCTTTGTCATCGTCAATTCACTTCCGCATTTTCATCCATACCGAAATATTTGCGTGATGCTTTGAGTACCGAAATCTCGATCGGCTCATACGCATAGCTTTGATCCGCAACTATCCCAGCAGCTTTTAGATCGTCTTGTGGACATCCGCCGATTTTTGCGGTCAGAACCATCTGGACGTCTTTGAGTTTTTCCAAAATTGGTGCGAGTGGATTGGTACCGTCAGGGCCAGCACAATACTCTGTGTCCACTTTACGGTGATGGATAAATCGTATACCTTTATCACCCGCTTCATAGATCAAGAACTCTTTGACACTTCCGAAGTGCATGTTGATCATACCCTCACCTGCAGTCGTTACCGCAACTAGGATCGTCACACCGTTGGAGCTGAGCTCTTCTTTTTCTTTTCGGACACGGTCGTTTGCACGATCGAGGAAGAATCGAAACTCCTCAATCTTCGCTTGAGCGGCTTGACGTGCTTCGAGATCGTATTTGATTTGCAGTTCGTCGAAACTTAGACCCGCAAAGGTATCTTTGGTAAACTCTCCTCCACGGTCTTCACCGATAAGCCCTACCGCATCGGCACGGCATTGACGGCAGTGCTGCATAAGTTTCATATCATGACCGCACGCCTCTTGCGCCGCCATTTGCTCCTGATCGGTCGCACTTGGGACGCCATCGAGGGCAAATTTGGTTCCGAACTCCGGCTCAGAGAGGATAGGCATAATGTTGTGCAAAAATACCCCGATCTCTTTGAGCTTTCGTGATACTTCCGGTAGATGCTGATCGTTAATGCCAGGTATCAATACCGAGTTAGCTTTGATCAAAATCCCTTTTTCGACACATTTACGCATCCCCTCGAGCTGGTTTTCGAGGAGGATTTTTGCCGCCTCTTTTCCATATATACGTTTGTTGTTATGAAAAATCCATGGATAGATCAAACTTCCGATCTCTCCTGTCTCATCAACACTGTTGATGGTAACGGTAATGTGATCGATGTTGTAATCCACCATCTCATCGATAAAATTTGGCAATTCCAGACCATTGGTTGAGAGACACAGTTTTAGATCAGGGGCAAACTCACGCACCATACCAAACGTCTCAAATGTCTTTTTAGGATTTGCCAACGCATCGCCGGGACCTGCGATCCCCAGTACACTCATACGTTGTACTTCTCCACCGACGAACATGACCTTTTTCGCCGCTTCTTCAGGTGTCAAACGCTCAGAGGTTACCCCTGGGCGAGACTCATTCGAACAATCGTATTTACGGTTACAGTAGTTGCATTGGATATTACACGCAGGTGCAACGGCTACATGAATACGGGCATAGTGGTGGTGCGCTCCCTCTGAATAGCATGGATGATTGTGTATCTTTTCCTTGATGTCATCGGGCATAAAAGCTTCGGTTCCAGTTGATGAACAGCTCATAGTATCTCCTTGGTATTATCATTATGTATTCAATGATCTGCCTCATCCAGCACCAACCATTTTCTAAAGGAGTGTTATGCAAATGATGTTCTTGCCCATTATGCGATCGAGATGCGACATTTCCAACAATTTTGTCTCTTCTGCGACAAACAAGTCACAAGAACAATACTTGCAATAGTTTTTACATAATAAAGGAGTCCTGTAATGATCGTAGCCATACCGCTGGATGCCATGAAGCGTATTTATCACCGGAATCCATGTACGGCAACCATGTTCGCTTTGTATGAACTCACAGGGGACCGTAAAGAGATCCGCTACCGCCTTATGGATACCAAACTTAACCCTTGGGAAAAATCTGAGGGAAAAATGGTTCGAGACGAGACCATGAAAGCGTGTGAATGTCCAAGCGATCTCGCGCAAGATCAGCATCATATCAGTGAACACTATATGCTGTTGCAAGCCATCGGAAAATCAAACTTTCTCCTCGTCGATCAGTATTGTCTCAACACCCTCTATGCGATGCGCAATGTTGGGATCAAACTACATAAGATCCCTCCGTTTGTCAAAGACGTAGAAACAGCGATCAACCATTTCATTATAGGAGTCGAAATTGCAGATAACCTACAACACATCCACCCTGCTACTTGAGGATATGCCTCTGGGAGTCGGGTATGCCTCCCAAAAAGTTACCCTAAAAGATGCAAACGATCAACCGTTTGTTATAGGGGGACAAAATGGGCACACTCAGCTCATCATCTCTGCGCCTTTTTTGGATGAAAATCTAATCTCCCAGCTCAAAGAGATCGATACGTTACTCACGTTAAACGGATTAGTCATCAGCAAATCACTTGTCGTCGCTACCAAAAAGCATACCAACCCAACGCTTGGTGAGTGGAACTACGGCATCGATTATGACACGCAATTCGGGGATTATTACGGTGTCCGATTGGGCGAGGGAGAGCTTTGCGGAGAGTTTACTAAAGCGCTCTTCATCGTATCCAAAGACGGGGCGCTGTTTTATGATGAGATACCAAAAGACCTCAATGAGCCTTTTTCACTCGAAAAAGCACTCCCTAAAATCGCTGCAGCAATGAACTGTTATACGGGGCATGGCTGTCACGGATAAGGGATAAGAACACAAAATGCAATCCTCTATCCAAAGTATCAAAAGGGATCACGATGGACACTATACTCGAAACGATTAAGAAAGAAATACGCAATCAAACCACTATCCCCTACTTCGGTCTGGGCGTGTTTGAGGGTGTGATGACCAAAGAGGGTGAAGCCGTTCCTTATGACAGCGATTCACTGATTTTGGCGATGAACGGCGGTCGGGCTATGGCGCCACGGCTTATGTTTGAGTATTCGCGTGCTGCAATGCACCTCGAGCAACGTCGCGGTGTGGAGTACATGACACAGCTCATCAACCATATTTATACCAAACCTTTTGATCCGACACCGTTGCACAAAGCAATGCTCGACATGTCACCGCGCTACATCGTTGACACCAACCGTGATACCAAATTCCAAGAGCTGTTATCGTTTACGCCCCACTGTCTCATCATCGGTAAATCACGTATTATGGGGGATCTAAACCGCTATGAAACGTACGAGTACGATGTAGAAAATCAAAAATATTTCCAAGTAGAAGATGAAGTATTGGATAACGCCAAAACCATTCTCTTCAAACCGATGGGCTCACCGCTTCCCAATCCTACCTTTGTCATCTCCGATGCTGACTACGTCGATTGGCTCACTGAAGCGATGGGTGGATTTGCCGTGCCAAAAGTGCTAAAAAGCTACCGAAAAGCGAAAAAATACCTCTTTTTAGGGACATCCTTCGGTCACGATACCGATCGGATGGTTGCCAATGAACTTTCTTTTGATCTGGAAGGTGGATACGTCATCACCGACAAGGAACTTGGGAAAAAAGAGAAGAAGTTCATCGAAAAACATAATATCGAAGTGATACCGATGTCACTTTCTGATTTCATACAATCATTTGTGTAAGGAGCTAAAATGCCATATCTACCAACCGTAAAAGATGTTTCGCCTCGAGGAGAACGTTATTTCGATCTGTTTTCCAAACTTTTAGGCGATCGCGTCATCGTTATCACCGAAGCCATTGATGATCATATGATGGGGATTATCGTCTCACAGCTGCTGTACCTCGAGGCGATGGATTCACAAGAGCCGATCCATATCTATATCAGTTCACCGGGTGGTTCTGTCATGAGCGGTCTGGCCATATTAGATACTATGAACTTGATCAATGCCCCTGTTCATACCTATGCGATGGGTCTGGTAGCATCCATGGCCGCCGTTTTGTTTACCTGCGGAGAAAAGGGTCATCGATATATGCTCCCAAATGCAGAAGTCATGATTCATCAGCCATTGGGCGGCTATTCGGGACAAGCCAGCGACATAGAGATTCACACCAAACACATCCTCAATCTCAAACGCCGTCTTTATGCCATCTTGGCAGAAGCAACGGGGAAAAGTGCCAAAATCATCGAAAAAGAGTCTGACCGTGACAACTACATGGAAGCCGATGCCGCCATCGAGTTTGGATTGGCCGATCAGATTTTGACCAAATTCAGTGGGAAGGATGTGTAATGAGTACCGAAAAAACGTGTTCCTTTTGCGGACGCCCGCAAAGCGAAGTCAAAAAGATGTTCTCTTCCGAGACAACCCATATCTGTAACGAGTGTATCACCACCTGCTCGGCGATATTGCAAAAAGAGGTGCGTTATGAACAGCGTTCACAGATGCAACAGCAGCTCCCTACCCCTGAAAAAATCGTTGAATTTCTGGACAAATACATCATCGGTCAAGTAGATGCCAAAAAAGTCCTCGCCGTTGCTTTGTACAATCACTACAAACGGATCGAAAATCCGGTCTACAATAATGTCGAACTCGAAAAAAGCAACATTCTTCTTTTGGGACCAACGGGAAGCGGTAAAACATTGCTCGCCAAATCGCTCTCCAAGATCATGCAGGTCCCTTTTGCCGTTGCGGATGCAACAGCATTGACAGAGGCAGGATATGTCGGTGAAGACGTCGAGAGTATCCTCTCACGATTGCTTGCGGCAGCAAACTACGATATCGATCTGGCACAGCGCGGAATCATCTACATCGACGAGATCGATAAAATCGCCCGTAAATCAGAGTCATCCACCATGGGTCGCGATGTCTCAGGCGAAGGGGTTCAACAAGGGCTTCTCAAAATACTCGAAGGTGCCGAAGTCTATGTCCCCGTAAAAGGGAGCCGTAAGAACTCGACCACCGAGACGGTATTGTTTAACACAACTCATGTCCTTTTCGTCTGCGGCGGTGCTTTTGTAGGTCTGGTACCAGACACCCATACAAAAAAGTCCAATAAAGTAGGATTTGGAAAAGTTAATACAACGAGCGAAGTCAAAGCCAAAAAAATCGATGCCAAGGCACTCGTACAGTTTGGTTTGATCCCCGAGCTGATTGGCCGTATTCCCGTCATCGCACAGCTAAAGGAACTTAGTAAAGAGCAAATGGTCCAAATCCTCCAAGAACCGGACAATGCCCTGATCAAACAGTATCAAGCGCTCTTTGATATGGATGGTATTCAACTGAACTTTGATCCAAAAGCTCTCGACGCCGTTGCCCAAAAAGCGATCGATCACGGTGTAGGTGCTAGAGGATTACGAAGCATTATCGAAGAGGCGATGCTGCCGCTGCAGTTTAGCTGTCCCTCCAAGAAAAACCTCCAAAGCGTCACCATCACCGAAGCGGTCATCGAAGACCCAACACAAGAACCTATTTATGTATACAAACAAGAGGAGAAAGAATCATGAAACGCGTTTACCTAGATAACAATGCCACCACAAAACTTGACCCATTGGTCAAAATGAAAATGCAGCCGTTTTTTGAAGAGCTTTACGGCAATCCAAACTCGCTTCACCAATACGGAATTGAGATACGCCCCTATTTGAATGAATCCATCGGTTATATGTACGATGCGCTCAATGC
>DASUNE010000143.1:0-60729 GCA_036277315.1 Sulfuricurvum sp.
GAAGCGAGAACAACGTAGTCAGCAAAATAATCACTGCCGATAAGTTCAAATACTTCGATGTTTTCCGCTTTGTTCATGTCCAAAATGGAGCTTATTTTTTCAATTCGTGGGTTCATAGTGTTCCTTGTAGTATGTAATAATTTCGTTTTCGATTGTCTCCTCCAGCCCAAGAGAGCCAAAAGAGGAGCGAAAACCGGTTGAGCTTGTACTCTCATCGACATCGAGTACGATCATGTTTTTGGGAATAACGATTCCATCCCGTGCGGCAACAACAAACGTGACCATAGAGTGCAACGCTTCGTACTCATGCCACTGTGCCAGTGTTGCCAGATTGTCAGCTCCGATGATCAGATAGAGCGTATCGCATGTCGCGGCATAATGACGTACGGTTTCAATAGTAAAGACGCTGTGACCAGCATTGATCTCATAATCACTAATCTCGATATTCGGGTAAGGGGCAAAAATTTGCTCTAACCAGTGAATTCGGTGAGCCCCATCCGCACAAATAGAAGGCTTGAACGGGTTTCGATACGCCGGAACGATAATGAGTCTATCCACCTCCAGCGTCTCGAGTGCTTTGAGTGCGACATGAACATGCCCGATGTGAGGAGGGTCAAAACTTCCGCCAAAAAGGGCTAACTTCATTTACTATAACTTCTTTTAAACGAAATTATAACCGATTTTTGGTAAAATCCCCCCATATATGGTTGTAGGACACAATAAGATGGCGCTTCGTATCGCAATTAACGGTTTTGGAAGAATTGGTCGCTCGGTTACCCGCCTTGTCGCTGGACGTGATGATGTGGAACTTGTAGCGATCAATGATATGGCATCGATCGAGATGATGTGTTACCTTTTGCAAAACGATTCGGTTCATGGACCGTTTGATACCGTATCGGTATTGGATGCGCATCATCTGCAAATCGGGTCTCAAAAAGTGAGAGTTTTTTGTGAAAAAAATCCAGATGATCTCGATTTTGGGGTTTTGGGCGCAGAGGTTGTGTTTGAATGCAGCGGATTGTTTTTGACTACAGCATCGACCCAGCATCATCTGCGTAAAGGGGTTAAGAAAGTGATTTTGTCGGCTCCCAAGCAAGATGAGGTGACACCGACGTATGTATTGGGGGTGAATCACCATTTGTATCAGGGTGAGGATATCCTTTCGAATGCGTCGTGTACGACCAATTGTCTGGGCCCCATAGTACGGATTCTCGATGAAAACTTTGGGATTGAAAAAGGGCTGATGACGACGATTCATGCCTATACCAACGGTCAAGCGATTATCGACTCGGCACATGGCAGCGATATGCGCCGTTCCCGTGCGGCTGCTTTGAATATGGTTCCGACTACGACGGGAGCAGCCAAGGCAATCTCTTTGGTCCTTCCCAATCTGGAGGGAAAGCTCCACGGTCAAAGCGTCCGTGTCCCGACTCCGGATGTCTCCATGGTCGATTTAAATGTCGTGGTATCGAAAAAAACGACCAAAGAGGAGCTCAGCCGTCTTTTTAAAGCGTATGCCCAAGGTGAGATGAGCGGAATTTTAGAGATCGATGAACGGTATCGTGTCTCACAAGATTTTGTGGGCTCGTGTTATAGTGCTACAATTGCAGATGATCTGATTCAAGTCATCGATGGCGATATGATTAAAGTGATGGCGTGGTATGACAACGAGTGGGGTTATTCGAACCGACTCATAGAAATGGCGAAATACATAATAAATTTTAAAGGGTGAAGATGAAACTATTGAGCATTAAAGAGTGTGACCTTTTTGGGAAAAAAGTATTTATTCGTTGTGATTTCAATGTGCCGACCGATGAATTTGGCAACATTACCGATGATCGTCGTATCCGTTCCGCCCTTTCAACCATCAAGTATTGTCTCGATCAAGAGTGTGCGGTTATTTTGGCTTCCCATTTTGGCCGTCCAAAAGCCGGTATTTTTAGCCCTGAAGATTCCCTCTCCCCCGTCTCAAGACGTTTGCATCAGTTGTTAAAGATGGAGATCAAATTTGCTTCGGATGTCATCGGAGAAAGCGCTAAAACGTTAGTGAATGAGTTGAAAAAAGGGGAAGTCTTGTTGTTGGAAAATCTCCGTTATGAAGCGGGTGAGACCAAAAACAGTCCGGAATTAAGTGCCGCTTTGGCGTCATTTGCGCAAGTTTATATCAACGATGCTTTTGGGGTAAGTCACCGTGCGCACGCATCGGTAGCGGGGATCACAGACTATTTCGACACGAAACATAAAGCGGCAGGATTTTTACTTCTTAAAGAGATCGAATTTTTTGATACGTTGCTGGAGCGTCCGGTCCGCCCTTTTGCGGCGATTGTCGGAGGCAGCAAAGTTTCGGGAAAACTCGAAGCATTGGTGAATCTTTTACCCCGTGTCGACAAAGTACTCATTGGCGGAGGTATGGCATTTACGTTTCTAAAAGCATTGGGACACGATGTTGGAAACTCATTGGTTGAAGATGATTTGTTGGATGAAGCGATTAAGATCATGGCAGAGGCAACGCAATTGGGGGTTAAATTTTATCTCCCTGTGGACGTTGTCGCGGCGGAAAAATTCAGTGCTGATTCTCATAGTCGGATGGTGAGCTCTCAAGAGATCCCTTCCGGTTGGATGGGATTGGATATTGGAACGGCAACGGTTGAGCTGTACCGTGAAGTTCTCGAAGACGTCAAAACCGTTCTTTGGAACGGTCCGATGGGTGTTTTTGAGATGGAAAAATTTGCCAAAGGTTCAAACAAGATCGCGCACATTGTCGCTGAATTGGATGCGACAACGGTGGTCGGCGGTGGAGATACGGCTGATTTGGTGCAGCGTATTGATATGGATGATGCTATGAGTTTTATCTCTACTGGCGGCGGTGCATCATTGGAACTCTTAGAGGGTAAAGTGCTTCCCGGTGTTAAACCACTTATGAAATAAATAGTTAAAAGTGCGGTTTACTGCACGTGGGCTTCCTGCCAAAGGAAACCTAGTGTTAACGTAGCCAATCGGGATTTTATTCCGATGGCGTTATTTTCTATAAAAGGACAGTGTCATGATTGTATGTGCCAACTTTAAAGCGAACAAAACTCGTCAAGAGACGCAAGCGTATATGGCCGTCGTTGAATCGTTTGTCTCTGCCAATGAGATTGAAGATACGATAATTGTTTTTCCCCCTTTTACCGCATTGGAGCATAGACCTCGAAATGTGTTGATCGGCGTTCAAAATGCGTACCCCGCCAATAATGGAGCCTTTACGGGTGAAATTACACTGGAACAGCTGGAAGAGTTTGATGTCAAAACGATTTTGATCGGACACAGTGAACGTCGCCATATTTTGGGCGAAACGCAAGAGCAGATTGCCGCAAAATTCCGTTTTTTTGCCGAACAAGGATTTGTGATCGTTTATTGCGTCGGCGAACCCCTTACGGTTAGAGAGCAGGGGGATGAGGCATTGACGCGTTACATCGAAGCGCAATGCGTGGGAATTGATCTGAACTATCCTGATCTGATCGTAGCGTATGAGCCTGTCTGGGCGATTGGAACGGGGTTAACCCCTACCAATGAGCAAATCGAAGAGGTTCACCGTACGTTGCATCTCAAAACAACGGCACCGCTTTTGTACGGTGGAAGCGTAAAAGTAGACAATGCAGGTGCGATCATGGCTCTTGCCAATGTGGATGGTGTTTTGGTGGGCTCAGCATCTTTGAGTGCCAATGATTTTTGCGAAATGATCGCGCAAGCGGCGGAATTAAATACAGAAACAGGAGAATAATGATGATAATGCAAGGTAAAAAAGGTTTAATCGTAGGATTGGCAAATGACAAATCCATCGCGTACGGTATTGCGCAAGCACTCCATGTGCAAGGGGCGCAAATGGCGTTTACCTATCTCAATGATGCGTTAAAAAAGCGGGTAGAGCCGATTGCCGCGAGTTTTAATAATTCTCCTGTCTACAAACTTGATGTTTCCGATGAGAACGATATGGATGCGATTGCGGCTTTGGTGGCGCGTGATTTTGGGGAAATCGACTTTTTGGTCCACTCGGTTGCGTTTGCTCCCAAAGAGGCATTGACCGAAGGGTTTATGAAAACGTCAAAAGCTGCGTTTCAAATCGCGATGGATATTTCGGTTTTTTCATTGATTGATTTGACGAACCGTCTTGAGAGTGTTTTGGCTCCCCGCGCATCGATTCTCACTCTGAGCTACCTTGGCGGACCAAAATACATCCCGAACTACAACGTCATGGGAGTTGCGAAAGCGGCCCTTGAATCCAGTGTCCGCTATATGGCGGTAGAACTTGGTGCTACCAAAGGTCAGCGTGTCAACGCGATCAGTGCGGGACCCATTAAGACTTTAGCCGCAAGCGGAATCGGCGATTTTAAACAAATCCTCAACTGGAATGAGTCCAATGCGCCATTGCGCAAAAACGTGACGATCGAAGAGGTCGGAAACTCGGCAATGTATTTGTTGAGTGATTTATCAAGCGGTGTTAGCGGTGAAATCCATTACGTCGATGCGGGGTACAGTATTATGGCAATGCCCGCAGTCGAGAAAAATGAAGAAGGTAAGACAGTCTTTGTTTGGGAGAATAGAGAGTAACTCTATTTTCCTATCACCGGAAGACTTTCCAGCTTCTGAACATTTGAAACCTCCTGCGGTTTCCCCTCATTCATCTTCGCTTTATTTTCATGATACACTTTCCACTTATCCGCATATTTTTGTAACGTAAAAGGGGTCTCATCTTCAGGGGCAACAACTGCAGCCGTCGTAGTGGTCAGAACTTTACCATCGGGTGCTGTTGTGGTTGTCACGATCTCAGTTGCATCGGTTTTGGTTTGGATCGTTGTCCCATCGGGAGCTGTTGTCGTTGTTACTTTTGGAGCCGTCATTGGCGTCCACTCTTCTTTGAGCCAACCATCGAGTGAGCGCTGCATCGCACCGCCTTCAGATGTTGCGGTACCGCTTGGAGACACTGCATTAAGAGAAGTGTTTTGGGAAGGGGCAACTCCTTCGCGATTGGCACAACCGCTTGTGAGAGCTATCACTGAAATGAGTGCGAGTGAGAGATATGTACGATTCATAAACAACCTTTAGTCTAATTTCTAATGATAACTATACCACACTCTTATAAGCTTTGCAGAAGAATAGGAAGAAAAAAAATCTTATAATAGTTCTGTTTAAGCATGTTTCCATTGGTAAACAAAGGGTAAATACAAGATGATTTAAAAAGCTTTGTTTAAGAATTCCAGCGTTACAATGGTTTTCGACGAAACAAAAACAGGGTAATTCCCAAAGTCAAGCTTTATTTAAGGAGAACGAATGAAATTAGTTAAAATGAGCCTTGTGGCTGCAATGGTGATGGGTGCGAGCGCATTCGCGATCGATAACGTAAAAGTTAGCGGTGATGCAAAAGTATTTTACAGTACAAATGATGCAGATACAACAAATCCTATAACTGGGAATTTTGATAATGATTTGTTTTCAAAAGGTACAAGTGCCGCAGATACAGCTCTTCGTATCGGTGTAACGGGTGATTTGCTGAAAGGTGTCTCATTTGGTGCTACAGGGTATGCTATTAGTACTCTTGGTTTAGAAAACAATCTTGTTGATGCGACTTGGAGTGGTGCTCATGCTGCAAGAACGGGAACAGGTGCAGGATACGCAGAAGTAGATGATCAAGCGTGGATGGGTGAACTTTGGATCGCAGCAACTGCAGGCAAAACAACAGCTAAAGTAGGCCGTATGGAGCTTGATACCCCATTAGCATTCTCTGAAAAGTGGTCAATTGTTCCTAATACATTTGACGCTGCCGTTGTAATTAATCAAGATATTCCGGATACGACATTGATCGGTGCATGGGTCGGTAAAGGAAATGGAACCAATGCTGTTGGTGGTTTGGGACTTGGTACTGATAATGAATCAACATTAGATAGCATTGGCCTTGCAGTAGATCGTGGTGTAGTTGGTGCTAATGCTAATTTCACGACATTTGCAAATGGCGGTGCGTATGCGGTAGCTGCTATTAATAACTCATTTAAACCTCTTACAGCGCAAGCATGGTATTACAATGTTGCTAATATCGCTGATGCATATTGGTTGCAAGCGGATATCGATTGTCAGCTAGTAAAAGGGGTTAAAATCGGTGCACAATACGCCAATATGGATACAAAAGGTGCTCTAAATACTTTTTTAGTAAATAATACAATGTCAACATCTGATTCAAGTGCATACGCATTTAAATTAGGTTATGAAGGGATTGAAAATCTAAAAGTTTCAGCGGCATATTCGGATGCGGATAATGATGGAGTTCTTCATATTGCGAACGTTGCAACCAATAACCTTGGAAATGCACAGTCTAAGCTCTATACAGAAGCAGCATGGGGTGGTAGCAATTACGGTTACGTAAGTGCTCCAGGTGCTGAATCATGGAATGCAAAAGCTAGCTACGATATGAAAGATGTTGCTAAATTTTGCGCATCATATACTTCTGTAGACAATGATATTGTTGGAAGTACTCATAATCTTGATGAAATAGCATTGTCTGTTTCTAAATCGTTTGGGCCATTGGATGCTAAATTGGCATACATTAGCACAGACGCTGATGATCAGAACAACGCTGATGGTACTGCTGCTCAATACAACACTGTTAATGCATATTTAACTCTTAACTTCTAAGAGTTTTTTCTTCTCTCGTCATTCCGTGCCATGGCGCGGTATGACATCTGTTTTCTCTCCATTGTTTGTTTCTTTTGTACACTTACTCTTATATGCTTCTTCAACACTCGTTTTATTTACTTGGTTCAAAACAGTTAATTGATTAAAAAATAGGCAGTTATTTGCATTTATCATGTTCGTCCAGTGATAAACTTGTTTCGACATAAGTCAATAGAACTTAAGGAGAAACAATGAGATTAGTTAAAATGAGTCTTGCAGCAGCGGTGTTGCTGGGTGCAAGTGCGTTTGCGATCGATAACGTAAAAGTAAGCGGTGATGCAAAGTTGTTTTACAGCACAGACAATTTGGATAAACCTGCAGGGACTTCAAGTGATGGTCTTTTCGGTCAGGCAAACAGTGTTGGTGATACAGCCCTTCGTATTGGTGTAACGGGAGATTTGCTCAAAGGGGTCTCGTTTGGTGCAACGGGATATGCAGTATCTACTCTTGGGTTAGAAAACAACCTTGTGTCAAATACCTGGGCTGGTTCTCGTAGCGGCGTAAAAGACAATGCCTGGATGGGTGAGCTTTGGATTGCTGCGACAGCGGGTAAAACGACAGCTAAAGTTGGTCGTATGGAGCTTGATACACCATTGGTATTTTCTGAAAAATGGTCAATTGTTCAAAATACATTTAACGCAGCGGTGTTGATGAATACGGATATCCCAGATACGACACTAGTAGGTGCTTGGATTGGTCAAGGAAATGGACTAAATACTGGAGGTGTTAACAATGATAATCCAGAAGGCTGGGATTACATGGGTAAAGAATTCGGAACTTTTGCTAAAAGTGGTGCATATGCAGTAGGGGCTATCAACAACTCTTTCAAACCATTGGTTGCACAAGGATGGTATTACAATGTTTCCAGTGTTGCGGATGCTTATTGGTTGCAAGCGGATTGGGATTGCCAGTTGATTAAAGATGTAAAAGTAGGAGTTCAATACGCAAGCATGGATCCTAAAGGCATTTTAAGTGCAGAAAAGGATTCTGAGGCATATGCGGTTAAAGTGGCCTATGCAGGTGTTAAGGATTTAACATTATCTGCTGCTTATTCGAGCGCAGACAAAGATAATGGAGTCTTGAATATTGCTAACGTAGCAACGGCTAATAACCCTAGTTTATCTGGGTATAGTGGCAAATTTGCTGCACAATCAAAATTGTACACTGAAGCGTGGTGGAATTTTGGATATGTAGGTACTCCGGGTGCTGACGCTATTGCATTAATTGCAGCTTATGATGCAGGTTTTGCACAGTTTTTTGCACAATTTACAGATATAAATATTAAATCGGCCGGTGCTACTGATACAACAGATGTGACAGAAGTAACATTGACGGCTACTAAATCATTTGGTCCATTGGATGCAACATTGGCCTATATCTCAGCGGATGATGAGAATGTAAATGCTGGTAAACGTTACGATACCGTTCAAGGATACTTGACTTTTAAATTCTAATCCTTTGTAGAAGCTTGCACTTGTTTTTGTTTCGTCGCACATGCAATTGCAGGACTTAACTCTCTGTCTCTTTGAGACGGAGGATTTTCTTTCTTGACTCCCCAAAATCCTTCGGTTATAATCGCTGAATGAAATACTTACTTCGCTCCTTGTCCTATACCCTTTTCATGCTTTTTTTAATTTCGATTATCTCTTTTATCGCAATGCACGCGGCACCCAACAGTTTTATGGGCGGTGAACTCAATCCCAATATGACTCCTGAAAACATTGCACAGCTCAAAGCGATCTACGGTTTGGATAAGCCATTGGTGCAACAGTACGTGAGTTGGGTAGGTAATCTGACACAACTTAATTTCGGGATCTCTTTTGTCAGTGGAGAGCAAGTAAGCGATGTTGTACAGGATCGTCTTCCTGTGACACTGTGGATGAACATGGTGGCTCTTGTGATGACGTTTGCCGTTTCGCTGTGGATGGGGATGCGTGCTGCACTGAATTATGAAAAGTTCAGCGATCACGCGATTACGCAATTCTCACTCCTTAGTTTTGCAATGCCTTCGTATTATTTGGCATTGATACTGATGCTGGGGATGAGTGTAACGCTGGGGTGGTTTCCGATTGCGGGGCTTCATTCTCTGGAACCGCCGCAAGGGTTCGGATATTACGTGGATATGGTGTGGCATTTAACGTTGCCGGTAACGGTTATGGTACTCGTAGGTGTGGGGAGTCTGGCATTGTACATTCGTTCCCTCACCTTGGAAATACTCAAAAGTGATTACGTCTATTTTGCACGATCCCGCGGAATGGATGAGAAGATGATTATCCGATACATGATTTTACCCAATCTGTTGCCCCCTATTGTGACGATGCTTGGGCTTTCGCTTCCGGGGCTTATCGGGGGGTCGGTGATACTGGAGTCGATTTTTGGGATAGAGGGGATGGGGCAGTTGTTTTACATGAGTGCTATGAGTCGGGATTATCCGGTGATTATGGGGATTTTGATGATGAGTGCGTTTTTGACACTGATAGGGAATCAGATCGCGGATGCGGTACTTTTGAAGTTGAATCCGTTTGTGAAACGATAATTTTCTTTTCTTTAACCGCAAAGAAAAGAAACAAAAGAAGCTCGTCTCTCAACCAAACCGCTCACACATCACTTCACACGTCTGCGGTGAGTGTGGCTATTTGGATGATTGAGAGACAGATTATTTTATTATTTTCGCTCAAGCGAAAAGTATAGATCGGTATTAATTTCCGAAAAGTGCTTCAAGAGAGCCAATACCCTCTTTTTTCTCTTCGGATGCCGCAGCACTGTCCCCTTGCTCTTTAAGCTCGATGATGTAGCCTGTAAGCATGGAGGCAAGACGGATGTTGATTCCGCTTTTACCAATGGCTTTGGATTTTTGATCGCTTGGGAGAGTGACGATCGCTTTTCTCTCTCCATTTTCATCTTCCGTTACACTGACGGCAGTGATGATGGCAGGGCTCATCGCACGGGAGATAAAGAGTTCAGGTGAGGCACTGTACTCAACACAGTCGATGTTTTCGCCGCACAGCTCTTCGCTCACTGCGTTGATACGTACGCCGCGTACCCCAACGGTTGCACCGATCGGATCGA
Organism: Sulfuricurvum sp.; assembly: GCA_036277315.1. Lineage (GTDB taxonomy): Bacteria > Campylobacterota > Campylobacteria > Campylobacterales > Sulfurimonadaceae > Sulfuricurvum. The sequence goes on from DASUNE010000143.1 coordinate 9,775, forward strand.
TTTGTGGACGGTTGGTATAGAGGGCGATTTTGGCACGCTCACCCGGGATACGGGCACATCTCTCAACGACGACGATACCGTCTTTGATCTCAGGTACTTCTAATGCAAGGAGTTCTTCGAGGAATTTTGGTGCGGTGCGTGAAAGCTCCATGGTAATTCCCATGACTTTGTCTACATTAACACGACGTACCAGAGCGCTGACCACGTCACCGACTTTGAATTTTTCACCCTTGATACGGCTTTTCATCGCTAATACAGCACGAATCTCATCGATTTCGATGGTGGTGTTTTGGTCGTTATCAACACGCGTTACCCGTCCTGAAACGATTTGGTTGATTTTGTTTTTGTATTTGTCGTAAAGTTCATTTTCGACGAGACGCTGGATGTGAAACTCTATCTCTCGGTGCAAGGTTGCAAACGCGCTTCGCCCGTAGGTCTCGAGTTCATGCTCCATTTGGAGCTGATCGCCGATTTCGGCTTCATCGTCAATCTCTTTTGCAGCAGAAATACTCATGTAGGCACCTGCTGATTCACCTTCCAATTCGTGAGCATCATCGGCTACTACGGTAATGACTTGACGTAATTTTACTTGTTTGGTGCGATCATCGACATCGGCTTCAAAGGCAAAAGTTGGATTAATAATACGTTTGGCGGTTTGTATAAAGGCTGTTTTGATGGCTTCGGTGACATTTTCACGGTTCAACCCTTTTTCGCTGGCGATGGAGTCGATAATATCTAGCATATTTTCCATAGGAATATCCTCTTATTTTGGGTGGTCATAAAAAATAATAGTGTCAATAAAGGGAGCTTTTTTATGAAGAATGGGATTATACAAAAAAAACGCTTAATAGGATATTTATTGAAATAGAGGTAAAATGTCTGAATTATCAAGACCTCCAATTCAAAGGGAAAAATCATGGAACTAAAATTTGCACGCACTGAGCTTGACACAAAACCAAAAAAAGTAGATCTTAAAAAAATTACGGAAATGGTGGAAAAAAGCAATTCATCCATCCTCTATTTCGATCGTGAAAACTCACACAAAGATCTTCTTGCACTCCAAGACCACTTTGAAGGATTAGGAAAGAGTTTTTACATGCGCGAAGTAAAATTTGGACTTTCTGCCAGTGAATATATGTATGAGGTTCACATTTTATAATGTCTAAAAAGCTTTTTATCGAGACTCTCGGATGCGCGATGAACGTTCGCGATTCGGAGCATATGATCGCAGAGCTCAATGCGCATGAGGGATATGTCCTCACTGACGATGCGCGAGATGCGGATCTTATTCTTATTAATACCTGTTCCGTTCGTGAGAAGCCGGTTCACAAACTGTTTTCTGAACTTGGAGTCTTTAACAAGCTCAAAAAAGCCGATGCAAAAATCGGTGTCTGCGGCTGTACGGCTTCCCATTTGGGTAAAGAGATCATCAAGCGTGCTCCGTATGTGAACTTTGTCCTTGGTGCCCGTAACGTTTCGAAAATTGCGGATGTCCTTCACAAGGATAAAGCGGTCGAAATCGAAATCGATTACGATGAGTCGCAGTTTGCCTTTAAAGATTTTCGCACCAGTACCCATAAAGCATACATCAACATCTCTATCGGATGCGATAAGCAATGCACCTTTTGCATCGTCCCTAAGACACGTGGCGATGAGATCTCTATTCCTGCCGATTTGATCGTTGCCGAAGCACGTAAAGCGGCCCTTAACGGAGCTAAAGAGATTTTTTTATTGGGACAAAACGTTAATAACTACGGCCGCCGTTTTTCGGGTGATAACGAAAAAATTAACTTTACAAAATTATTGCGCCTGGTCAGTGAGATTCCAGAGGTAGAGCGTATTCGATTTACCTCTCCTCATCCGCTTCATATGGATGACGAGTTTATTGAAGAGTTTGCGCGCAATCCTAAGATTTGCAAATCAATGCACATGCCGTTGCAAAGCGGTTCAAATGAGATTTTAAAAGCGATGAAACGCGGCTATACCAAAGAGTGGTTTTTAAATCGTGCGGCAAAACTGCGCGAGATGGTCCCTAATGTGAGCATCAGCACCGATATCATCGTAGCCTTTCCGGGTGAGAGTGATGAAGATTTTGCGGACACGATGGATGTCCTCAATAAAGTGCGTTTTGAACAGGTCTTTAGTTTCAAATATTCTCCACGACCCCACACGGAAGCTGAAAAGATGACGGAAGTGGATTCAGAAATAGGCTCAGAACGGTTAAATATGCTTCAATCACGCCATGATGAGATTTTGGATGAGCTTAAGCATGAGAATTTGCACAAAGTCGTCGAGGTTTACTTTGAAGAGTTGCGTAACGATGGCTATGTTGCCGGTCGCAGTGACAATAACCTTTCGGTAAAAGTCAAAGGGAGCGAAGAGCTGCTGGGGAAAATAGCGCCAGTGAAAATTACGGAGGCTTCTCGAACCGTACAACACGGAGAGATTGTTGCGTAAGCAAATCCTTCGCACACTGGCTATGTGGATCCTTCCGCTGGTTGGTTCATTGCTTATCCGTCTGATTTATCTCACCTCTATAAAACGGTTTCATCTTCCCTCTTTCATTCCCAATGAACCCGTTATTTTTGTTTTTTGGCACTCTGATCTTTTAATGCAGCCTTATTTGTATTATCAATTTCGTTCGATTCCTAAAGCCAAAGTGATTATCAGTGAGCATTTTGATGGACAGATCATTGCGGGCGTTATCAAATTTTTCGGATTGGGAACAATTCATGGCTCATCGACGAGAGGCGGCGCTAAAGTACTCATACAGGGATTAAAAGTACTTGAGGATGGGTATGATATCGGTATCACTCCCGATGGCCCAAAAGGACCTCGTTATAGCATAGGCAATGGGGTCGTGGTCATGGCGCAAAAACGAAATACGAAAGTCATAGTATTTCACTGTCGTCCATCACGTTATTGGCAGCTCTCCAGCTGGGATAAGTTTGTTATTCCAAAACCGTTTGGAGTGCTTGATTTTTACGCATCCGAGCCGATTGATTTAGGAGGGTTGGAGCTTGAAGAGGCAAAGGCCCTATTGGGTAAAAAACTGATGGAACATGCCCTTTTATGAGAAAAGAGCTGCATCGCCAAAAAGAGTCATTTCTTAAACATTTGGATGGAATGCTGGGATATTCTCCCTTAACATTGATCAGTTACGGTGAGTCGATTGATCAGATGCTGCAACTATCAGAGATATGGGAAGAGGATGGGAAAGTTCAGATCAATTTAACCCCGCTTCGTCTTCGTATTGCTTCCCTTAAGCCTAAAACGATTTCCACAAAATTGAGCGCGATTCGCAGTTTTGTCAAATATTTAAAGACAAAGGATTGGGGTATTGCGCTGCGCGGCGATGAAGCAATAAAAATCCCAAAAACACTTCCAAAGCCAATTTCCCATGACCATATTCTTGGCGCGCTTCAACATGCAAATCCATCGGAGAAGCTGGTGATTTCTCTTCTTTACTCCATGGGGCTTCGTATTTCTGAACTGGCGAATCTGAAACTGTCGGATGTGCATGAAGAGTGGTGCCGTGTTTTAGGTAAAGGAAAAAAAGAGCGCGATGTTCCGATGCTTGAAGATGTGTATTCGCTGTTTCGCTCGGTACAGCTCTCAACGCCTAGTTGTGAGTATGTATTTGAGGAAAAAGGTGAAAAATTAAGCGAAAATAGTCTAAGATATATCATTACCAAGGCATTTGCAAAGGTTGGGTTGAGGGTTACTCCTCATCAGCTAAGGCATTCGTATGCGACAGAGTTGTTAAACAATGGTGCTCGAATCGCCGATGTTAGTGAATTACTTGGACACAGTAGCATGGCAACGACACAGATTTATACCAAATTGGGAAATGCAATAAAAATGGAACACTACTTACATTCCCATCCCTTGTGCACAAAAACAGAGGAATCTTAGTGCTAAAGAAATTGTTTCAAAAGATTTTTATCTCTATTGTCCCTGTTGAAGATGGCTATGAGGTCATGAGCGTTACGGTAAAAAATAAAAAAGTATTAGCCAAAGAGCAGAAGCATTTTGTCGGAAATGTTCCTTCGAATTCGATGAATCGATACGTTCAAAATAAAGTCGATGCCTCCCCGTTTTTTTACATCAGTACCCTTAATATGTATGGCAATCAGGGGGCATACAAAGGGTGTATGCGTCCATCACTTCATTTTCGAAATGAAGATGTGGTGGGAATACAAACGGTCTATCGCAACAATGAGTGGACGCAGTATGCCTCTTTGGATGAATTGCATCGGCTGAAGGTCCAGTACGCTGAAATTGGGTTGGATTTTATTTTTTCTCCTTTCTCTATGATCGAATTTTATTTTGCGGATAAAATAAAAAATACTTTGGCTTTGTATGCTTTTGGAATGCCGGGTTTGTTTGCTATTGCAATTTTTGATGGCGGAAAATTGGAATATGCGTTTTATCATACGGCAGATTCTGCACAAAAAAAAGCCCAAGGCGAAATGTCATTGTCCTCTATGGACTTTTCATCCCCTGTAATGGAAGAAGATATGCACGACGACCGAACCATTTCGCTTGATGATATAGAGGATTTGGAGGACTTGGATCTTTTGGATGATCTGGATTCATTTGGCGAGATTGCTGACTTGGATGATCTGGATGAAGTCAGCGAGTTTAGTGAAGATATTCTGACACCCGAAGAAATTCGGCAGGAGAAGCAAAGCAATGCGGGTGCTTCAAAAAAAGCCATTGAGGGATCGGGGGAAGAATACGAACGCTTTGAATTTATTCAAAAAACCCTCCAACGTTTTTATTCGAGCGATCAATGTGCCAATCGTTTTGTAGAAACGGTATGCATTGCGGATGCTGGACATGGCGGAGATGAGCTGAAGCGTTATCTTGAAGAAGAACTCTACTTGAATGTATTGATAAGACATGTCAATGCATGCGAGGGCATTAATGCTTTAGCACTTATGGAAGAGGAGTCTTTGTGATCTACAGCTTTAGTACTCCGCGGCCAAAACGCATTATTAGCGGTGAGATGCGTTTGGCCCTCTTTTTCTTTACCATCAGTATTTCGATGGTGGTATTTGCGTATGGATTTTTGGCATACAAAGCGCAGCTGTTTCATGCGCAGCACAAATCGTTTAATCAAAACAGTGAACAGCTGGAGGATGCAAAGCGTGAGATCGAAAAAAGAATTTTTATCATTGAATCGGAAGTAAAGAAAAGCGAACAAATTTCCACGAACAATATGGTTATGAAAGAGAGTATTCGTAATTTGTTCGATCTTGTACCGGACAGCATTACGCTGACCAAAGCTCAACTGGATGAAAAATCACTCATTTTGTATGGGGAAACACCCAACAAGGATACGTATGAATTTATGCTTCAATCGCCATTGAGGTCTATTTTTCATCGCACATACACGAGCTTTTATCCCATAGAAAATGGCTGGTATAATTTTGTTTCGACGAATTATTTGGATGAAGAGAGCGTTGTTGAGGTGCAAGAGTGAATTTACAGATGAACAATAGAACGTTTTACTTACTGCTTCTTTCTTTCTTTTTGATGATCAGTATATTTATTTTTTCATTTTTATTTCTCATTCCACAAGGGAAAGAGTATCGGATACTTCGCTTAGAGAACAAAAAAGAGACTCGGATATTGGATTCATCCCGAGAAGAACGCGATCGGCTTCAAGAAAAACTAGAAAAATTAGAACAGAAGCACAAGGGTACAATTCAAGCATTTAAGACAACGTTCAATCCCCAAAAATTTACAAGGCTGTACGAGAAAGATTTTCAAGATCTTTTTATAAGCGAGCTTGAAATGAGTGATCATAATGGATCGTTTAAAATTTATGAGGTCAATGCGACAGCAAAAATCAATTCGCCGGAAACGTTTTACCATTTTCTGGATAAAGTCAATCACAGCAATTGGATTATTGGGGTGAATTTCCCGATTCATTTTGAGAGGGAGGGAGATTTGATCAAGTCTTCATTTACCATGAAAGTCCATCATGTTTCGCACGTCAAAGAGGAAATGGACGAAGAGATAAAAGAGTCTAAGCCTGAGAGTAAAAAAAGGGATTAGCCCTTTTTATTTCATCTCTTTGGCTCTAGCATGCGCAAGATGTACTGCTTCCATGAAGGCATTTCGAACACATGCATCTTCCAATGCGCCGTATCCGGCTGCTGTTGTCCCTCCTGGACTCATAACATTGTCTTTTAACAGTGCAGGGTGTGTTGTTTGAATAAGCTCTCCAAAGCCTTTGAAAAGGCCGCGCATCAATGTCATAGCCTGTTCACGTTTTAACCCCTCACGTACAGCTCCATCACACAGGGCTTCGGCAATCAGCGCTAAATAAGCGGGTCCGCTTCCTGCTAATGCGGTTGCAATATCAAGCTCTTTTTCACTCTCCAGCCACAAGGCCATTCCAATGGATTGAAATAAAAGCAGCGCCTCCTCTTGTAAAGAAGGATCCCCCACAAGCGATGTCATCGATGCGCCAGTCTGAGCCGCAAGATTTGGCATGGCCCGAACATAAGAGTGTGCATCAATACAGTGCAAAGAAGCAAGAGATGTCCCTGCAAGAACGGAATAGAGCGTTTTTGCTTTTCCCTTAAGAAGAGTGGAAACGTCGGAAAGGTTAGAAGGCTTTACGCATAAAATAAGGGTTTTCCCCTCGCAATCGCTGTTTGAAAAGAGTGTTTTTTGAATCCCTTCCCCAACCTCGCGTTCAAACTCTTCCAAGCGGTGCAGATTTCGCCCAATAACCTCAAGCGAATAGGTTGCTTTGAGCCCTTTGGCGATTGCAAGAGCCATTTTCCCGTTGCCAACAAGAGTGATGGAAGGTTTAGTCATGGCTTGCGTCTTTGAGGTAATTTTTGATCGGCTCCGCGATTGCAAAATCAGGACGATTATCGAGAATGATTTGCGCCATGGTCCCATTGGTCGCGTTAAAAACAAGAGGAGCCACAAAATTTATAGAAGACTCTTCGATCGGCGTTGTAAGAATAACGAGATTGTAAATAAGAAGATTACTCTCCTCATTGATGTCCATAAGGGCTTGAAGAGAGGTCGGTATATCAAAACTGTATTCACGCAAGGCAAAAGGGTTAATAAGGGTAAAAGAGAGCTCTTGATCGGTGCTTTCGAGGCGCATAAAAATATCGTCGATCTTTTTGAGCTCCATTTGCGTCGTGGACTCAAATCCAAGTAGTGGGAGTTTTAACGTAAACTGCATTGTTGCCTCTTAGGAGTATAAATTGGATTAATTTTAACACAAAAAAGGTTCAACAATGTAGTATTAATCTCTTTTTGGTAGAATTGTAGCTACTTTAATTGAAAACGGATAAGTGATGAAGATGATTCGAGGCGTGATAGCAGCAGTTGCAGTGATTTTTTTTATGAGTGGATGCGGCAAAGAGTTGGATGAATACAATAAACCTGCCGATTATTGGTATGAAAAAATGATTACAGCGGTATCCAATGGTAATCTCGAAAAGGCGGACAACTATTTCAGTTCGTTACAAAGCGAGCACATAGGCTCTCCGCTTTTGGGAGAGGCAACGCTTATTATGGCTCAGGCGCATATGGCGTACGAAGAATATTTGCTTGCCGAGCATTTTTTGGACGAATACAATCGTCGTTACGCTACGCGTGAAGGACGTGAATACGCAGAATTTTTGAAAATTAAATCAAAATTTTTAGCGCTTCCAAATCCAGGACGGGATCAAGGGCTTATCGATGAAACGCTCAAGGGGATCAATGTTTTCAGGGGAACCTACCCGCGCTCTACGTACATGCCATTGATCAACACGATGGAGACTCAGCTGCAGCTTGCCAAAGGGACACTAAACGGTCAGATCGCTCAGCTGTATGATCGATTGCAAAAGCCAAAAGGGGCACAATACTACCGCGGCATTGCACCGGTAACATGGATTGATCCCAAAGAGGTTGTCCCTGCTAATATTCCATGGTATCGTGAGATGTTTGAGGGAGATGGGACAAGCAGCTGGTATGCCTTTATGATTCCGCAGACCCGCAGCGTTGTCTCGATGGATGATAATGAGACCAAGTAAGTAAGCGTTAAAAAAATAAATAAACTTTTGGTAAGGAAATATTTATGCAATTAAGTAACTATGCCGCTTTTCCTACAACATTACCTGTTATTGCCGAGGATGAGCTTTTTTTATACCCTTTTATGATTTCACCTATTTTTTTGAGTGATGAAAAAAATATTGCAGCGGCTGCCGAAGCCATTGAAAATAACTCATTGATTATTGTGTGTCCTGTTAAACCGGATCATGAAGGATCTCGGGAGATGGATGCCGTGTATGATGCGGGAGTCATCGGCTCAATCATGCGTAAAGTCGTTCTTCCTGACGGACGCATTAAGGTACTGTTTCAAGGCTTGGCTCGCGGGCATATTGTCGCTATGACGCATGGTGATCCTCTTCGAGCCAATGTCGATATTATCCAGTCCTCGAGTGTGAATGCCCTTAAAATGGATGCGATTTTGGAGATTTTACGGGAAAAAGTGCGGGCTCTTTCGCAAGTGAGTAACTACTTTCCGCCCGATTTGCTTCGCACGATTGAGGAAAATCACGAATACAACCGTATTGTTGATCTCATTTCAAGTTCGATCAAGATGAAAAAAGAGAATGCGTATAAACTTTTTGTCGAGCGTGATCCTGAAAAACGTTTTTTGATGCTGATCGATGAACTTATTGAAGAAACAGAAGCCAATAAGCTTCAAAAAGAGATCCGTTCCAAAGTGCATACCCGCATCGAAAAAGTGAACAAAGAGTATTTCCTCAAAGAGCAGCTCAAGCAGATACAAAAAGAGTTGGGAACCGATACCCATCGCGAAGAAGAGATCGAAGAGTTTCGTAAAAAGCTCGAAGTCAAAAAAGACAAGATGCATCCCGATGCGTACAAAGAGACCAACAAACAGTTGGAACGTTTTGCACGGATGCATCCGGACAGCGGGGATGCGGGGATGCTGCAAACCTATTTGGAATACGTTCTTGAGATACCGTTTGGGGAAGAGGCCAAAAAAGCGCTCAATGTGCATGAGGTTGAAAATCAACTCAACAAAGACCACTTTTCACTCAAAAAACCAAAACAGCGTATTTTGGAATATTTTTCGGTGCGTGAACTGCTGGAGCTTCGCGGACATGCGGACAAAGAGGGGCGTGGGGCAATTTTGTGTTTTGCAGGCCCTCCGGGTGTGGGTAAAACCTCCCTCGCCAACTCTATTGCTACTGCGCTTAAACGCCCGCTTGTACGGATTGCGTTGGGTGGATTAGAGGATGTCAATGAGCTTCGAGGGCATCGTCGCACCTACGTTGGAGCGATGCCTGGACGTATTGTTCAGGGGGTGATTGAGGCCAAAAAGATGAACCCGATTATTGTGTTGGATGAAATCGATAAAATCTCAAAATCACACCGAGGAGATCCAACGGCGGTATTGTTGGAGATCTTAGATCCTGAGCAAAACACCCATTTTAGGGATTATTACCTCAATTTCAATCTTGATTTGAGCAAGGCGATTTTTATTGCTACGGCCAATGATGTGGGACAAATTCCGGGACCGTTGCGTGATCGGATGGAGTTCATCCCTGTAAGCTCGTATACGCCACAAGAGAAGTACGAGATTGCCAGACAGTATCTGATCCCTCAAGAGCTCAAAAAACATGGACTAAAACCCTCAGAGCTCTCGATTTCAAAAACAGCACTGTTGGATGTGATCGAAAAGCATACGCGTGAAGCCGGGGTTCGAAATCTGCGCCGCCGTGTAGCCGATATTGTTCGTAAAACTGCGAAAAGGATTCTCGAAGACCCCAATACGCTCAAAGTCAGTGTAACGCTCAAAAATATTAAAGACTTTTTGGAAAAAACGGTCTTTGAGATCGAAAAGACCGATCATATTAACCGTGTGGGTGTTGTCAATGGTCTGGCGTGGACGGCGGTCGGCGGGGATGTTCTCAAAATCGAAGCAATACGGATTAACGGGAAAGGGACGCTCCAGCTCACAGGTAGTTTGGGTGATGTGATGAAAGAGTCGGCTCGAATCGCTCTCTCGGTGGTAAAAACGTTGATCGACAGCGGTACGATTACCATCGATCACTCGATCATCCCTCTCTCAGCCACTGAGCGTGAGAGTGCAACCGTGGTTGATGCGAGTGAAGTGTACAAGCGTTTTGATCTGCATATCCACGTTCCTGATGGGGCTACTCCTAAAGACGGTCCGAGTGCGGGAATCGCCATGTCAACGGTTATCGCCTCGATTTTAACCAATAAAAAAGTGCGTGCCGATATCGCTATGACAGGAGAAGTCTCACTCACGGGAAATGTCCTTCCTATTGGCGGACTCAAAGAGAAGCTGATCGCAGCGCACCGTGCAGGGATGAAGCTTGCCTTAATCCCTCAAAAAAACTATGAGCGTGATTTAGTCGATATTCCTGACGAAGTGAAAAGCGTTCTTGAAATTCGGGGTGTTAGTCGCATTGAAGAGGTTTTAGAGGCTCTTTTAATCGACGTATAAGAGCAAATGCTTCGTGTGCCCCATAAAGATATCCGCGTAATTTCGGATCTATTTTAAGTTTTCTGCACTCTTCTTTAAAGCCCTTATCCATCACAATTTTTGGATAATAAGGGGCAATAAATGTCCTGTTTTCTTCCATTGATACTACGTATTGGCGGGAAATAACGCAACTTTTCTCTTTTTTCAAACGCTCTTTTTCATGTCCGCTCATTAGTATTCCAAGCGACTTTAGGTGCTGGTCGATACCGTAAATAAGTGAGCGTGTCGAACTTGGATTGGTCGCATAATAAAGCTCTTGAACCGATTCAAAAAGAACTTTCTCAATGAGTAAATCACTGTCTTCATCAAGATAGCGAAAGCTTCGTCGTATGGCATCGGAATGCTCACGCATGATGGGCGTGCTATGACGGTGCCGAAAACGGTTACGGGTATAGCTCTCATCGCTATTGCTCTCGTCAATAAAATGACTTAGATTGTGTCGGTTCAAATATGCTTCAATCTCTTGACGATTGTGTTGGAGAAGGGGACGAAGGATGGAGAGCTTTCCCCGCGTATCCTGCGATTTAATCCCCAGTAATTCAGGCAATCCGCAACCGCGTGTTAATTGCATGAGCATCCATTCCAACCGATCGTTGAGCTGATGGGCAGTTAGGAGATAGGTGTAGCGGTATTTTTCCATAAGCGTTTCGAAAAAAGCGTAGCGCTCTTCGCGGGCACGGTGCTCGAAATTGATACTATCAAGACGGCAAGAGTGACTATGGCATTGTAGATTGTAGCTATGTGCCAGCGTTTGGGCATTGAGAGCTTCGGTCTCGCTGGCGGCTCTCGTGTGATAGTTGACATGGGCGATATCAAACGCAATATTGTTTTCAAGGAGGATGTGAAACAAAGCAGTTGAATCCACTCCGCCTGAGAAAGCTAGGAGGACTTTCCCCTCACGAAGCTGTTCGAGGTGTAAAAGTTTACGCATCGCCCGTGATAGTTGCCAGCGGGTGTGTTCCGGAAAGTTCTGTAATACGGGCTTTGTACCTTTTCCCATAGACGAGCTCTTCATCGATTTCACGATCGTTGACGTAGATTTCGCCATCAACATCGGGCGTCCAGTTGAGGGCTCTGCTGCTTAGGAGAAATTCGTGTTCATCGCTCTCTCCGTCGATGACGAGGGAGATTTCCGTGCCTATGAGTTTTTCAAGGCTTTTGATCTCAACCTCAGAAGCAATTTTTCCCAGTTTTTTGGCACGAGCATTGATGATTTTGGCAGGAATCTTATCCTCCATAGTAAACGCACTCGTCCCCTCTTCATCCGAATAGCTAAAGACGTTGAGACGATCAAAGCCAAAAGAAGCGGCAAATTCTGCCATCTCTTCGAACATGGCTTCGCTCTCATGCGGATGACCGACGATAAAGCTCGTACGGACAAACGAGTTGGGGAGTGCTTTCATGGCATTGAGAAGTTCGAGTGTTTTTTCTTTTCCAAAACCGCGTTTCATAATGCGCAGCATCTCATCGTTGATGTGCTGGATCGGCATATCAAAATAGTTATGGAAGATTTTCGAATCGCCGATGGCTTTAACGAGTTTTAGGGTTGTAGTCGAAGGGTAAAGATACAAGATACGAGCACTTTTGACGCCGTCGATAAGTTCGATCCGTTTGATAAGGTGGATAAGGCCATCGGTGATGTTTTGATCACGCAGATACGAACTGGAGTCTTGGGAAACGAAACTAAAGTCGTAATATCCCTTGGCGACCAACCCTTCTACTTCGCGTGCGATGCTCTCCAAATCTCTCGAATTGAGTTTCCCTTTGAACGAGGGGATGGCACAAAAACTGCATTGTTGATTGCACCCTTCGGAGAGTTTGATGTAGGCATGATAGGTGGATCCCGTAACGACACGCTCGGCTCCGTCGATCAGGTACACTTCAGGAGAAAAACGGCTTTGTTTGAGCGCTAACAGCTCATCGATTTTATCGTAATCGCCGACCCCGGTGAAAATATCGACTTCGGTCAGCTCTTTGGCCAGATCTTCTTTGTAGCGCTCGCTCAAACACCCTGCCATCACCAAAACAGACTCTTTTTTTCGTCCTGCATTGAGATTGAAAACGGTATTAAGCGACTCTTGCTTGGCGGCATCGATGAATCCACAGGTATTGACAATGATAACATCGGCATCGGTACCGTCATCGGTCATGGTGTAGTTTTGAAGCCGTCCCAGCATTACCTCGGTATCAACGAGATTTTTGGTACAACCCAATGATACGATGTGAAGTTTTTTAGACATTAATAACCTTGATAAAATAATACTATTATTATAGCCAAAGAGAGTTTTAGCTACACTTTGGTTATGCGATATTTAATATTCTTTTTAGCTTTGATCCCCTTGCTCGCAATGGGAGTTGTGTATGCTCATACGTTGGGTTTTGAGTGGTTTGATGCAGCCGTGGTATGGTGCGAAAATGCGTTTGGAATCCATGTTTTCCATCCTCGTCATCTTTTTTATTACCTCAGTTTTATGGCAGGAAAGAGTGCCCTTTGGATTTTGATTTTTGCCTTTTGGATCAGTCCGCTTTATACGTTTGTTCGGTTTGATTTGCGAGAATTTAAAAAAACATTGGGCGGATTTTCGATTGGGTATGCTTTTTTGCATCTTTTATTTTTTGCTCTTGCGTATGGGTTTAGCGTCAATGCATTGAGCAAGGCGATGATGAATCATCCCTTCTTGAGTTTTGGAGTGGGGGCGTTGCTGATTTTGGCTTTGGCCCCTTTATCCAAGGCAGGGTACAAGTTTCTTTATTTGGGTGTGGTTGCGGTGATAATCCATCTTTTATTAGGGGATAAAATACTTTCGTTGGAACACATTGTCGCCGTATCATTACTCGCAACAGCGATGGCATTGCGACTGATTAAGCGATAGATGAGACATTTCGACGTCCTTATTCTAGGATCCGGTGCTTCGGGTTTGATGTGCGCCGCGCAGCTCGTAGAAAAAACCTCTTTGAAAATTGCCATTATTGATGGAAACAGCCGTCCTGCCCTCAAGCTCAAAGCCAGCGGCGGCGGAAAATGCAATCTGACCAACGTTGCCGTCGATGCAACCCATTTCTTAGGAGATGAATCCCTTGTTTCTTACGCTTTGAGTGTTTTTTCCAAAGAAGCCCTTTTGGATTATTTTCATAAAGGGGGGCTTCGTCCCGTGATCCGCAAAGAGCGCTATTATTTTTGTCCGAAAAGTTCCGATGAAGTGATTTCCATTTTGATGGGACGATCTCAGGGATGCGAGATGCTTTTGGGGCACAAGATTGTGAGCGTTGAAGGAGCTGACCCTTTCGTAGTGACGACCGATAAGGGGAAATTCAGTGCTGCCAATGTTGTCGTAGCAACGGGCGGTGCCAGTTACAAAGAGCTGGGGGCAAGCGATATCGGCCTTAAAATAGCGCAGGATTATGGGCATGCTATTATCCCTTTTGCTCCGGCTTTGGTGGGGTTGACCCTGCAGCCCAAAGAATTTTGGATGAAAGAACTCAGCGGTATCAGTTTTCCTGCACGTATCCGTGTGGGTCAAAAAACACTGGAGGAGGATTTACTCTTTGCCCACAAGGGTATCAGCGGTCCTGTCGTTTTGTCGGCATCGTTGTACTGGCACAAAGGGGAGATAGCCATTGATTTTTGTCCCGATGTTGATCTTCAAAAACTGTTGAACGAAAAAAAGCTTTTAAGCTCCGTGCTTCCTCTTCCTAAGCGGTTTATCAAAGCCTTTTTAGATGCCATTGCTTTGGAAGACAAGCCGTGTAACCGTTTGAGCAGTGATGAGCGTGAAAAACTGATTCGACTTCAAAACTACACGATGGCCCCTTCGGGAACGTTTGGATTTTCCAAAGCCGAAGTATGCAAAGGCGGTGTGGCTGCCCAAGAGATAGAAAAACTTACCATGGAAAGTCACACGATTAAAGGACTCTATTTCATCGGTGAAACGGTGGATGTTACCGGAGAACTTGGCGGCTACAATTTTCAATGGGCATTTAGTTCAGCGGTAGTGTGTTCGAATGCAATCGCCAGTAATTATGGTTGATAGGCAATGTTCCAAAGGGGTTAATAAAACACCTAAATCCAAAAGCCGTTGGGGAATTTAATCTTATCTCGAGTAAAATGCACTATTAAACTTAACCAATGGAGTCGTGCATGATACTTCTAGCAGGTCCTTGCGTCATCGAGAGCGAAGAGTCGATCTTTAGAATCGCCAAAAGCCTAGAGCGTTATCACAACGATTCTCGATTTGATTTTTATTTTAAATCGAGTTTTGACAAAGCCAACCGTACCTCACTGGACAGCTATCGTGGACCAGGGCTCGAAGAGGGCTTGCGAATTTTGCAAAAAGTCAAAGAGGATTTTGGGTATAAGATTGTCACGGATGTGCATGAAAGCTATCAGGTTCCCATTGCCGCAGAAGTCATCGACATGATTCAAATTCCTGCTTTTTTGTGTCGCCAAACCGATTTGCTCGTGGCGGCAGCTAAGACCGATAAAATCGTGAACATCAAAAAGGGGCAGTTTATGACTCCGAGTGATATGCAGTTTTCGGTGGCAAAAGTCCTCAAAACACGCGGATGCGATGAGGTCAGCTACGAAGCGTCCAAAAAAAATGGGGTCTTGCTGTGTGAGCGCGGTTCGACGTTCGGATACGGCAATCTTGTGGTCGATATGCGTTCACTTCCTATTATGCGCCAGTTTGCTCCGGTTATCTTTGATGCGACCCATTCGGTACAGATGCCGGGTACGGGAACGGGGAAAACAGGCGGAGACAGCTCAATGGTTCCTCATTTGGCACGCGCGGCAGCAGCTGTTGGGGTGGATGGATTTTTCTTTGAAACGCACTTTGATCCTATTTGTGCTTTGAGTGATGGACCAAATATGCTAAAATTAGAGCAATTAGAAGAGTTAAGCGAAAAACTGTTGCAGTTGGATGCGATTAAATAGAAAAAAAAGAATAAAACCCACAAAGGAAAAATATGAACGTAATTGAAGGAAAACTGAGTGTTCGTAATGGCAAAAAAGTTGCGATCGTCAGTACGAGATGGAACCATTTTATTGTAGACAGACTGGTTGAAGGGGCCAAAGATGCGTTTGCACGCCATGGCGGGAATGATGAAGATTTGACCCATGTCTTGGCGCCGGGCGCATTCGAGCTTCCGATGGTGATCGATCAGCTCTTAAGCAGCGGAAAATTTGATGCGGTTTGTGCATTGGGCGCGGTGATTCGCGGCTCAACCCCTCATTTTGACTATGTCTCTGCGGAAGCGACCAAAGGGATTGCAAGCATGAGTCTTAAACACAACAAACCGGTATCGTTCGGACTTCTGACTACGGACACGATCGAACAGGCAATCGAGCGTGCAGGGACAAAAGCCGGTAATAAAGGGTTTGAAGCGATGACCGTTGTGATCGAAATGATTGATCTGTACGAAGCGATCGGCGCATAATGGCAACACGACATCAAGCCCGTATGGCCGTTGTAAGCCTTTTGTATGCATACGATTTGGGTAACCAGACCATTGCCGATTTTAGTGACGAGATTATGGAAGAGAAAAAAATCCGCAACAAACAGCGTGACTTTGCGATGGATCTGTTTCGAGGTGTGACCGAGCATTTGGAAGAAGTTGATACCGCGATCGTGAAACATCTCAAAGACTGGGATTTTGACCGTCTTGGCTCTATCGAGCGGGCAACATTACGTTTGGGCGGATATGAGATTATGTACGGTGAACTGGATTCGGCCGTGATTATCAACGAAGCCATCGAGGTGGCAAAAGCGTTTGGGAGTGAACAATCTCCAAAGTTTATTAATGGTGTCCTCGACGCGATTTCAAAAGATAAGTAGTCTTTAATGCGTCTTACTCCAGAACAAGCGCTTGATTTAATCCAAAACGGCGATTTAAAAGAGCTGGGAAAAATGGCAACGGCTCGTAAAAAAGAGCTTCATCCTGAAGGGATTACGACCTTTGTCGTCGATCGAAACATCAACTATACAAATGTCTGTTGGGTCGATTGTAAGTTTTGCGCTTTTTACCGCAGTCCGAAATCCGATGAGGCGTATGTTCTCACGTTTGAAGAGATCGACCAAAAAATCGATGAGCTTCTCGAAATCGGGGGAACGCAGATCTTGTTCCAAGGGGGTGTCCATCCCAAGCTCAAAATCGAATGGTATGAGGATTTGGTCGAACACATTCATACCAAATATCCGATGATCACGATTCACGGATTTTCGTCGATCGAGCTGGATTACATCGCTAAAGTCTCTCACATTACCATTCAAGAATGTCTTGCGCGCCTTCATGCCAAAGGGTTGGCTTCCATACCGGGAGCTGGGGCAGAGATCCTTAGCGATCGCGTCCGTGATATCATCGCTCCCAAAAAAATCGACAGTGAAGTCTGGCTGCACGTTCACCGTGAAGCACACAAGTTGGGGATTAAATCCACCGCTACGATGATGTACGGTACGGTTGAAACAGACGAAGAGATTGTTGAGCATTGGAATATGATCCGAAAACTTCAAGACGAAACAGGCGGTTTTCGAGCGTTCATTATGTGGTCATTTCAGGGGATGAATACCCAGCTTATGGAAGAGCATCCAGAGATCGAAAAACAATCTTCCAACCGATATTTACGTCTGTTGGCCGTATCACGACTGTTCTTGGATAACTTTGAAAACATTCAAAGCTCTTGGGTGACACAAGGACCGTATATCGGTCAGATGGCGTTGTTGTTTGGTGCAAACGATTTAGGTTCGACCATGATGGAAGAAAATGTCGTGCGCAGTGCAGGTGCAGGATTTCGTATGGCAAAAGACGAGATGGTCCGTCTCATCCGTGATATCGGCGAGACACCGGCTATTCGAAATACGGCGTATGATGTATTAGAGACATTTGCTTGAAATTTTTAACCGTTATTATTTTATTTTTAGGGCATACACTTATGGCGAGTACATTAGAATTTATAGAGGTAAAAGGGGTGAAAATCCCTTTTATTTACGAGCAGGACACACGTTTGCCTATCGTCTCAATGCAGGTTGTTTTTACGGGCAGCGGCAGTATCGACGAGGGTCCGACTGGGGGTTTGGCACGTTTGAGTGCCAAAATGATGAATGAGGGGACACGCAAGCTTGGCGCAGTAGGTTTTGCCGATGCCCTCGATGCGCGTGCGATCGAGCTTAGTACCAATGCGGGATCTGAAACATTTGTCATGGAACTGGGAACACTGAAAGAGGAGTTTGACGCAGGTCTTAGGCTGATGAGCCAGCTGATCAAATCCCCCAACCTTACCAAAGAGACACTTGAAAAGGTTAAAACCCTAACGATGAGTGATATTGCTCGAAAAGAAGCAGATTTTGATACGGTAGCTTCCGATGAACTCAAAGCGATATTGTTTGAGGGGACACCTATAGCGACTCCCAATATCGGAACCAAAGAATCTATCGAAAAGATAAAGCTTAAAAATGTGGAAGCTTTTTTAGGGAATAAAATGGTTCTCTCGAATTCTCTTGTGGTGATCGGAGGAGATGTCAGTTTGAACGATGCAAAGCAAAAAGTCTCTCAACTGCTTTCATCGCTTCCTAAAGGGGAGGCATCTGCTGCACGTCATTATGAGATTCGAAAATCTCCCAAAGAGAGTGTATTGAATCGCCCGCAAACCCAACAAGCGTATTTGTACTTTGGTGCACCGTTTGCGATGAAGGAGGGTGATCCAGAGTTTTACAAAGCGCGTGTGGCCATGTTTATCTTGGGCTCGAGTGGATTTGGAAGTCGTTTGATGGAAGAGATCCGTGTGAAACGCGGGTTGGCGTATTCGGCCTATTCACGTCTGGGAGTAGCAAAAACCCATACGTATTTCAGTGGTTATCTTCAAACCAAACTCGAGTCTCAAGCCGAAGCCAAAAAAAGTGTCATTGAAGTCATCGATACATTTGTAAAAAATGGCGTGACGCAAGGAGAACTGGATCAAGCCCGAAAGTTTTTGCTAGGTTCTGAACCGTTACGCGTTGAAACTCTTTCGCAGCGTCTTGGACGAACGTTTAGCGAGTATTATCAAGGGTATGAGTTGGGTCATTCCGTAAAAGAACTGGAGATGATTCGGAACCTTAGTCTCGAAGATTTGAATGAATTTATCAAACGGCATAATGAGATTACGCAACTAAGCTATGCCATTGTTACTAAATAAAGACGACGCCGATAAATTTCACCGCCTGGGAGTGGGGAGCGTCACAGCGCTGTCTCTCATAGCTCCCGCCTCTTTTGAAGATCGTCGTCTCAGCACTCAATTAAGGAACAATACTGCCTGTGTCATCGATGCAACGGTGGAGAGCGTTGTTCGAACTCCTAAAACCCTTAAAATCACGTTTTTTGCCCACAATCTCGATGAACGGTTTGAAGGGATCATTTTTCATCCAAAGCCCTATATGGTTCATCAGTTTCCTTCTCATCAAAGAGCGTTTTTTAGTGGTAAAGCAGTGCTAGAGCAGGGACGATGGCAGATGATTCATCCCCTCAAAATTACAGCGGTCGGATCCCTTGTTCCCATCTATAAAACTCCGTTACGGATTGATGTGATGCGTCGCCTCATCGAAAAATACATTACGATAGAGTTTTTGATGGCGGATGGATTACCGGAGTCGGTTGCACAAACCCTGTATACAATTCATTTCCCCAATATCCCTCAACCTCTGAATGACCAACAAATAGAGGCTCTAAAATTTGCCGAACTGTATGATTATATGCGCCGTCTTCGGTTAAAACGCCGTTTTCATCCCAGCCAATACAAAGCTCGCGGAGGAATTGAAGATTGGATTAAAACACTCCCTTTTAGCCTCACAAAGGATCAAAAGAAGGCGATTGATGAGATAAAAAAAGATTTACAAGGGGAAAGTGCCGCACGTCGGATGATTGTGGGGGATGTGGGTTGTGGGAAAACAATGGTGATTTTGGCGTCGGTGTTGCTGATGCGACCCTTTCGTTCTATCCTTATGGCCCCTACGACAATACTTGCGGCGCAGCTTTTTGAGGAGGCACAAAAGTTTCTCCCCCATCTGCGCATTGCACTGGTGACCAATGCGACTAAAAAAGGGTCATTGGAGGAGTATGATTTTATCATCGGCACCCACGCATTGCTTCATCGTGACCTTCCCGTTGCAGGTCTTGTGATGGTGGATGAACAGCACCGTTTTGGCACCGCACAACGCCATGCGCTCACCAAGCTGACCGAAAATGACTCCTCTCCCCATTTTTTACAATTTTCGGCGACTCCCATCCCTCGTACTCTGGCAATGATTGAATCCGCCCATATCGATGTCAGCCTTATCGTCCAAACCCCTTTCACGAAAAACATTGCAACAAAAATCATTCATAAAAACGATTTTCCTCTATTGTTAGAACATATTCATCGTGAACTAGAGCAAGAACATCAAGTCTTGCTCGTCTATCCGCTCGTAGAACAAAGCGAGCATATTGACTACCAAAGCATTGATGAAGCACGAGGATTTTGGGAAAAAAAATTTCAAAAGGTCTACGTCACCCACGGTAAAGACAAAGACAAAGAGGCCGTATTGCGAGAATTTCGAGATGAGGGGAATATCTTGCTCGCAACCACGGTCGTCGAAGTAGGGATTTCCCTTCCGCGTCTCACTACGGTTATCATTGTCGGAGCAGAACGTTTAGGACTTTCCACCCTCCATCAGCTTCGAGGACGCGTCAGCCGTACGGGACTTCAGGGGTATTGCTATCTTTATACCAATAGCTCTGGAAAAAATGAACGGCTTGAATCGTTTGGCGGCTGTATGAGCGGTTTTGAGATTGCGGCACTGGATCTAAAATTTCGCTCTAGCGGTGATTTGCTGGAGGGGAGTATTCAAAGCGGTAAAAAGTTTCGTTGGGCGGATATGGTAGAGGATGAAGAAATAGTGAGAAAGGTCAAGGAATATCTTGACCTTTAGGTTAATACAACCCAAATTTCCCGTCATTGCGTTTGAAAAGAACTCTCATTTTACCCTCTATGTCGTAAAAGACGTCAAACTGCTTTCCGCCGCTTTTTAGATTTTCCAGAACATCTGCTACTTCTTGGGGTTTGTAAAGCTCCAATTCCATGGGGACAATCTCATCTTCCATTGCTTCCCCGATAGCATGTAAGTCAACGGTGTGGGCAGCCGCATTTTTTGCCTCATTCAGCCCTTCGTTTTTATGATCACTCAGACGGTCATGTAGACGGCGAAGTGCTTTTTGCGCACGGTCGATGGCAATGTCGATTGCCGCGTAGAGGTCATTGTCTCGCTGGGTGATGACGATGGTGTTTTTACCGGCCACATTGATGGTAAATTCAATCATAACCCCTTTTTTACGCTCATTCATAGAAGCGATGGCATTAACGCTGATAAGGTCGAGATTGTATTTGCCCAGAGTGTCGATAGAGTGCATTAGATGATCTTTGATCGCATCGCTAAGCTCGATGTGGCGTCCGACGAGAGAGATATTCATGGGGTACTGCCTTAGTGTAAATTTTGAAGTGAAATTGATTATAACATAGAAAAATCAATGATACAACCGATGTAATGCCAAATGCTAGAAGACAAAAATTTATAATAACACATTTTAATTACTTCTTAATAATAGGTTGACTAAACTTAGGAAAATGGCGTTTTTTCCAAACACTGAAGAGAGCATAGAAGAGTTTTAGAAATTGTCGTAAGAGTCGATTTTGTCGTATAAAACTCCCCTCGGTTTATAGTTCTTATTTGCCGAGCCCTAACAGTTTAGTGCCTTAGAAATCCCAAGGAGGATGAGATGAAATCTTTTAAATTTTTGACACGCTTGATAGCTGTTTTTGGTATCGGTATGATGTTTACCGTATCGGTATGGGCCGCGGATCCATATGTTTCAATCAGCAATCCTGTGAGTGTCACAGAGGGTAATAATGTCTTTATGGATTTTAATATTACATTGACTGCGGCACCTTCGCATGGCTGTCATGCCGGGACAACCTACTCAGTCAAGTTTGAAACGACGACAGGCGGAACGTCACAGGCGGCTGATTTTACGGCGATACCCCCAACGACAATTACAATTCCAGCGATTACTACAAATAGTGGTGTATGTGGTAGTGTAACCATAGCGGTCCCTATTATTGATGATGCTCTATCTGAAGCAGATGAAACGGTCGCAGCAAGGCTCATCCCAGGGAACTTTGTAGAGACGATACTATTAGGGACGGGCAGTGCGGCTGGAATAATCATCGATGATGATGCACAGTTGACAATCTCTGTTAATGATGCGAGTATTGCAGAGCAGGATACAACCGTAAAAGTTACGGTGTTGTTAAGCAAACCTGCCCCGATCGGGGGAATAACGATGGAGTATGAAACGCTCAGCGCAACCCCTTTGTCAGCTACATCGCCTGCTGATTATACCGGAACTTCTACCCCTCAATCAATAACGATACCGGAGGGTGCAAGCAGCTATATCATAGAGGTTCCCATTCATAATGATACGTTGACGGAAGGGACTGAACGTTTTAAAATTAGGATAAGCAATGCTTCAGCAGGGATACTATCAAAAAATGAAGCTTTGGTGACAATTTTTGATGATGAATCCGTGACGAATATGTGTTCATCGTATGTAGGTATGATAACGATTAATGAGTATCAAAACAATCCCAATTATTTTGATGTCACCCATAATAAAATCAAAGGGAATTACATAGAGCTAAAATATATCGATGCTCTTGTTAAACAACATACAAATGATGACTGGAATTTGACTCTTTATTCAACACAGACTGTTGTAAAACCATGGAATAGCCGTGACCTTGCTTGTACCGATCCGGATTATGAAATTTTTCAGTTGATCGATGGTATCGAAAGCAATGCGATGGGAGCATCTGCAATTGTTGTTCTGACAGACCAAAATGGAAATGAAGTTGATTTTTTTAACCTCAATAATGCAGCAACCTACAATCAAAACTGCCAATCTTTTATGTATGATACGACTTTCAGTACGGTAAACCCGGCGGATAAAGAATTCTTTCGTAATCCGGATGGAACGGGTGACTGGTCAAATCTAGGATTGGGGGCAAATTCGGTAGGTAGTCGTTGTTTAAACATTCCAGGAAGTGGATTAGAGCTGATCTATAAGCAGTTTGATGCAATCGATGATGATGAGACGCTCCCAAGTATAGTGACAGGTGCCGCGGATGTTCCATTAAAAACAAAAATTACCAATAATCAGTTTACCGTTAAGATTCTATCCCTTGATACGAATACAGTTGGAGAAATCGGGCAACTTCAAGATATCAATACGACAATCAAAGTTTATTTGGCTAACGGTACCGGTGGGGCATTGCTCGATCCTACAGGTCATCTTGTTACTTTTAATAATGTAAGTTATGTTCCTTTGAGTCTTACTTATACAAAAGCCGTCAAAAATGCAAAACTTTGGTTTGAATACTGTCAAGATTCATCTGGGGTATTGCATAATTGGGATACGTGTTTTCAGACGATCAATGTAGCTTGGCAACGACATGCTTATTCACGGAACTCATTTGCCGTCCGCCCAAATGTATTTAGCAGTGGTTTGACGGGTTCTCCCTACAAATATACAGCGGGTAAGCCTGAAGGAATTAT
Organism: Sulfuricurvum sp.; assembly: GCA_036277315.1. Taxonomy (GTDB): domain Bacteria; phylum Campylobacterota; class Campylobacteria; order Campylobacterales; family Sulfurimonadaceae; genus Sulfuricurvum. The sequence goes on from DASUNE010000143.1 coordinate 32,956, forward strand.
TTTTCAAGCAAGTGCTTTCGGTGGCAGCGCTGCGACAGATTATAATGAGACAGAACACAGTTCATTCGTAGCGGATGTCAATATCAGTGATAGTACCAAATCATGTGCGCAAGCCTCGATCAATTTTAGTCCGTCTATTAACTTTACAGACGGGACAAACGTTGTTGCTGGTGTGACACCGATGTACTCATTACCGAATATAGGTGATTTTAATGTCACTATACATGAAATTATAGGGTTGGAATATGCACGGATCGATTGGGATGATACTCCGGATTTTGATCGATTGATTGGTGATTTTAATCAAACGATAAAAGTTGTTCCGGATCATTTTATCATCGATGCTAATTTGACGAACGGTTCGAATGGGTTTACGTATCTCTCCAATTTTGATGGAAATGCAACAGTGGATCAAAATATATCGGCATTGTTGGATGCTAACCTAACAGCAAAAGCATTTGGAGGTTCTACGACCTCCAATTATACGAGCGGTTGTTACGCCAAAGATGGAAATGTATCTTTGGGAATTACGTTGCCGGCGATAACACCATCAGGCAATTTAACTCAAGTACTTTGGTATGATGATATCAATAGCAGCGTTCAGGGTAATTTTCCATTGGCTGGTCCGTATGCACCTTTGGCTTATCCGGCGCTTCGTTTTGTGAGCGGAGATAGTAATGGTACGGGAAATGTACGGTATCGTCTCAACTTTGACCGTAATCAGACCAAGCTTGTCGATCCTTTTACGATGGTTGCTAATGACGTGAATAGTACAGACAGTGATTTGGTGGATGGAAATTCAACATTGACTACGAATAATAGTGCCTATTATGTTTACGGACGCATTATCCCCCGTGACATTCGTGTTTTTGGTGCGAATACACCGTTTGCAGCAAACGCGTGGTATGAGGTCTATAATGCTTCTATAATCAATGCAACACCATTGCCTGCGAGCCGAAATGAGAGCAGCTGGTTTATAAATACACGACATACGGATACGGTCAGCAGTTATGATGGAGATGGAAATGTGACCGTTGTGATAAACGGCGCGAATCCTACGAACAGCAATATAGTTCTAGGCAGTGGTATGGAAACCTATTGGTTTGGCAACAGTTATGCATTGGGTGGTTATAAGGCCCATATCAATACCGATCCATGGTTGTGGTATGGATCGAATGCTTTGAGCTATCTCGATCCGGTAAACGCGACGAATCTTGATTGTTTGACTCATCCGTGTTTTAACATCAATATTGTTCCACCTGTGGGAGCAACAGGGAGTGCGAAAAGTGGTGCAGAAGGAAATAAAGCGAGTAAAAAATCGGATAGCAGTGGCTGGAGAAGTACCACCGATTATGCACCGGCGGTCCGATAATGAAGGTTAATACGATGCGCTGCGCAATGGCGATGATCGAGCTGATCTTTGCCATCGTGATTATCGCAATCAGTGTGATAACGATCCCTACGATGATGTCGGTAGCGGATAAGGCCTCTAAGAGTATGGCAATCGATGAGGATGTCATGGCGCGTCTCTTTGGATGGACCATCGATAAATTTCAGGCACGATGGGATGGAAATTACAGTGCATCTGGTTCGGGAGCCTTGAATATTGATACGATAGCGGATTTAAACTGCTCACGAGCTGGAGGGTATCGCATTGGTTCGGAGGAAAATATCTCCTCGATGCAATGTAATATGACAGCACCTCCGTCTGCTATACCTTCTACCGGAAGCGGTATTTTAGCGAATGGTATTGAACAGCTAAACAACGGAGCTGAGCCGATAACAATCACCTCCGCTGATGGAACGAATTATAATATAACTGCGACATACAGCGTGGCGTATGTTGATTCTACGGTAGCAACGTCAGGTAACACACAAACGGCTATATGGGTACTTGGTTCATCGGGGAACATGAATCCCTCTCCATCAGGAACGAGCCATCTCAAGCGTATCGTAACACGGTTTAATAATGATACGTTAGGTGTCGATACGACTTTGACATTTTTCAAATCGAATAAAGGCAATTAGATGAGATTTCAACCTACCCGTCGCGGTTTTACCTTTATTGAACTTCTCTTTGTTATTGTTATATTGGGGATTGTTGGGGGAATTGCCCTCGAAGCGATTCGCCAATACTACGAGGGGATATATCGAACCCAAGAGTACAGTAAGAGGGTAGCCGAAGCCGATCATATACTTGATCAGCTCACCAAATATTTCGAACAGGGTATCAGCAGTTCGATTGTCAATTTGGACATAAATCCAACGACCGTAGCATGTTATGGGCCTCCAGTAGAAAATCCTGCTGATTTTACGATAGCATTTATCGGAGTAGACAGTGACAGTTTACGAGGTGTTGGCGGTCGTCCCGGATGGAGTGAAGAAACACAGTTGTTGGCGGGTAATGAGCTCAATATTTCGGATGCTAATTTGAGCATGGCAAATGATATCATTATTGGACTAGGGTCAACATTAGTAAATTCGGCAATTTATGATGCGGACAGTCTTGATTCCAATGCCTGTGTACGGTTTAATTTTGCGGGGGAAGGTAAAGAAGGATTTCATCGTATATCAGCGGCTACCTCTCCAACCCGACTCTCTTTAAATACAGACAACAATGCCAGTCATGGACATCGTAAATATCTGCTTCGAACCGGATACGCATTTCGGGTCCAAGATGATGGTAATTTTACGATGTACACTAATTTCCGACCATGGCTAGATGAACATTTTAGTAATGCAGCTAAAATAAATGTTTTGGGTCAAAATGTTGCCCATTTTTATGCGGATTACAATGCGAGTGATTTTGCGGGCAATGCGGGAGTGAGTGATCGAGGATTGGTGTGGAGGCTGAAAGTGTGTATGCGCGGTCTTGACAGCAATCTAAGTACAAGTGAGGCGGAAAGCCAAGCGATTTGCCGTGAAAGGAGAGTCCATGTACGCTACTAAACGATCCGGTTTTGCGATGATATTGGCGATTTTTGTCGTTGTCATGGTTGCCCTAGGGGGTGTTATGCTGCTTGGAAATGCCACCACTGGTGCTAAATCTACGGGCGATAATTATCTCCGGGCTCAAGCAGAACTTTTGGCTATGAGCGCAACGGAATTTGCGGTGATGCGGGCGCAGGGGTTTGATATAGGTGTTAATTCGGCGAATTGTTTTTTGCAACAGCTTAATATCACCGTCAAAGATACTTCTGGAAAAGCTACGTATGATGCAAATGTTTCTCTGCAGTATTCTTTTAGAAATGATGTACCAAATACGTGCAGTAATGTTTTAGCAGAAAATACGGGTAAAGACACGATGATTCTCGTGGATGTAACCGTTACGACCAATCCTGATGCGAATATTTCCACAGAACCGATACGGGTTCATAAACGGTCGTGGCAGAAGCTGTGATTAATATTTCCCGCTTATGCGGGGGAAAAGCAGTGAAGATAAAATAAGTGATTATTGAATAGTAAGTTGAGCTATTTTAGAAAGAACATCTTTTTCGCGGACAGGCTTCATCAGAAAACCGTTTGCTCCGCAGTCTAATGCTTCCCCTTTTTTTGTTTCATCCGTTGTTAGGACAATGACAGGTACTTGGCGAAGAGAATCATCGGATCGGATGACCTTAAGCATCTCTATCCCACCCATGACAGGCATGATGATGTCAAGCAAAATAATATCGATATCATCTTGTGTCTTTAAGACACCAATCGCATCGGCACCGTTTTTTGCTTCAATAACTTGAGCAACATTAGGTGCTTTCATTAACATGGATTTTAAGAGTTTTAAGTTGATCATATCATCATCAACTGCGAGTACTTTTAGTTTTTTAACATCCATCAATAGATTCCTAGTTTAGATAAATTTTTCAAACACGAGACGTAACAAATCTTTATTCACACTATTTTTGATTATCTCATGGACGTACATCGCATCATTTTGATCTTCATTGGCGGTTGGGTCAACGAGCATGACTAAAGACATTTCACTATTATTGCTACGAATTATATCATAGAGTTCTTTTAGATTAAGGTCTGGAAGCGATTTGTCAAACAATGCCAATTTATAGTTTTTCATGTCAATGTGTGAATATAGCTCTTTCGCTTTGTTGACAGTAACATAGGTATATCCAAGGTCGTCAAGGATACGGCTAAAAAGTTTTAGCTCTAAAGGATTTTGTTTTGCTAATAAAATATCGGCATCAAATGATGATTTTAGAGGCTCGGTACTTTCGCGAAGCTCATTAGAGAAAGTTGCCTCTTCGTTAACCATTTCTTCCTCGAGTAGACTCTCCTCTACCGAGGTGAATTCTTCTGCTTCCGGTTCTTCCGGTAGCGAGATGGTTACTTTGGTATCAATAGCAGCTTCTTCTTCGTTTTGCTCATTATTGCTTCCCAAAAGGTCATTGGCTGATTTAGGAATAGCATTGATCTCAATGATTTTGTGCGATAGAAAATTGTTGAGCAAAGAGATAATATCACTGCGAACCAATGGTTTTGTCGTGTATTCATCCATGCCTATCGCCATAAAGCGCTCACGGTCGCCTTTTAACGCGTTTGCTGTGAGAGCAATAATCGGTATGTGATGTTGATTGTGATCCTCTTCAAAGTCTAAGATCTCCTGAGTCGCTTCCATACCATCAAGAACAGGCATCTGAATGTCCATAAAAATAAGGTCATATTCTCCATTTTTACGTTTTTCAAACGCTTCGAGTCCATTATTGGCAAGGGTGACCGTCAGACCTAAATCCTCCAACGTACGCTTGATGAGTTTTTGATTGATGACATTGTCTTCAGCAACAAGGACATTGGCCGCAAAACGAGAGTTTTTCTCATCGAATTTTTTACGTCGTGTCGTTTTTTGCTTGCGCGTATTGAAAGCTTCCGCTTCGTACGTTTCGAGCACTAAGCGTATTTTTGAGCTGTTGAGAGGTTCATAGAGTACCTTAAACAGATCCAGACCCATCGAGTCTATTTTTTTCATATAGTACGATTTAGTGATCAAAATAGTTTGTTCATTGGCTGAAGCAAATTGAATCAGTTCATCATCATTTGTGTAGTCATTATCGATGAAAAGTAGATCATAGTTGACTTGTCGTTCCAAAATTTTTAACTCATCCATTTCGGTAAAGGTGGTATAGCTAACACCCAAATAGTCAAGATACTCTTTAAGATACGTGCTTTGGAGTTTTTTCTTTGTTTTACTTTCATGAATAACGGCATTGATGTTCGAAAAAGAGCCTTTTAGGGGTTCATTGAGGGTTTCAATCTCATCAAAAGACAAAGTGAAGAAGAACATGGTTCCCTCACCCGGATGACTTTCAAGATCAAGTTTACCGCCCATAAGCTCAACAAATCGACTGGAAATGGTTAGACCTAAGCCTGTTCCGCCATATTTACGAGTAATAGAGGTATCTGCTTGTCCAAAAGCTTCAAATATTCGTGATTTTTGCTCACTGGTGACACCAATACCGCTGTCTTTGACTTGGAAGCGTATCCGCGCACGCCCCTCTTCGTCTGAATCAATACGGCGAATATCCACATTGACGCTTCCTCCATTATTGGTAAACTTAACCGCATTGCTAAGAAGATTGATGATAACCTCTTTGATTTTGGTTGGATCCCCTTTGAGTGGACGCTCAAGGCTTGGATCAATGAAGCATCCAAGGTCAATGTGTTTTTCAGATGCACGAACGGCATAGACATCAACCGCGCTCTCAAACTCTTCCAAGGGATTAAAGGCGATGTCTTCGATTTCAAGTTTATTGCTTTCAATTTTGGAAAGGTCAAGGATGTTATTGATGATTTCGAGAAGATTTTCCGAACTTTTTTCGATGATCTCGATAAATTCCCGCTGTTCATCGTGCAATTCGGTATCTTTTAGCAACTCAGTAAATCCAACGATACCATTGAGTGGGGTACGAATCTCATGCGACATATTTGCTAGGAACATCGATTTGGCTTCACTCGCCTCCATAGCAAATTGTTTATCCCCCATGGTTTGTTCAATGATACGTTCTAGCAGCGCATAAGCTTGCGCTGTTCCTGCGGCAGTATCAAGATTGATCGATTTGCTGAGTGCATCGGCTTCATTGTCATGCGTATCTGCTGCAACACGCTTGAGAACGGATTCAAGATTTTTGATATTGGTAGCGATTTCGTTTGAAAGGAGTACTCCTAAAATACCAATTAAAACAGCAACAAGCCATACGGTAATAGCAATGATAAGGAGCTGAATTGCTTGGGTTTTGACATTTGAAGCACGATGATCCATTTGATCCAGCAAGAGTTTTTCTGTCTCATTGATTGCATTGACTTTTTCAGAGAGCATCGCAAACCAAATACCGGATTGTGTATCGTATTTTCCTTCTCCGCTTTGACGTAAGATATTTCCTCGTTCGACCGATATATCTTGGAACAGTTCACTGTTGTCTTCCGTAAACAGGGATGCTGTCAGGGATGCTTTTAGTTCCTTGTCATTAATTGAATTGAAGTCAAGGTTGTCCGCTTTAGCGATGTATTCGATCCATTTACTGACCTCTTCTTCTTCAAGAGGAGCTCCTTTGGAGAGAAGATAAGTGATGTATCCGCGTTCTTGAGCGGTATATTCATTTGCGCGAACCAAGGAGAGATAGGTTCCTTGCATGGAGGTTATTTGTTCGTCAAACTGGACAGCAAAAAGGGTTGTAAGCTCATTCAAGAGGGCTGTTTGTGATTTTCCATAAACATCGTCAAAAATCTCATTAAAATCAGCCGTTTGGTTGTCAATCGACGGGCGTGATTGAAGGCGTGATTTTTCAAGTGCCGTAATGATCGTATCCACTTGTGTCGATTTGTAGTCGGATTTAAACTCGTTGATCTTTTTATCAACAACGCTTCGTTGTGCATGAAGTGATTTTAGGGTTGCTGCTGAAGCATTCCCTAGGTACATGACGGTCATACCGCGTTCGCGTGCGATACTGCTGATCATATCGTTGAGGTGTTTACTTTTTTCAAGATGCACTTGAAGGGTTTGCGCAGATTGATAACTCAAATATGAGGTATAAACATAATAACTGGCGAGTGAAAATAGAATCAGAATCGGAAGGAGACTGATAAGGCGAAGTCGATTTTTAAGTCCTAAATGCATGGGTATTCCTCTTAAAGTTGATCAAGATAAGCATTAAGCCGTAGAGAGGCTTTTTTGGCTTCTTGTGCGTCATGAGTTTTGCTCAGAATAGTAAGCTCTTCGGAAATTTCAGAGAGACGTAAATTGTCACTTATTCCCTTGAGTTTGGCTGCACTCTCATTCCACGTTGTGGTATCGAAAGCTTGGATAGCGCTGGTTATCTGGTTACTGATGATACGTGAATCGTTTTTGTAATCAAAGAGCAGTTCGTCCATGAATGCAGGTTCAATTCCCAATGATTTTGCTACGGTGAACGAATTGTATTCCAGTTTTGGATTAGCCGCTTGGTTGATACTTTCTGGAGTATTTGGGGTCTCTTCTAAAAAAGGTTCTTCCTCTAACGGTGTTATTATTTCTGGCGCAGGCTCATGAATATCGAGGAGTTCTTTTTTAAATACCGTTTCTTTGGGCGCGGCTGGTTCCGAAGATTCACTTAACTCTAGCTCGTCTTCGTGGACGATGAGAGGCTCATCTTCATATTGTTTGAGACCAAAAGAATAAATATCATCGCTTGCTTCGGTTTCTGCAGCGGACGGACTCTTTTGGGTCTCCGGCATCGTTGATTCAAATTCAGTTTCTAACAGCTCTCCGCCTTTAAGTTTTTGAATGATGTCAAAGAAATATTTGAGATTTGCTTCAATCTCTACCGGCTCGCTTGATGTATTGATCACACTGAGCGTTTCAAAGGCATCGTCGATACGGAGATTTGCGGCAACCCCTTTGAGTTTGTGCGATAAAATATGAAGATTATTGAAATCATTTTTAGCAGAAGAGGCAAATAGATCGTCTTTAAAATCGTACGCTTGCTGAATAAAATCACCAATAAACTCTTCGATCAAATCAACCGGTAAACCAAGCTCATTGGCAGCGACATTTGGATCATAGATATAGCTTCTGAGGACATTGTGATGATCAAGATATTCTTGCTCATCTGCCGTGTAGCGAGTACCTTTCATTATTGGTTTTTCTTGAGGTTTGTTGGCTGCTTGGACAGGTTCCGCAACGGGGATCTCTTCTTTGAAAGGAGAGGGTTCAAACGTCTCTTCTTTAAAGGGAGATTTTTCTTCCAGATATTCTTCGTGGATTTCATCATCAAAAGCGGATAAAGAGTGTTCAGGAACATCCAAAATGTTGGGTTCATCAAGCTGCATAGGAGTTAAGTCAGCATAATCGGGTAATGCCGTAATGATGCTTTCTTCCACTTTGGCAAGCAGAGGGGGAGTGTACTCTTGTTGCGCTGCTTTAGCGGAGATGGCATGAGGCTTGATGTCTTCTCCGCTGATGGTTTTGACGTGATTCATCTCAATACTGTAAGAATTTTGATTGGGATTTTCACATAAATAAAAGGGTGAAACAGAGAGCTGGCAACTGAAAACACGTCCGTTGGCATGAACAATAGCACTGGATGCATCTGAGTCGGCGTGAAGAAGATAATCGATCCAGCCAAAGCTTTTAAAATTATGGATGTATCCCGGTTCATTCGCGAAGAGATCGGCAACATCCGTACAAACACTTAATAGTTCATGGAGTGAAGCGTAGTTCAGAAGACGTAACCCTTCCTCATCAATCCCAATGAACTCCTGTTTATGGTTATATAGTAACACGTTTTCTCCCTTTAGCTTTCTTGGGCCAGCATATTTTGATATATCAGCGCAGTTTCTTCGATATTTTTACGCGACGCCGGTCTTCGAGCCGCCATATATCCTTTGATGGCTCCCTCGTTGTTATAGAGGGGAGAAATTTCGGTATCGACCCAATAAAACTTCCCGTCTTTACGTAGATTTTTCACTAATCCGTGCCAGATGGTTCCGGATTGAATGGTTTTCCAGACTTGTGCAAAAGCTGCGCGTGGCATATCGGGGTGACGAATGATATTATGAGGCTTTCCTAAGAGTTCATCGGCGCTGTAGCCTGAGATTTCACAAAAGCGTCGATTAGCAAAAGTGATAATACCATCAAGGTCAGTTTCGCTGACAATAGCGCGCCCTTCAAAAAAATATTCTTCGTCTACGGGTACAGGTCTCTCCATTTTTATCCCTTTCCTAAAAAACTTCTGAAATTATTAGTGTAAGGAATATGGCATAAACAAGGTAAAAGAATTCTTAGTTTTGTTCTAAATGTGATAAATTTTGGATAATTCTGGCATCTTTGGTTCCAATCAGCTCACAGAGGGTTTCAAAAGTTCCTTTTTCTATTTCTTCAAAGGTTCCGTAATATTCTAATAATTTATAAATCTTAGGAAGAGTGATCCCTTTTTGTGAAAGAAATTTTGATTCTTGATCCCGTTTTAATTTGGTTTTTTTGTGAAACGTAATAGCGCTTCGGTGGGCTTCATCGCGTAACAGTTGAATGAATTGAAGCCGTTTGTCGTAGGGTTCCAAGCGTAAGGTATTGTCATGAATATGAAGAATATCACGAGCAGATCCTTTGGCTCTGTGTGCTTTTGCATCGAGTTTTTCTTTGCTGATGGCAATGACATCCATCGATATCCCGTGAGAATGGAGGAGCTCAAGCGCGAGATTTCGCAGTGTTGAACCTCCATCAAGTATCCATAGATCGGGAGGGGGATTGGTATCGAACGATTCAATTCTACGCAGGAGCATCTCCCTCATTTGGCCGTATTCATCTCTCTCGTGCAGATGATATTGACGATACGATTTTTTTTCAAAAGAACCATTGGTATAGACGACCATCGCCCCTACGGTGGCGACTCCTCCCATGTGAGAGTTGTCGAAGATTTCGATTCGATGGGGAAAGTTTTCAAGTTCAAGCAACTCTTTGAGTGATTGGAGCATGGGGTGATTGCTTGGTTTATGGGTCTTTAAAAGCTCTTGAGCATTGGTGAGGGCGAGTTGCGTCAGCTGTTTTTTTATTCCTATCTTGGGCGATTCAAGGATTGCCTTTTTTTCAAAAATTTTCGTTAAATGCTCTTCAATCCACTCTTTTTCTTCGAAAGGATGGGCCGTAAGAATCGGGGCAATAATAGGGGGTTTTTGAATCCCATAAAAATTCAGGAGTGCCCTTTCGTATCCTTCGTCCAGCGAAAAATGATCGGTAATCGGAAAAAAATCGTGGGAACTCGAGGTGATTTTACCCTCTCGTATGAACATTCGAACCACACAGCCTCGGGTCTCGTGAAGTTCTATGGCAAAAATATCAAAGTCGACATTTCGGGCAAGATCGATGGCGCAGGTGACGACACTTTTTTCAATGCGTTCCAGCCGGTCACGCAACCCCATCGCCTCTTCAAATCGGAGCTCTTGGGCATAGTATTCCATTTTTTCAATCAGTTTTGGAGCGAGGAGTTTTTTGTTTTCAATCCACGAAATGGCGGTATCGACGAGGCTGCGATAATGGGAAATGTCTACGGGAAGTTCACATGGCCCAAGGCATTGGTGCATTTGATAGTACAAGCAGACTTTTTTCCCCTTGAGGCAGCTTTTTTTCTGCACCAAAGGGAGTAGTTCGTAGAGCGAATCGAGAATATCCCGTGCACCGGTAGAATAGGGTCCGAAATAGCGAACGTTTTTGCCGTTGATAATTTTTCGGGTGATATCGAATCGGGGATAGGATTCATTTAAATCAATATAAATATAGGGGTAGGTTTTATCATCGCGGAGTAAAACATTGTATTTTGGGGCGAGCTGTTTGATCAGAGAGTTTTCGAGTATCAGGGCATCATGCTCTTTATCAACGACGATATACTGTAAGGATATGGTTTCCGAAAGCATTTTTTGGATTCGCAGAGAAAGGGTTGATTTTGGGGTGAGTGTCGGGGTGAGATTGAAATAGCTTTTGACCCGTTTGGAGAGATCTTTGGCTTTGCCGATGTATAGAATCTGCCCTTTTGCATTGAGATATTGGTAAATGCCTGCACTGTGCGGAAGAGAGCGTATTTTGTCAATCATTAAGGTCGCTTAATCAAGTATTTATGGTAGCTATTATACCATCCCTCTATATGTTTTAAAACGCCGTCGGAATAAAATCCCAACGACTACACTTGCAGCACATGGAACTAAAGCTTGCCTCGTATGAGGCAGAATTTTTTTGATTGGAAATTTATGACAAAACTATACGTTATGCTTTTGATGGGAATGGTATTAGCGATCAGCGGATGTGGATACAAAGCCCCTCCTTATTACGAAAAGCCTTCCAATGAGGAAAAAAACAGTGCGCTATGATGTCGTCATTATCGGTGCAGGTGTTGCTGGGTTGTATGCGGCAATAGGATTGCCCAAGCATTTAAAAGTTTTGGTCATCAGCAAATCGCATCCGTGGGAATGCAATACGTATTATGCCCAAGGGGGGATAACCACAGCGTATAACGATGCGGACATATCGCTTCATGTGTCCGACACCATTGAAGCAGGTGCCGGCATGTGCAACCCGGATGCGGTGCAATTCATGAGCGAGCAATCGCAAGGGGTTATTCGTGATTTGATGCAGCGCGGATTTATGTTTGACGCCGATGAGGATGGAAATCTTCTCTATACGAAAGAAGCGGCTCATTCGCGTAACCGTATTTTACATGCCGGAGGAGATGCTACGGGGCGGTATCTTCATCTGTTTTTACTGCAGCAAAATCCCCATCCGATGCTTTCGAATGCGACGGTATGTGATTTACTGATGGAAAATAATAAGTGTTGCGGTGTGGAAGTGCTAAGCGAGGGAAAGAGAAAGCTTATTTATGCCAATAATGTCATTATCGCCAGCGGCGGTGTCGGATCACTGTATGAGTATCATACCAACTCCCATGCTATTAGTGCGGACATCCACGGCATTTGTCTTGAAAAAGGGATTGTCCTTGAAAGCATGGAAATGATGCAGTTTCATCCGACGGTTTTTGTATCGGGAACGGGTGCCCGAAAACTCTTGCTGACCGAAGCGCTTCGAGGCGAGGGGGCATGGATCGTCGATGAAAACGGGTATCGATTTTTGTTTGAGTATGATGAGCGCGGAGAGATGGCGCCTCGAGATATCGTAAGTCGGGCGATTTTTGATTACAAACAACGCACTTCGAGTCAAGTCTATATTTCGTGTGCCCATTTTGACAAAGAGTATTTTCAGGGACGTTTTCCCAATATTTATAAAGCATTGCGGGATCTTGGGTATAACCTTCCATCCCAACGGGTCCCTATTTCTCCCGCTTTTCATTACGCTATTGGCGGGATAAAAAGTGATTTGGAGGGGAGAGTCCCTAGCATAGATGGGTTATATGTTGTCGGTGAAGCTGCATGTACGGGAGTGCATGGAGCTAATAGGCTGGCGAGTAATTCCCTTTTAGAAGGGTTGGTATTTGGTAAACGCGCTGCCCAGACAATATTGCACAATGTCTCGAAAACGTGCATTCAGAAATTTGAGATTTCGACAATGGCTCTTGAACAAGAGGGCGACAAAGAGAAAAAAGATGCCCTGCGTCACATCATGTGGGATAAAGTATCAATTGTTCGGACGCAAAAAGGGCTGAACGAGGCGCTGTGCTCTATTGAAGAGATGCTCAGTTCAGAGGTCGGACGATTGCTAAAACTGCGTCTTCTCAGTGCTCGTGCGATTGTTCAATCGGCATTGAAACGGACGGAATCGATCGGGGTGCACTACATTGCTTAAGGGATTAGAAAAATGACAACAACCATTGGACAGCACGGTGTCGATTTGGCCGTTCATCCGTTTGGATGGCTTTTGCTGGCCATTTTCATCCTAGGATATTATTTTATCGCGACGGAAGATAAATATCATCTCGATAAGGCGAAGCCCGCTTTGTTTATCGGAACGTTTATGTTTATCCTTATCGGCGGATTTTATGCCTTTAACGGTCTAGATTTTCAGCCGTTTGAAACGGAAATTTCCCATCTGATTTTAGAGATTGCCGAGATTTTCTTTTTCTTGTTTGTCGCGATGACCTTTATCGAAGCATTGATCGAACGCGGTGTTTTTGATGCGCTCAAATCGAAGCTTATTGCCAAAGGGTACAGCTATCGAGAGATTTTTTGGATTACGGGGTTTCTGGCATTTTTCATCTCTCCCATAGCAGACAATCTGACCACCGCCCTTATCCTTTCTACGGTGTTGTTGACGATTGAAAAAAAGAACAAAGCCTTTTTGGTTCCCAGTGCTATCAATGTCGTCGTTGCCGCCAATGCGGGAGGGGCATGGAGTCCGTTTGGAGACATTACGACTCTTATGGTGTGGACCGCCGAAAAAGGGGTTTTTACCGATTTTCTCTACCTCTTTCCCGCTTCATTTATCGGATGGCTCATCACGGCGTATCTCTTAAGCCGTTATGTCCCTAATCTGGATCCGTTCAAAGACGGAGATCCTGATGCTGCCCAAAAGATAGAGATTCTCAAGGGCGGGAAAATGATCATTGCTTTGGGGACTGTGACGATTGCTTTGGCGGTTATCTGCAAGCAGGTGATGCACTTGCCTCCGATGTGGGGGATGCTTTTCGGACTCTCTCTTTTGCAGCTTTATATGTACACGCTCAAAAAAAATCACAATCAAGATGTCGATATCTTTCAGGCTATAAGCAAGATCGAAAACAATACGCTGCTCTTTTTCTTTGGAATCTTAGCGGCGGTCGGTGCGCTTCATTTTGCAGGATTTTTAGGACATGCGGCGAAGCTGTACGAACTTTTTGATCCGACGATAGTGAATATCGGCATTGGTTTTCTCTCCGCCATTGTCGATAACGTCCCTGTCATGTCGGCAGTTCTTAAAGCGAACCCTGCTATCGATCATGCCCAGTGGATGCTGGTGACGATGACGGCCGGTATCGGCGGATCATTGATCAGCTTCGGAAGTGCGGCAGGTGTCGGTGTGATGGGAAAAATGCACGGGATTTATACGTTTGCTTCGCATATCAAGCTTGCATGGACGGTATTGATCGGATACGTTGTCTCTTTGTGCGTATGGTATTTTCAGTTCATCATTTTAGGATGGTACTAAAAAATTACGTTTTGGTTGATGAACGTTTCAGCCAATATTCTCCCCATTTATAACTTTCCAGCAGCAAGAAAACAGTGGCGGTAGCACCGCCAATATACGCCAGCATCTCTCCATCGGGTGAAACGGCGTGGAACCAATCCGGAACCACATACAAAGCAAAGCCTTGAAGTGTAATGCCGATGCCGATACCGAGCCAAATCCACGGATTGATGGTCAGACTGGTTTTGATATGGTAAAAAAACGGTTCTTCTTCTTTTTGGGCAAGGATACCGTTGACCCATTGCGCAGTAACGATGATACAAAAGGAGACGGTGAGGGCAACTTCGTAGCTGTGTCCGGTGCGCAGAAGATGGACAAAAACGGCCAGCGTCACCGAGGCATTGACCAGTGAAACCCAGCCGATCCTTGCTATCTGCCAACGATCGAAGAACTGTGTTTCGAGCCGTCGCGGTTTGTTTTTCATCACATCTCCCTCTTCACGGCACATTGGAAACATTTTGTCGGTAACCCCATCCGTCACAATATTGACCCATAAAATCTGTGTCGGATGGATTGGCAAAGGCAGTCCCATCATAATGGCTCCGGTAATCACAATGATTTCATCAAAACACGTGGCGACGAGATAAAAAATCACCTTTCGAAGATTTGCCGAGATGATTCTTCCCTGCCGTATCGCATCGACGATGACGCCCAAATTATTGTCCGTGATCACCATTTTAGCCGTCGATTTGGCCGCTTCGCTTCCATTTCCCATCGCAATCCCTAAATCAGCCGCTTTAAGTGCCGGAACGTCATTGACCCCATCTCCCGTAACGGCCACAATCTCGCCCGTTGCTTGAAGAAGTTTGACAATCCGGTATTTGTGTTCGGGGAGGGCCCGTGCGATTACGGTAGAGACGTTTAGAGCACGTTGAAGCTGTTTATCGTCCATTTTTATCATCTCTTCACCGTTTAGAACGCTATCTCCTTCCTTCCATATTCCGACCTCTTTGGCAATGACTTGTGCAGTTAACGGATTATCACCTGTTACCATTATTACCCTTATTCCCGCTTTTTTGGCTTGGTTAACGGCATTGTCCGCACCTTTCTTAGCCGCATCGGCAAAACCGATCAATCCGACAATTTGAATGGACCATTTTTCTGGATCTTCCCATTTTTTATCACTGATTCCAAAAGCCAAAACCCGTAATCCCTGCAATGCCATCGCATCATGAGTCAAATTGAATTTTTCCATCTCCTCGTGCGTATTGATAGAGAGTTCTTTTAGGGATTCATAGGCTCCTTTGAGATAGAGACGTTCTTCCGTGCCCGTTTGATTGACAGTTGCCATTAAGCGGCGTTGCGGATCAAAGGGGTGATAGAACACTCTCGGATGGTGTTCTCGCAGTAAAGCATAGTCGGATCCCATCCATCGTGCTAATGCGGTGTCGATGGGATCACCGCGGGCTTCATTGGCATCGTTGCACAGTGCGGCACAGAGTTTGAGAGCTTCTTCATCGAGAATCTCCATTTCCCGAACGGAGAGAAATCCTTCGGTAATCGTTCCTGTTTTATCGGTCGCAATGACGGACGTACTGCCCAATGACTCCACGCTGGGGAGATGCCGTACGAGTACTTTGTGGCGGCTAAGGCGATACGCACCCAATGCCAGAACAAGAGTAATGACGATTGGAAGTCCCTCTGGAGCCGCTGAAACCAGCTCCGCGATCAAGATGGAGGTCATTTCGGAAGCACTTCGCCCCTGTAAGATGCCAATGATTCCTACGAGCATCAAGAGCCCGATCAAAAGCAAAATAAGACGTTTGGAGAAAAGTGCCAGAGCCCTTGTCAAGGGTGAATGGGGGGATTGTTTCTGCGCACTTTGGGCAATGGTCGCTAAATATGTTTTTTCCCCTGTTGCGGTGACAACCCCTTTTGCCGTTCCTTTGAGGATATGAGTACCGGAAAACAGCATATTGCTTCGTTCATAGGGGAGGGCTTCTGGGGAGAGCATATCGTACGATTGTTTGGGAGAGGGGAGAGACTCACCGGTAAGAATCGCTTCATCCGCCTGCAGTCCATGGGATGTGATCAGTCGAATATCGGCAGAGACAAGATCTCCTTCGCCAAGCAAGACGATATCTCCGGGAACAAGTTCATCTGAGGGGATAAGTGCTTCTATTCCCATACGAATAACGCGGATGTGCGTTTGGGTCAGCATTTTAAGAGCACGAATCGACGTTTGGGCTCGGTATTCTTGAAAAAATCCTAAAAGACTGTTGAGTATCAGTATTCCAAAAACAATCATACTGTCCGTGTGCTTTCCCATCGCATACGAAAGCAAAGCTGCCGCAATTAAAATAGCGACAATGGGACTTTTAAACTGCCTCAAAAAAAGGGCACTTAAGGAATATTGTTCTTCCTTGAGGGTATTAAAACCAAATTCTTTTGATCGTTTTTGGACTTCCGTGATTTCTAACCCCTCCTCAGAGGTTTTAAGAAGAGTTAGAAGTTCATCGCCATTTTGGGACCAGGGAGATTGAGAGAGTGTCATTGAGGCCTCGTTGATGCAATCATGGTTTATTGTATCCAAAATTAAACTAGGATTAGATATGATTTCATTAATATAAAGGGATTATGACCCCTCTACAATCATCCCTATTTTACACTAAAGGCTTACTCGTGAAAGATGTCAATATAATCGTCCTCGATTTCGGTTCCCAGTACACTCAACTCATCGCACGTCGCTTACGCGAAGACAAAGTTTATTGTGAAGTGCTCCCGTATCACACTAAAATAGACGTTATTAAAGCAAAAAATCCAAAAGGTATCATCCTCAGCGGCGGTCCTTCATCGGTCTATAACAAAGACGCATATACGGTCGATCAAGGGGTTTATGCCCTTGGTATCCCGGTGCTTGGTATCTGTTATGGGATGCAGCGTATTGCTGTTGACTTTGGCGGTTCCGTCATCCGAAGTGACCATCATGAGTACGGCAAAGCAGAGCTTACGATCGATATGACACAGCAGTCACCATTGTTTGCCAATTGTGAAGATGAGCGTACGGTATGGATGAGCCACTCCGATAAAGTGGATGTTCTGCCGCAAGGGTTTGTCCCTATCGCGTATTCGCCGAACTCTCCGTATGCGGCGATTGCGGATGAAGCGCGACAAGTGTATGCGATGCAGTATCACCCGGAAGTGAACCACTCCGAAGAGGGGTATTTGATGCTCCGTAACTTCGCCCGTACCATCTGCGGCATTACTGAAAAATGGGATATGGGGCATTTCCTCAAAGAGCAGATCGTCAAAATTCGTGCCCAAGTGGGGGATGGGAAAGTCCTTTGTGCTCTCAGCGGCGGTGTTGACTCTTCGGTCGTTGCCGCATTGCTGTATGAGGCCATCGGAAATCAGTTGATTCCGGTATTCGTCGATAACGGTCTTTTGCGCAAAGGTGAGCGTGAATCGGTTGAAAATATTTTTAAAGTCCATCTTAAAGTTCCTCTTGTTGTCGCCGATGCATCGGAGAGTTTCTTAGGCAAGCTTGCGGGTGTTACGGATCCTGAAGAGAAGCGTAAGATTATTGGACACACTTTTATCGAAGTGTTTGAGCAAGAAGCCAAAAAACACGACGGGATCAAATTCTTGGCGCAGGGGACATTGTATCCCGACGTTATTGAATCGGTTTCCGTAAACGGTCCATCCGTAACGATCAAAAGTCACCACAACGTCGGCGGATTGCCGGACTGGATGGATTTCGAGTTGATCGAGCCGTTGCGTGATTTATTCAAAGACGAAGTACGTAAACTGGGTCTTGAACTGGGACTTCCGGATTATTTGGTCAATCGCCATCCGTTCCCGGGACCCGGTTTGGGGATTCGCATCATGGGTGAAGTCAACAAGGACGATTTGTACATCCTTCGCGAAGCCGATGCTATTTTACTGGAAGAGCTCAAAGCAAGCGGATATTACGCAAAAACATGGCAGGCATTTGCCGTACTTTTGAACGTTAAAAGTGTTGGCGTTATGGGGGATAACCGTACGTATGACAACACTGTGTGTGTTCGCGTCGTCGAAGCCGTCGATGGTATGACCGCAACGTTTGCGCATCTTCCTCACACCTTGTTGGAGCGTATCAGCCGCCGTATTATCAATGAGGTAGACGGCATTAACCGTGTTGTTTATGACATCAGTTCCAAACCTCCTGCTACCATCGAGTGGGAATAAGGGGTAGCTTTTGCGCCCCATCTATCTCGTCTCTAAAACGTCCCACCATGAAACGGCGGGCATTATTCATATCCCTATCCTCTCTATCCATTTTTTAACACCTCTCATCAATTTTGACGATTACGATGGCATTATTGTGACTTCCAAGCAAGGAGCACTTGCTCTTAAACCCTATGCCCCCGATTGGAAAAAACTACACGTTATCTGCGTAGGGGAAGCAACAGCGGAAGCGATGAAAGGTTTGGGTGCAATGCACATTGAAATTGCTGATGGATACGGTGAAACTATTGTTAACGTGTTGCGTAAATACTGTGGAAAATGGCTCTATTGCCGTCCAAAAATGATTGCATCTTCATGGCCCCAACGTGCTCGAGAAGCGGGAATAATCATCGATGAGGTGATTATGTATGAAACACAATGCAACCAAACGATGGAAAAAATTGAGATCGCCCCTAATGCCGTGCTGATTTTTACATCACCCTCAAGTATTGAGTGCTTTTGTGCACGTTATGAGCTTTTACCGACTCACGATGTGGTGGTGATCGGAAAAACCACGCAAAATGCTTTGCCATTGGACTGTAAATCACGATTAGCTGAGAAAACGACCATTGAATCGTGTGTAGAAATAGGGCTAAAATTGGCATCACGAGATACGTTTTAAGCTTTTTGAGGTTATAATTATTAACTCTGGGCGCAGCGAGTAACCGCAATATGAGGGTTCTACATATACAACTAGTCATATCCGTAGACGTTTCGGTGTGTCGGTGGTCTTGTTTGAGCGTGTAAACGTGAGAGATTGCCGCCGGAAGAAACGCTCGATATGGCGCAATTACAGCTTTGAAGAACCAAAGCTACTGCGAAACGCCCGCCTGGGCTTTTACCTTATTTAAAAATCCATTGGGGTTTTTAGATGAGAGAATCAACTATTTTTTGGGGCAATATATGAATATAATGATAATCGGCAGCGGTGGACGAGAATTTTCAATCGGACGAGTATTAAAACAAGACCCTGAAGTATCAAGCCTTTATTTTGCCCCGGGTAATGGCGCAACGACGATGCTGGGTGAAAATGTTGCCATTAAAGATTACGAAGAATTGGCGCAGTTTGCTCTTGATAATGCGATTGATTTGACGATCGTAGGTCCTGAAGGACCATTGACCGATGGCGTTGTAGATATTTTCAAAGCGCGTGGATTAGTAATATTTGGCCCTTCAAAAGCCGCAGCACAGCTTGAGGGTTCGAAAGTTTACATGAAAAACTTTTTGGCTAAATACAACATCCCGACAGCACGCTACATTGAAACCGCTCATATCGGAGATGCGTTTAAATTTATCGAGTCTCTTACTGCGCCGATCGTCGTCAAAGCCGATGGTCTGTGTGCGGGCAAAGGCGTTATCATTGCGATGAGCCACGATGAAGCCAAAGTAGCCGTTTCGGAGATGTTGAGCGGGAAATCGTTTGGTGATGCAGGAAAACGGGTCATCATCGAAGAGTTTTTGGACGGGTATGAGCTCTCCATGTTTGCCCTTTGCGATGGAAAAGATTTTATTCTTCTCCCTGCAGCGCAAGATCATAAACGACTTTTGGATGGCGATGAAGGTCCAAATACGGGTGGAATGGGGGCGTATGCGCCGACACCGTTAGTAGACGAAGTCCTTTATGAAAAAGTCAAAGAGCGGGTGATTCGTCCGACACTTTTAGGGATGCAAGAAGAGGGTGCACCGTTTGAGGGAGTCCTTTTTATCGGTATTATGGTCGTCAATGGCGAGCCGATCACGTTAGAGTTTAATGTCCGTTTTGGAGATCCGGAGTGCGAAATCTTGATGCCGCTTTTGAAAACGCCGGCACGTGAACTGTTTTACAAGGCAGCAACCAAGAAGCTCGATACCCTCACTGTCGAATTTTACGAACAATATGCTGTAGGTGTCGTAATGGCCAGTAAAAATTATCCTTTCGGGGATTCTACTCCTGCTGAAATCGTTGTCGATGCAATTCATCATGATGAGATCGCACAAAACACGCATATTTCGTACGCAGGCGTGAGCGAAGAAGATGGAAAACTTTACGCGAATGGCGGACGTGTACTTGTATGTGTAGGGTTGGGAAACAGCATTAAAGAAGCACGAAATCGAGCCTATATGCTGTGCGGACAAGTCCATTTTGCCGGTAAAAAACTGCGCACTGATATCGCGTATCAAGCATTGCGTTAATGAATAACGACATCGAAAACCTTCTTAGTCGAGAAAACTTGCAGCTTGCGAGTGTGCGAGCTCGCGCGGCGGCATTTGGAATCGATGAAGTATTGCTGAGCGTCATTTTATTGGCTATTTTATGGGATTCGATGTCTGCTGCTAAAAGTGTTGAAGCGATGATTTTGGTCGTGAATACCTTTATTTTGGAATACATGGCGATCAAGATTCTTTACCAAACGTTCTTTACGATGCAATACGGAGCAACCTTGGGAAAAATCGTGATGAAAATCCGAATCATTGAGATGAAAACCCTTTCTAATCCGAGTTTTTTGAGTGCTTTTAACCGCTCGATTTTTCGGATTGTGAGTGAAACTCTTTTTTACCTTGGATTTGCATGGGCTTTTTTTGATCCCTATCGAAGGGCCTGGCACGATCTGAGTGCGCGGACTTTGGTTGTCAATGCATAAGTTTTTAGTGATCAGTGCGATGGCGGCAAGTGTCGTATATGGCGGCGATCGTATAGAGCTTTTTGCACAGCAAGTCGATGCAAACGGTTCCCTAGCCAATACACAAGGCAATCCGGTCATGGTTTATCAGGACCAAATTATGAGTGCCAACACGCTAACTTATGATCATAATACGAGTATTGTCGAGGCCTTTGGCCGTGTCAATGCATTTAAAGCAGGGCAATATCATGCCATTAGCGAGTATTCAAAACTAAATTTGGATGCGGATACACGATACTCAAAGCCGTATTACTCGATTGATACGACAAGCAATGCGTGGATGAGTGCCGATGAAGCAGTAGGATGTCAAAATAAAATTGATTTGACCAGCGGAATGGTATCGGGATGTAATTCAACCGATCCTCTGTGGAAAATTCATTTTACCAGTGCAAATTACGATACGGAAGCTATGTGGGTAAATATCTATAATGCTTTGTTGTATATTGAAGATATTCCTGTGATGTATTTGCCTTATTTCGGATACCCAACGGACAAAACACGCCGCAGCGGACTGTTGATCCCTACCTTTGGAATATCCGGCTCAGAAGGGTTTTATTATCAACAACCCGTTTATTGGGCACCTACAAACTGGTTCGATGCCGAATTTCGTCCGCAGATTCGAACGTCACGCGGATCGGGAATGTACACGGATGTCCGTTTTGTTGACTCTCCGACGTCAACAGGCTCTATCGAGCTTGGCTATTTCAAAGAACAGAGTGCTTACGCACAAGAGTATGATTTGGCGCACGAAAAACACTATGGGTTTGCACTGCATTATCAGCATAAAGACGTGTTAAAGAACTGGTTTGGAGCTGATTTGGAGGGAGAATCGGGATTGTACGTCAACGGTTCTTGGATGAATGATGTGGATTATCTCAATTTGCAGCAAACGGATGAGACCAAAAACGTGACTGCCAATCAAATCTTTTCACGCATCAACGGCTATTACAGCAGTGAAGACAATTATGCCGGAACTTATTTTAAGCATTATCAGTACTTGGATCAAACAGACAATGGACAAACCCTTCAAACTCTCCCTACGCTTCAATACCATCGTTATCTCGAAAACTTTTTGGACAATCATTTACTGATCAGTGCAGACGCACAGGCGAGCAATTTTTACCGTCCAGATGGAAAACGGGCGGTACAAGCAGATATCAATATTCCTGCAACACTGCAAACGAGCCTGTTTGATGATTATCTGGATGTAAGTTATACCGCTAATGCAGCGACGCGGGCAATCGGTTTTTATGGAAATACAAAAACAAATACCGACGATAAAGAGAGTGGTTACTCATCAGGAATGTATTCACAATTAGATCATGTATTTTCAGTGGGTACGACATTGGTGCGAGCGTACGATAATAATATGACACACGTCATGGCTCCAAGTGTCAGCTATGCTAAAGCAGGGGCACGTCTTTATAATGGATATTATGAAGATTATCACGGCCAATGCGGTGATCCAACGAATAGATATCCCTGTGAGTTTTACACACTCAATGAACCAAGTGATGGGCTCTCTTTGGGAGTCAATAACTATTTATTTGAAAACTCAAAACAGTGGCTGGTGGATCGATTGAGCCAAACATTTCGCTATGATGATGCCAGAAGCTACTATGGTGAGCTTCAAAATGAGCTAGAATGGGAAATAACCAAGGCAATTTCGTATTACAATCAAACCTCTTACAATCATGATCGAAATCGAATCACGAAGGAACAAAATACCCTTCGATATAATGATAGCATTGTAAAAGGCGGTGTGAGTCACTATTATACGGATGAGCTAAGAAACAATCAAGCCCAATATGCATCGTATTGGACGGCAGATATTGCCTATCAGTACAATCGCTATTATAAAGTTTTTGGTTTACTGGCGTATGATTACCAAGAATCTTTGCTCAAACAAGCAGAAGTAGGCTTTTTATACACCCAGCGATGTTGGGATTTTGGTTTGAAATTTGTTCGAAATCTTCGTCCGATTTTGACCAATACGAATGGAGATGATTCGATTGCAGACTCGTATCTTTTTATTACGTTTATCTTGAAACCCCTTGGTGGATCAGCCTTTAACTATAAACTCACCAACAATAAATGAGGATAGCATGAAACTCGAAGCAAAAATTGGATTGTTTGTCGTGGCAGCATTGATTGCCCTTTTGTTTCTCTCAACACAAGTAACCTCTTTAGGGAAATGGGGACAAAAAGGGTACACGATTACTGCGTATGTGGATAATGCTGCGGGTGTTGAACAGTACACTCACGTTTCTATGAACGGCGTACTCATTGGTGAAGTAGAGGCCATTACGATTGATGGAAAACGGGTGCGATTAACGTTGAATATTCATGAAGGGGTTGAATTTCCCGATGATTCTTCGGTCATCGTAGTACAAGAATCACTGTTGGGTTCAAAAGTCATTAATATTGTGGCGGGTAACTCTCCTAAAAATCTTCGCGCAGGCGGAACGCTGATTCAATCCAAGCAATATGCGTCGTTTGATCAAACCAGTGATTCGATCAATGCTGCAGCCAAAGAGCTTGAGTTGATGATGCGTGATTTTCGATCAACCCTTGATGAAGAACACCGTAAAGCCATTCAAGATGCGATCATTGCATTTAGGGATGTCGGAGTTAATCTTAATGGAGTCGTTGTTGATAATCGGGAGGATCTGCATGCCGCTATCGTTAATTTTAAAACCATGAGTGCAGGATTTGGAAAGGCATCAGATACGGTGAATAAAGATCTTCCAAACATCATGGCGCGCATTGATTCTTTAGCAACCCGTATGGATAATATCAGCGGCTCATTGGAACATACCCTTCCTGAAGCGGTTACTAAATTTGTTGGTATTGAAGACAATGTGAGTGAAATCTTGGTTGAAAATCGCAGCGGATTAAAAAATACTATCGATTCCGCAGGAGCCTTTTTCAAAACAGCGGATGATGCTTTTGCACGCGTTGATTCCCTTCTTTCGAATTACACAACAAGTGAGTTGCAAGTGGCGATTCATACGGATTATCTAATGAAAGATCAATATTCAAAAACCTATTTGGGAGTCACGTATCTCCCCAATCCAGAGACGTATTACATGCTTGATTTAGTGAGTACCGATGATTATTCACAATACAATATCAATCCTCCGGGTAAAAACAAAAAAGGGGAATTGTATGTCTCCGCACAGTATGGAAAGCGTTTTGACAACACTCTTTTGCGTTTTGGTTCGATTGAGTCAACCGGAGGAATCGGGGTTGATTATTTTATGAAACATGATAAGCTTAAATTTTCTGCCGAAGCATTTGACTGGAATGCGGTCAATGATATTCGAGGAACCAACCCTCATCTCAAAGCACAGGCGCGCTATCAGATGTTAAAGCATATGGAGCTCTATGGAGGATGGGATAACTTTCTTAACTCCGCATCGCAAAATTTCTTTTTAGGATTGGGCTTGCGTTTTATTGACAACGATCTTAAATATCTATCGGGTGCCGTTTCACTCGCAAAATAAGAAACAAATAAGAGGAAAAAATGAAATACGATATTACCTTAGCATTAAGTAACAAAGAAGAGAGTTATGCACTCAATCAAGTAGCGGCGCAAGCCAACGGGGCAGTATGGCTCAAATCAGGAAATACGGTTATTTTAGCCACCGTAGTAGTCGATGAGACCGATTTTGTGGATGAAGATTTTTTGCCTCTTACGGTTCAGTATCTTGAGAAAAGCTACGCGGCAGGAAAGTTTCCGGGCGGATTTATCAAGCGTGAGACCAAGCCCAGTGATTTTGAAGCACTGACTTCACGTATCGTAGACCGATCCCTACGTCCGTTGTTCCCCAAAGGTTTCGCGAATCCGATTCAGATCTCGATTTTGGTTTTGAGTTGCGATCATGAGTCCGATTTACAGGTATTGGCGCTGAATGCCGCGTCTGCTGCACTGTATGTTTCCGATATCGATATTTTTACGTCGGTGAGTGCTGTACGTATTGGTAAGATTGACGGAGAGATTGTCGTCAATCCAACACTCTCTCAGTTAAAGCAAAGTACCCTTGATTTGTATCTGGCAGGGAGTCGTGATGATATGCTGATGATCGAGATGCAAGCCAACGGAACGGATGAAGTCCATGTGATTGAGGCGGGCTTCGCCGATCCTCTCGCAGCGCAACAGCCCTATTTCCAACGTCAAAGCAATGCGATGGCGGAGGATGAGCTCATTGAGGTATTGACATTGGCTCAAGCGGAACTTAAAACAGCAAATACCGCTTATGAATCGGCGTTTAAGCCGCGTGCAAAATTTGCATTTGAGTTAAAATACGTCGTCAGTGAAATCGATGCTCAAATGTCCGAGTATGTCCGTTCGCACCATACCGAGGATTTGAAGCGCGGTATTGCGGCGATGGCAAAAACCGAGCGCTCCAAAGCGCTACGTACGATTCGTAAAGCGATCATGCTTGAAAAACCTGAGTGGAACGAGCATGAGCTGAAAAAGGCGATTGAGCAGGTGAAACGCTCGATGGTACGCGCCCAGATTTTGGATGAAAAAGTCCGTGCCGATGGACGTGCCCTCAATGAGGTCCGTCCGATTAGCATCGAAACAAATGTTCTCCCCAGTGCCCATGCTTCGGCATTGTTTACCCGCGGACAGACGCAGGCGTTGGTGATTTTAACGCTCGGCGGAGCAAAAGATGCCCAGATGTACGAGGCTCTAACGGATAGCGGTACGCAAAATGAAGGATTCATGGTGCACTATAACTTTCCAGGATTCAGTGTCGGAGAACCATCCAGTATCGGCGCACCTCGTCGTCGTGAATTGGGTCACGGAAATCTCGCTAAACGTGCATTGGAAGGCTCAACCGTTCGTAATGGACAAACCATTCGTCTGGTCTCCGAAATTTTGGAATCCAACGGTTCATCCTCAATGGCGACTGTATGCGGCGGCTATATGGCGTTGCGTGCAGGGGATATCGAAGTGTGTGAGCCGATTGCCGGCGTTGCGATGGGGATGGTTCAAGAAGGGGATCGTCATGCTATTTTGAGCGATATTATGGGGCTGGAAGACCATGACGGCGATTTGGACTTCAAAGTCACGGGCTCCAAAGATGGGATCACTGCGATGCAAATGGATATCAAGCTGGGTGGAATCGCCTTGGATATTCTACGCGATGCACTCTATCAAGCCAAAGAAGCGCGTTCTCATATCATCGACATTATGATCGATGCAGAAAAAAATATTGAGCTTAATGAAGGGACATTGCCCAGCACCGATTTATTCCATATCGACCCTAGCTTTATTGCGGATGTGATCGGGCAAGCGGGTAAGACGATTCGTGAGATCATTGAGAAATTTGACGTAGCAATCGACATCGATAAGAAAAAAGGGTCCGTCAAGCTTACCGGTAAAAATCGTGATGGGATCAAAGGGGCTCGTGACCACATCGAGGGGATTGTCGGAGGTGCCGCTGCTGTCCCAAAAGTAGAGTATAAAGTAGGCGATGTGGTCAACGGTAAAGTGAAAAAAATCGTTGATTTTGGGGCTTTTATCGAACTTCCGGGTGGAATCGACGGTCTTATCCATATCTCAAAACTTTCCGATGGACACATTAGCCGTGTGAGCGATGTGATTAGCGAGGGAGACGAATTGATGGTAGAGATTGTCGAATTCAAAGGAAACAAAATCGGATTGGCACGAGCTAAGTAACTTTTTAGCTCGCAGGTTTTATAATGCCGTCCACAAAGTGATAAGTAGGGACACTATCCGAACAGACTTTGATTTAAATACGGAGATTACTCATGAAAAAAGTTCTTTTTCTTATGCTCGCTCTTGTTGCTTCAGTATTCGGTGCTGATGAAGCGGTAGCGGTTGTTGAAGCTGCTGTTGAAGCGGCACCTGCTGCTGCGGCTGCATCTGCAGACGTTGCTAACCAAACATTGAAAGCGTATTCTATGATCGCTGCGGGTGTTGGTCTTGGTTTGGCTGCTCTTGGTGGAGCAATCGGTATGGGTAGCACTGCTGCTGCAACGATCGCAGGTACTGCACGTAACCCAGGTCTTGGCGGAAAATTGATGACAACTATGTTCATCGCTCTTGCTATGATCGAAGCACAAGTTATCTATACGCTTGTTATTGCTCTTATCGCTCTTTACGCTAACCCATATTTGGTAGCGTAAGTTTCAACTTTTCTTCCGATCAGCTTTGGCTGATCACCTTTTTTTATGCGGACGTGGTGGAATGGTAGACACGCTACCTTGAGGTGGTAGTGCCAACAGGTGTGGGGGTTCAAATCCCCCCGTCCGCACCAATACTCTTTTAACGCCTATTTTCAGGCACTTCTTCAAGCAACTTTTTCCATTGTGACCAAAACTCTTTTCTAAGAATTCAGCCCTTTTCTTCTCTTTACACTTTATATAGCTAGCATAACGTTCTAGTGTCATCTTTGCAGTTGTATGACCTAACCTATTAGAGACCCACAAAATATCTTCATCGTTCTCTATCCTTATTTTCGTAAATGTCATACGCCCTCCATAAATAACTATAATATATAATAACTGTTATTTTACGGTACAATAACCCCACTATAAACAGATGGAGATACTATCATGATTGATTATAAAGGCTATGAGATTAATATTACTACTGAGGATGTAGATGAAAAAGCTATTCAAGTTGGTAATGTTGATAAGGTTATTAACCTAATTAAAGATGGTATGGACGAAGAGGAAGCTTGTTTAACAATAAGCAAGACTTTCAGAAAAGACTTTAGGGAGTGGACA
>DASUNE010000144.1:0-30361 GCA_036277315.1 Sulfuricurvum sp.
GACTAAACTAATATTTGATACGGGTTAAATATAGCCCATTATGGGGTGCAATACTCGTACTGTGGCGCTTAACGCACGCTAGCTGTTCGATAAGTTGCTCTTTGGTTGCTTTGCCGTTGGAGATTCGGAGTAAAAACCCTACCATAAGGCGTATTTGGGAACGAAGGAAGCCGTTTCCCTCGAAAACAAGGATGAAATATCCCTTGTGTGAATACGCGTAGGCACGGTAGATTCTGCGAATGTAGTGTTCCATATCGTCGCCGCTTTTTTTGAAGAGTTCAAAGTTGTGATCCCCTTGAAACGCTGTGATAGCGTCACTGATTAGCTCACGGTTGAGGGATGGGACAAAAGTGACAAAATTATCTTCAAAAGGGTTGCTGACCCCCTCTTTTAATAGATAACGATAGACGCGCTTACGTGCACCGTATCGTGCATGAAATTCATTGTTCACAAACTCTATACGTCGGATACGGACAGATGGGGGGAGTTGTAGATTGAGCATATCTTTGAGACGTCGCAGATCGGTCCAAAAGTGCGGAAGGTCGAGATGCATTACCTGATGGGTTGCATGAACGCCCCGATCGGTTCGTCCCGATCCTTTGGGTACGGAGGCAATTTTGAGACGTTTGAGGGCTATGGTGAGGGTTCCTATGACAGTATTGGTCGTCGTGGGCTGTTGTTGCGACCCCATAAAGGCAGAGCCGTTATAGCTCATGGTGATCTTGACACGATTCAAAAACGGTTACCTACGAGCCGTCGATAGATGAAATAGGTGATCATGAGCCACGCCAGTGATACGGCCCATATAGCGTGATAGCCAATTTGTTGTCCTGCAAGTATTGCGCATGAATAAAAGAGGATAATTGTCAAAAAAAGCCAAGCGTAAATCCATCGTTTTTGATGTCTGGCATGAACAACACCCATTCCTACGATGATAAAAAGGGAAAGAAACGGAAACAGGCTGAGCAGTGTGTTGGTGATAAGCAAACGTTGACGAAATGCCCTATCTTCGACGTTTGGCATAGCCCAATATTCAAGTGTGTTGGTATATGCCGCACGGTCACTTTTGACCACATCATTAATAGTCAGAGTCTTGTATTGCATCCGTTTAAAGCTCTCATCGTTATAGGTATAACCTTCTCCATTATGAAGTTGAAGTTGCAGGTTTGCCTGGTAATTTTGCAGTTCGGCTTTTTGTGCGATTAAAATGACTTCTTCTTTGAGCTCTTTATTAAACAACACGACATCCCCATAACTACGGTCATTATTGTCACTTTGACTGATAAAAAGCATCCAATCCCCAAAATGGTGACCAAATTCGGAAGCGCTGAGATTAAATTTTGCTTCTGCTTTTTTTTGAGCTAAAAAGTTCTTTGAGATGTTTTTGATATAGGGGGTAACGATCAAAAAATCGGATAACAAAACGAGAGCCAAGAGAAATGCCGGTAACGATAAAATCCGTACTAAAAAGGCAGGGGAAATACCCAGTGAAAAAACAACGACCATTTCATTATCGTTGGACAAACGAAAAAGGGCGAGAGTTGCTGCAACAACAAATGCAATGGGAAGGGTATAAAATAACAGCTCCGGTAAAACAAAAAGGTACAGTTTCCCCATCTCACCGATTGTGAGCTGAATGATTGCGGTATAGGTTGCAAGTTTGATCATAAAGATGACCGAAGCAATCACAAACAAAGGGATAAAGATGGAAAAGAACAGTACATTTAATTGAGAAAAAATATAATGGCGTAATTTACCCATACAGACCTGCCAAATAGACGGTTATAGAGGCATCAAACATCAGTACGATCCACGTACCCATTGCCAAAAATGGGATAAAAGGGAGCTGGTGGGAATCCTCATCTTCTGAGCGTGTGAGTAGCAGTGCCGGCAGTGCCAGAATAGCGGAAAGGAAAATAGCGACGAGGGCGAGCTTGATTCCAAGCAGTGCCCCCATGGTTGCAGCAATCATGATGTCGGCTTCTCCCATCGCCTCTTTTTTGAGAATGTATGAGAGATAAAAACGCAACAACGTAAATCCGCCGGCAAACAGCAAGGCATTGGTAAAGTTATAGCCCAACTGCCCTAAGGATGTCGCACTCAAAATCGCAACCGTCAAAGCGGTAAGATTAAGACTATCGGGAACCATTTTGTAATAAAAATCAATCACCGAAAGAGAAAGAAGAAGCGTGAAAACGAGTGCGACTCCAAATGCTTGAAGATTGATTCCCAGTTTCATCGCGGTAAAGAGAAAAAGCAGACCGCTGAGGATTTCGACGATCGGATATTGTGCCGAAATGGGTGCGGAACAAAAACCGCATTTCCCGCGTAAAAAAAGCCATGAGAGGATCGGGATATTATGCCATGCTCTCAGAGGAGTGTTGCAGCTCATGCAATGGGATGCCGGAAATGAGATGCTCTCCTCTCTGGGGGTTCGTACGATCAAAACATTCATAAAAGAGCCAATAGCCGCACCCAAAATAAAAATAAAGATCCATTCCATCAGTTTACACCTCCAAATCGTCGTTCAATTTTTTTGAATTTTAGAATAATCTTTTCGAGTTCATCAACACCAAACTCCGGCCACAGTGTATCGGTAAAAAAGAGTTCTGCATAGGCGCTTTGCCACAGCATGAAATTAGAGATGCGATGATCTCCCCCTGTGCGTATGAGCAAATCGACATCCTGGGGAGAATCAAGTGCAGTGGTAAGTGAATCGTGTGTGATGGGAAGATTGGCAGCGCTCAAGACATTGGCTGCACGCACGATCTCATCCCGCCCGCCATAGTTGAGGGCAAGGTTTTGTATGAGCCTTGCGCAATGCTTTGTTTCATCGGTGACGTTTTGGATGACTTTTTGCAAGGAAGCAGAAAAAACGGTAAGGTCTCCGATGGTTTGAAAACGAATGTTATTGTCGAGATAGGTCTGTAGCTCGCTTTTGAGATAACGCTCGAGCAGTTTCATTAAAAATTCTACTTCGATTTTTGGCCGTTTCCAGTTTTCCGTACTAAAGGCATAGAGGGTTAATTGGGCTACTTCCGGATTTTGGGCGCAGTAGGTCGTGACGGTGCGGACAACTTCAGACCCTTTTTCATGCCCAAAGGTACGGTTTTTCCCCTGTGCTTGTGCCCAGCGGCCGTTTCCGTCCATAATGATTGCAATATGAGAGGGGAGGTTGTTCATATATGGCTTGCTTGATCGAGAAGTTGAAGAGAAACGGTGAGCTTGTCCCCTTTTGGAAGAGAATACGTTGCATCGGAAGTGATAAAATCAATGGCGTTGGTATCACTCCCAAACGGATTTTTATCGTTGATAATATTAAGACAAACGGCATCGACTTTTTTGGTGATGAGGAGATTCTTGGCATTTTGTGTTGCTGTGCTTGAATTTGTTTCGGCTTTAAATGCGATGGTTTTGATCCCCTCCTTATTGATTGAAGAGAGCAAATCCTGGTTTTGTTTCATATCAATGTTCCATGATTCACCCAGCATCTCTTTTTTGAGTTTACCGCTTTGAGGATGATTTGGAATGTAATCGCTCACCGCGGCTGCCATAAAGAGAAACGGCTCTTTTTGGATCAGTCCTATGGGCTCATCGTGGATGAGAGAGGGTTTGGAGAGTTTCCCTTTTTTAGAGATACGGATGGAGTCGACGAGGTATTCGCCCATCTCTTGTGAGCTTTCCACGTCGATGGTGTGAATGCCAAGCGGCAAATCATTTTCAAATCGAGTAGCGATGAGATTCACATCGGCTCCGCGTAAAAACAAGGCCGTAGCCAGAGAGGATGCCATCTTTCCGCTGGAAAAATTACTGATGTAACGAACATCATCCAGTCTCTCAATGGTTCCCCCACCCGTAACCATGACGCGGCGATCACTCCAAAAATCGTTTTTGAGCAAAATGCGGGCGGTATTCCAAAAAATCTCGATAGGTTCTGCCATAGCCCCATCTCCGACGGTCTCACATGCCAGTTCTTTGGTCTGGGTCGAAACAATATCGTAGTTGGCGATGGCGAGCATCTTCATGGAGGCTTGGATCATCGGATTTTGGATCATCGCGGTATTGGCAGAGGGGGCGAGCAGTTTGACACCGCTAAAGGCAAGGGCGCATTGGGTGAGGATCGTATCTGCGATCCCGTTGGCGAGCTTGGCGATGGTGTTGGCGCTTGCGGGCGCGATGACCATGATGTCTGAGCCTTGGGAGAGTTTGATGTGGTTGAAATCATCCCCTGCCCACGATTCATTCGTATCATCGAGAACTTTGTTGCGGCTGAGTGCTTCGAACGAAAGCGGCGAAATAAATTTTTTGGCCGAGGGGCTCATGACAACGCTCACATCGGCTCCCGCTTTGATGTAAAGACGCAAGAGTTCAAGCGATTTATAGGCGGCGATGGAGCCGGTAACCCCTAGGAGAATTTTTTTCCCGGCAAGGAGATTGGTGGGGATTAGCATGTGGCGCCTTTGGCGAAAAATTTGGTGAAAAAGCCGGCGATTTTGCGAATGGGTGTACGGCTGAGAATGAGTATATCGCTTTCGTATGTCCCTGATGTGACGGTCGTTCCTGCGGCGATCATGACGTTATCGGCAATTTCCACGGGGGCAACGAGCTGTGTGTCGCTTCCCACAAAAACATTTTTGCCGATGATCGTCTGGTATTTATTGACCCCATCGTAGTTGCAGGTGATGGTGCCCGCACCGATGTTACTCCCCTCATCGATCGTGGCATCGCCAAGATAGCTCAAATGTCCCGCTTTGACACCTGTAAGAGTTGATTTTTTCACCTCGACAAAGTTTCCGATATGGGTGTTTTCTAAGACACTCAGGGGACGGAGATGGGCAAGCGGCCCGACATCCGAATTGCGTACACGGCTCTCTTCAATAACGCTGTGGGCTTTGATGTGGGAGTTGGCAATATGGGTATTGCCGCACAGACGTACACCGTTTTCGACGATGCACTCTCCCTCGAATGTCACCCCTTCTTCGATGTAGATGGTGTTGGGAAGTTGCATAATGACACCGGTATCCATCCAAGATTTGCGTATGCGTTCCATCATGATCTCTTCTGCATGGGCTAGATCTGCTTTGGAGTTTACCCCTTTGAATTCTGCTTCATGAACGAAGAGGGGGCTGATAGAGAGGTTGTCCGCACTTGCAAGGGCAATGATGTCGGTGAGATAATATTCATTTTGCGCATTCGCATTGGATAAAGCAGGGAGATACGTTTGCAACACGTGGTGCTTGAAGGCATACACCCCCGCATTGACACTTTGAACCAATTTTTCTTCATGGGTCGCGTCTTTTTCTTCGACAATCCGAACAACACGACCCCCTTCGATGATGACACGCCCATAACCGCTTGGATTTTCAAGGGCAATAACGGACATGACAATATCGCTTGGACTGTTCATAAACGCATCAATCGAGGCCCTTGTAATGAGGGGCATATCACCGTTTAGGACCAAAACATCATCGTATTTCGGTTGAACGCCCATCATGGCTCCGCCAGTACCGGGAAAATTCGCTGTATCTTGGGTGATAAAAGTAAGTCCCTGAAAATGCTTTTCCATGGAGGCTACGACGGACTCTTTTTGGTGTGCTACGACCACGATAACGTCATCCGTGATCTCACGCGCCGCTTTGATACTGTAGTAGAGCATCTCCCGTCCGCAAATCTGATGGAGCACTTTTGCCTTAGCCGATTTCATCCGAGACCCTTTTCCGGCGGCTAAAATGACGATAGAAAGTGATGCAGACATAAGTGCTCCTAGTATTAATTCGTCTAATTTTATCAGATTTAAACGAGAACCACCCTTAGTCTATGGTATTATCCTCTCTTTATTTCGGGAGTGTTGGTTTGGGTCGGTTTTTTCTTCTTTTTCTTTTAATCCCTTTTGCTCTTTTGGGTGCTGATGCTCAAATGCCGACAATGAGTTTTAATCTCGCTGCTCCCGAATCTCCGCAAGAAATAGTCAGTTCATTGAATGTTTTGATGATGCTTACGGTGCTGTTTCTCGCACCGAGCTTGATTCTGGTCATGACCACCTTTACCCGTTTTGTTATCGTCTTTGGATTTTTGCGTCAGGCATTGGGGACACAACAGGTTCCCCCCACACAGCTGCTTGTCATGCTGGCCCTCATCCTCACGGTTTTTGTGATGGAACCCGTTGCACAGAAGTCCTATGATGAGGGGATTAAGCCTTATACGGAAAATAAAATATCGTACGATGAAGCGTTTAGCAAAACAACCGATCCGTTCAAAAATTTCATGGTGCGCAATACAAGAGAAAAAGATTTAGCGCTTTTCTTGCGCATTCGCCACATGGAAAATCCGCAGTCGATCAAAGAAGTCCCGCTTACAATCGTGATCCCTGCTTTTGTCATCAGTGAGCTTAAAACCGCGTTTGAGATCGGTTTTCTCCTCTTTTTACCTTTTTTGGTCATCGATATGGTCGTCGCCTCGATCTTGATGTCGATGGGGATGATGATGCTGCCGCCGGTTATGATCTCGATGCCGTTTAAAATACTGGTCTTTATTATGGTCGATGGATGGAATCTCCTCATCGGAAACCTCATTGCCAGTGTCAAATAGAGGGTTATAATGGAGTGCCAATATTTCGGGATCTGTGGAAGCTGCCGTCTTTATGAAGAGGGTTACCAAGGACAACTTACCACCAAAACAGAGACGATAAAAGAACAATTTTCTCCCTATTTTGATGGACAAATCGCTGTATATGAGTCCAAAGAGGATCATTATCGCTCCCGTGCAGAATTTAAAATCTATCACGATGATGAGGGTTCTTTTTATGCGATGAACCGACTTGACAAGCAAGGGGTTGTGAAGATTGAGAACTGTTCCATCGTTCATGAATCCATTGCCAAAGTCATGCAGCCCCTTTTATCCGAAATAAAAGAACGGGAGATGGGGCATAAGCTTTTCGGGATCGATTTTTTGACCAGCAGCCGCGGTGAAGTGCTGGCGAGTTTGATCTATCATAAAGCTTTGGATGAGCAGTGGAGCATAAAAGCCAAAGAAATAGAGGCAAAGCTTGGAATTTATCTCATCGGCAGAAGTCGAAAGCAAAAGATTGTGTTGAGTCAGGATTATGTGACCGAAACCCTTCGTATCGGTGAGCGGAAGTATCACTATGTTCATATCGAAAACTCTTTTACACAGCCCAATGCTCCTGTCAATGAGAAAATGGTGTCATGGTCCTTGGAGCAAGTTGAGTCTGTCGGGGGAGATTTGCTTGAATTGTATTGCGGTGCGGGTAATTTCACCATTCCCTTTGCCTCCAAATTCGATCGTGTTTTGGCAACGGAAATCTCCAAAGCGTCTATCATTGCCGCAAAGCGCAATATGGAGCTTAATGAGGTGACCAATATCGATTTTGTCCGTCTGAGTGCAGAAGAGTTTACGCAAGCACTTGATGGTGTACGGGAATTTCGCCGTCTGGAAGGGTTGAACGTAGGGGATTACCATCTTAAAACTCTTTTTGTGGACCCTCCTCGTGCAGGTTTAGGAGAAGAGCCGTGTGCATTTGCGGCACGTTTTGATCATCTGCTTTACATCTCGTGCAACCCTGAGACCCTGCAGCGTGATCTGGATATGTTAACGAAAACACACGAAGTGCAAGCAATGGCGGTATTTGATCAGTTCCCCTATACCCATCATTTAGAGATGGGTGTAAAACTGATTCGAAAGGGTTTGGTGTGAAAACGATACTTTTGTCCGTATGTGTTGCCGCTGTTTTGAATGCCACATCGCCTGAACCGCAATCCATCCTGAGCGAAGTTGGCAAACTTCGTCAAAAATATGAAGAATGCCGTGCAGGACAAAGTATTGTTCAAGGAATCCAACCCAAAGTTTTGGAAGAATGCAACCGTAAAAACAGAGCCTTGAGTCAGGAAATAGCACAAAAAACCGGAGTGATCAAGAGCTTGGAATTAACCCTCACCTCACGGGACCGTGTGTATCGTGAGACGGCAGCACGTAATAAAACCCTAATATCTCAGAAGCACACCGAACAGGTGTCCGTACAAGAGCGTGAGATGTTAAAACGTGCATTGGTCAATGCAAAAAATGAACTGGCGGTAGTGCAAAAAGAGCTCAAGAAAGCGGGTGGTGTCAAGATCGTTTACAAAGACCGGGGGGTCATACAAGAAAAAATCGTGGAGAAAGTCGTTTATAAAGATCAGCCTCCGGTCAATTCAAAAGTAATCGAAAAAGTCGTTTACAGAGATCGTCCGATCATCCAAGAAAAAATCGTTGAGAAAATCATCTATCGTGATCGTCCTGCTGAAAAGGGAAAGGTAGTCGAAAAGGTTGTTTACAAAGACCGTCCCGTCATTCAAGAAAAGATCGTGGAAAAAGTCGTTTACAGAGATCGGCCGATTGCAAAAGAAAAAGTGATTGAAAGAATAGTCTATAAAGATCGTCCGGTGGTGACTGAAAAGGTTGTTTACAAGGATCGGATCGTCGAGAAAGTTGTGTACAAAGACCGACCGGTCGTGCAAGAAAAAATCGTGGAAAAAGTGGTCTATAAAGATCGACCGATTGTTAAAGAAAAAATCGTTGAAAAGATTGTTTACAAAGAGATTCAACCGCCAAAAACTACGCTTAAAACAGTGGTAAAAGCTGAAAAGATCATCCCCGTCCCGCTTAAGCAACAACCTAAAAAGCTTACGGTAAGCGATGATCAAAAGCGTCGTTTAGCGGATAAATTGGCATTGGAAGCAGAGCGTAAGAAAGCTCCTGTGACGGTCACGAAAAAAGGGTCCCCATCTGCCTATCGTATGGCATCAGATGCACCAATCTACAATGCCATTAACGGTGAGAAAATAGATACATGGGAATCTGGACGCTCCTTTACTTCCGGAACCTCCAGTGTCGGGTGGGTAAAAATAACGGGTTACTTTGTGAATCGTGTTTGGCAAAAAGCCGATGCGGATTTATGGGTAAAAGAGAGTGACGTTATCCGAAGATAATCGGTCTGACATGAGGAAGGACTTTGATGCTTTCTATGACTAGAACGGCTATCCAAACAAAAATGGCAACTCCCGCTGCCGCTGCTGCAATGTCTTTTATAATAAGTATTTTTCCGTTGTAGCGTGTTTCCATAAAATCGCACACGGCTTCGATGGCGGTATTGAATAGCTCTGCCATGAGCATCACTCCCGTCGAAAGTATGATCATCGATGCATCAATCCACTCGCTAAAAATGAAGACAGGTATCAGCACCAAGACGGATACGATGATCTTATACAAGACACTAAAATCATACATAACAGCAAATCGCAGCCCTGATAAGATTATTTTAAATTTTCGAAGAGGATGATAGCCGTGCTCCCCTGTCTCTAAAAATTTATTTTTCATGAGGACACTCCTGATTTTACTACCAATATACTAATGGATACCCATGCGATCGCTACCAAAAACCCCGCTAAAATATCCGAAGGAAAATGAACCTGAAGGTACATTCGTGAAATAACGACCATAAGAGCAATCAACAATAAGACCGTTCCAAAAACAATGGTGATCATGGACGATGCCGTGTAAAAAATGAGCCACAGTAACAAAGTAAATGTGATGATCTGAACCGTATGAGCGCTGGGAAATGACGGGTCAATGGGCAATTCATAGATCGTAGAAAAAAAATGGGGCCGTTTTCGTTCAAGCGTATATTTGAGCGCATAGGTTGTTAACGTTGCCCCCCAAAATCCAATACCTAACACTTTTTCAAAATTATCGAACGTGTTGGAAAGCAATAGTGACAAGAGGATGTAAAGGGGTAATAAGATCCACAAAGAACCCAGCCATGTTACGGTTGAAAAAAACTGGTCCAGTGCAGGATTTTTGATTTTATGGAACCAGGTAAGGATACTTTGATCAAAATGGGTCAAAGTACCATTGCGGACACTGAGAGTCAAGAGGATGAATCCAGCTATGGCAATGAATAGGATGATACTGAATATCCAGCGCTCATCGGGGGTGATTCTTTCATTAAACTGCATTGCAGAACCTTTCTTACACATAGGCTAATCTATAGGTAGAATAAAGGGATAATGCTTAAAAGCGTATTAATAGCAGCAGAGTAGAAAACTTTATATATTAGTAACTTGGTATGAATACTTGACATTTCTTTGTGATGCATTTAAAATGTCATCAAATTATTAGGAATTATTATGTCACAAGTGTGCCCTTTATTATTTAAACAGATAGATGCAACGATCAGTAAGATTAGTGCCGCAATTGTTTTGAGCGGTGTTATTGTCTATTTGATCACAATGCAAAAATGGATTTTAGTTTTTTTGATTCTTGATTTTGTCATTCGTTTAAGCGGCTACAAAAGAATGAGTCCGATTTATCAGCTTTCCACTGTCATTCAAAAACTTTTTAAACTTCCTGTGAAAATGGAAGATGCCGGAGGCAAGCGTCTGGCCGCATATTTTGGACTCATTTTTATGGTGGGGATGATACTGAGTGATGTTGGCTCGTGCATTATCGGTGTATGGATTATTGCCGGTGCATTTGCGAGCTGTGTCCTTTTGGATCTTATTTTTGATTATTGCATCGCGTGTAAAGTTTACGGTGTGTTAAGAAAAATTTATCCTAAAGGTTTTTCATAATGGCTGCTTTATCGACAAAAGCGGTTTATGGACTGGCCGCGATGCATGTCCTGGCTCACGCTCCCCATGGCAGAACGATGCAAGTACGTGAAATTTCAGCAATGACGCAGATTTCCCATGGTTATCTTGAACAGCTCCTCTCTATTTTGCGCCGAAATAATCTTGTAACAAGTATACGAGGGGCGTCTGGAGGATACAAACTCACAAGGGCACCGCACGAAATCGAAGTGATAGAGATTGTTGAAGCGCTTGAAGGGCATTTTTATAAGGTTGATGGGAATGTGGGTTCGAGCTTGATTTTAGAGTATTATTGGAAAGAGGTTGAAGAGAAGATGCGGTCTCTTTTTTCATCAAAACTGTCGGAATTGGATCGCGCGTATCAACCTCACCATTACGATATTTAGAGGGTGATTTTAACGCTTTTTATTTTTTGCTTCGATGAGCTGGCGATTTTTTATCATCATGATTTCAAGTTCTTTAGCGCTTTTGCTCTCATACAGCGGTTTACTGCTTTGAAAGACTTCCGTATAAAAATCTGCCAATGTCTGCCCTTTTCGGGTTGAGGGAATGATTTTTGGTAATTGATACACTTCTACTTTTGGTGATTGTATCAATTGCTCTAAAAGTCTTTCCCTCATCGTATTTTTACTCATCATAGTCTCTTTTCTTGAATTACTCAATACCAAGCAAAAACCATTCCTAGAGTTTTAGAATTTTCTACGACTTGTTGACACACCGCGATTGGCATGGCGGGAGCCGGCAATGTTTCCATTCAGAAATAATGAAGATGATAGAAAATAGGGTATAATATTTGTAGTATTAAATTAGGATATATCAATGAAAAATTCGATGATAGACAGCATTAAATCTTTACCGCCTCTCCCGAAAACTGTGATTGATATGCAGCGTGTGTGCAATGATCCTAACTCGTCAATCAGTGATCTCGTGAAAACGGTAGAAGGTGATCCGATGATCGTTGCCAACTTGTTGAAAGCGGCTAATTCGCCTCTCTATTCTCTTCGCCGTGAGATCAGTAATGTATCGCAAGCGGTATCTCTTTTTGGGATGAGCATGACGCGCTCCATTGGTTTAGGAAATTCGGTTCGGAAGCTGTTGAATGTTGATATGGAGCCTTATGGGATTAGTTCAGAACGGTTTGCTGAAATCTCGTCAATGCAGGCTGTTTTAGTCCATAAATGGCTCAATCCAATCGATCGTACAAAAGCGGATAAGCTTTTCCTTGCAGCTTTTTTACAGGAGAGCGGTAAAATTGTTATTGCCAGTGATGTTATTCAAGAAGAAGTATCAACCAATTTTAAATCGGATATTGAAGTCGCCATTGATATCTCGAGTGTTGAGCGCAGTTATGTGGAGGCCACAACGGCCGAAGTCTCTGCAGCAATCTTTACGCACTGGAATTTTGATCGTGAATTTGTTCACATGATTGAATTCTCCGATGCGCCAGAAAATGCTCCTGAAGGAATCAAGGAATACGCAATGATTTTAAATATTGTGAAAACGATTATCCCTATGAACGATCCTTTATCCGAACGTTCCATTATGCAAGGTTTGAAAAAAGCGGAGGCCGCCGGTTTAGATGTTGCATCACTTCAAAAAGCGATTAATACCATTAACGACGATATAGCTTAACGTATGGCTCGTCAAACGGTTACGGTTATTGACACCTTCGGATTTTTTTTCCGCGCATTTTATGCTCTTCCCCCATTAAAAAACAAACATGGCTTTCCTACGGGATTGCTGACGGGTTTTATTAATTTCATTGCCGCACTTCACAAAGACCATAGCAGTGATTTTTTGATTTTTGCTCTTGACGCTAAGGGACCCAGTTTCCGTAACGAGATTGATCCTAATTACAAAGCCAATCGAAGCCCAGCACCCGAAGAACTTCTTAAACAGCTCCCTATTGCCATTGAATGGATCGAAAAAATGGGATATAAATCCCTGACGATGAACGGTTTTGAAGCCGATGATATCATCGCATCGGTGGTTCATCATGCAAAAGTTCAGAGACATAACGTCCGTGTAGTATCGCATGATAAAGACCTCTATCAGCTTATTGAAGATGATGAAGTCGTTTTGGTGGATGCGATTACGAAAAAAGTACTCAACGAGACCCATTGTTTTGAAAAATACGGGGTCCATCCGTCACAGTTTATTGACTATCAAGCACTGATCGGTGATACGGCAGACAATGTCCCCGGTGTCAAAGGGATTGGGAAGGTAACGGCAGAAAAACTGTTGACACAATTTGAGACACTGGATGGTCTGTATGCGCATCTGGATGAAGTCATGCCGGTTCGTATACGCGGATTGCTTGAAACGTACCGAGAGGATGCTTTTCGTTCACGACAGTTGGTGAGTTTGCGCAATGATATTTTTGATCAACTTGATTTTAATGATTATGTGATGCATTTTGACAACCCTTTTCTTCCGATTTATGATGAACTGATCCATTATGAGATGAATGCCGTTCTTCGCACGCTTAAAGCCAAAGCCCTTTTTGAAGAATCACAGCCTTTTAGGGAATCCACCGGTGAGATCAAAAAAGATTTACCCACATGCGATACACCGGATGGATGCAGTATTCTTATCGATACCGATGAAGTTCTTATGGACCTGGTTTCGACGATCACTCCCGATACCCTTGTAGCATTTGATACCGAAACAACGGGGCTGAATCCCCATACCGATTCTCTGGTTGGATTTAGTTTTAGTATGGATGGAAAAACGGGTTATTACGTTCCCATGGCCCATAGCTATTTGGGTGTTGGAGAACAAGTTTCAGTCGAAGCCGCAAAAAATGCCATTCGTAACATTTTCAAGGGCAAAGTCATCGGGCACAATATCAAGTTTGATCTCCATTTTGTCACCCGATTTTTGGGTGTTGAGCGACTTCCCATCTTTGCCGACACGATTGTGATAGCATGGCTTGGCGATTCTAACCGTTCACTTTCTATGGATAATCTGAGCCTTTCATTGCTGAACCATGAGATGATCCATTTCAAAGATACCGTGAAACGGGGAGAGAATTTTTCTTCGGTTGCGATTGAAGATGCGTGCAAGTATGCAGGGGAAGATGCCTATATCACCTATCGGCTTTATGAGATTTTACAGGCACAATTGCTCACCAAAGGTGGCAATAGAGCGCTCGATGAGGCGACAAATATTGAGTTCCCCTTTATTTTGACGTTGTTGGGGATGGAAAAAGTCGGCATTGCTGTGGATGTGGATATTCTTGAAACGTTTAAAATTGAAGTTTCCAATGAACTCTCACGCTTGACGAAGGAGGTTCATGAGTGCTGCAATACGGTTTTTAATCTTAATTCTCCCAAGCAACTGGGTGTTATTTTATTTGAAACCCTTGGATTGCCGCACGGTAAAAAAACCAAAACAGGGTACAGTACGGATGAACAGGTCCTTGAAGGATTGCGTCATGATCATGACGTTGTTCCTATGCTATTGCAGTACCGTGAATATCATAAACTGTATTCGACCTACATTGAACCGTTAATTGCATTGGCCCGCTTGGATAAAGATTCACGTATCTATACCTCGTTTGTCCAAACCGGAACGGCAACGGGACGACTGAGTTCAAAAAATCCCAATCTTCAAAATATCCCCGTTAAAACAGCATTGGGAATGCGCATACGTGAAGCGTTTGTCGCACCCAAGGGTAAAAAGCTGATCGGAATCGATTACTCTCAAATCGAACTTCGCCTCCTTGCCCATTTTAGTGAGGACAGCGTATTGGTCAATGCCTTTAATGCCGGGCATGATATCCATATGCAAACGGCCATCGCCCTTTTTGGAGAAGCAGAGGCACCCTCTAAACGCAACATTGCCAAAACCGTCAATTTCGGTCTTTTGTACGGGATGGGACAAAAAAAACTTTCCGATACGTTGGGGATTACTACCAAAGAGGCCAAAGAGATCATTGAGCGCTATTTTGAAACGTTTTCGAATGTCAAAGAGTATTTTAGCGGTATCGTAGAGCAAGCCAAAGAGATGGGGTATGTCGAAACGCTTTTACACAGACGACGCTATTTTGATTTTGAAACGGCAACACCGATGCTAAGAGCTGCCTACGAGCGTGAATCGGTCAATACGGTTTTCCAAGGCTCTGCCAGCGATTTGATCAAACTCTCGATGATTAAAATCGATGAAATGATCCGCAGTGAAGGATTGCACGCACGAATGCTGCTTCAAATCCATGATGAACTTATTTTTGAAGTGGACGAAGAATTGGCGCAAGAGTATGCTGTCCGTTTTGTCGATGCGATGGAACATGTTTTGGAACTTCGTATTCCGCTAAAGACCTCGATGCACATAGGCAGCCACTGGGGCGAGTTGAAATAGGAGTCATCATGAGACAATTTAACGAAGAACTGATCCGATTTATCGATGCCTCACCCACACCATTCCATGCGGTTAAACAGATGACGGAGGGGTTGAAACAAAAGGGTTTTATAGAGCTCGATGAGTGTGATACATGGGAATTAAAAGTGGGGATGAAATATTACGTCACCCGTAATGACTCCTCGCTGATTGCTTTTACCTATTGGCCCTCTGGGGATAAAGGGTATATTATTGTGGGGGCACATACGGATTCTCCCAATTTGCGTCTTAAGCCCAATCCCATGACCAAAAGTGCCGGAATCGTGCGATTGGGAGTCGAACCGTATGGCGGAGTATTGCTCAATCCTTGGTTTGACCGTGATCTCAGCCTTGCAGGGCGGATTGTGTATGTCGATGAGCACGGTGTCCGATGTGAAAAGCAAATAGACGTCAAGCGTCCGATTGGAACCCTCTCATCGTTGGCGATCCATCTTGATCGTGAGGCCAACAGTTCTCGCTCTATCAATGCGCAAACGGACATTATTCCCCTAATCGGATGCGATGAAAATTTTGATTTTGAATCGTGGATTATGGGTGAGGCTCAGGTGAAGGGCGGTAAGCTTTTGGCGCATGAGCTTAGTTTTTACGATACCCAAAAAGGCTCTTTTCTCGGAATGGATGATGAGTTCATCGCAACCGCCCGCTTGGATAATCTGCTGAGTTGTTTTGTAGGGTTTCGTGCTTTAATGGAAACGGCGGCTACTCCTATGATGCTGGCGT
The DNA here is from genome assembly GCA_036277315.1 of Sulfuricurvum sp. Lineage (GTDB taxonomy): Bacteria > Campylobacterota > Campylobacteria > Campylobacterales > Sulfurimonadaceae > Sulfuricurvum. The sequence goes on from DASUNE010000144.1 coordinate 15,762, forward strand.
GTATGGATCATGAAGAGGTGGGAAGCGATTCACACGTGGGAGCAGGGGGGACCTTTGTCGAAGAGGTCCTGCGTCGTGTATCCGGTGAGAATTTTTCACGCTTAATGCGCAGCTCTATGATGGTTTCATGTGATAATGCGCATGCGCAGCATCCTAATTTTCCGACCAAGCACGACAGTGAACATGCACCGCTTTTAAATCATGGGGTTGTGATAAAAATCAATGCCAACCAGCGTTACGCAACCAGTTCCCGTACTATGGGACGGTTTGTTCAGTGTGCGCAAAGCATGGGTCTGATGACGCAGAACTTTGTCACCCGTAGTGATATGGGATGCGGTTCTACCATTGGTCCGATTGCATCATCGAAATTGGGCATTGAGGTCATTGATGTCGGAGTGCCGACCCTTGCGATGCACTCTATTCGTGAATTGGCAGGGACCAAAGATGCCTATGATCTTTATAGAGTCCTTATGAATATCGGAAACTATTAATGGGTGAAATGATCTCAGCTGAAGAGCTTAAGGGATTAATTGATCAAACCTATAAAGTCGAAGAAGAGTATGTAGCCCTACGCCAATCGTATGATCATCTTCAATCGACCATTGAGCAGGTGATCGAATTTTTACCCAATGCCATCTGGATCGTTGAAGAAGATGGGAGAATATTTTTGCAAAACTCACAAGCCAAAAATTTGGAAGAGCTTTTTGAGACATTAAAATGGGATGTGCAGGATTATGAGGTCAGTTTTAGGGATCGGGCGTATTTGATAAAATCAGCGCATCATAATGAGAAATATCTCCTGAGTGCAACCGATATAACAGAGCAAAAACGAAAAGAAAATTTGGCTACTATGGGACAAATGGCAGCGCATCTCAGCCATGAGATCCGTAATCCCATCGGTGCTATTGCGTTACTTACTTCCACGCTGATGAAACGAGTCATTGAAAGCAACAAGCCCATTGTGTTTGAGATTCAAAAATCGATTTATCGTATTGAACGGATCATCAAAGCGACTTTGATGTTCTCAAAAGGAGTCAGTGTCCAAAAAACACTGCTGCACTGGAAAAGTATAGAGCAAGAGCTCAATAATGCGATTGCTTATTACAGCTATTCTACCCCTATTACGTTTCAATTCCCGGCCAATGATTTTGAACTTGAGGGGGATTTGGATTTATTGGTGATGCTTTTTAGCAACTTTATTTTTAATGCTATTGACGCCATTGAGTTGGCCGATGAAGAAGCGGGGACCATCACCATGACCCATGAGAAGATCGAGGAGAAACACTATTTTACCATTGTTGATTCGGGTATCCCTATTGAAAATAAAAAGGGACTTTTTGAGGCATTTAAAAGTACAAAAGAGAGAGGAAACGGGCTTGGACTTGTCCTCTCACGAGAGATTGCGAGAGCCCATGACGGGGATATTTATCTCTGTGATGGAATAGAAAAAAAGTTTATGATTATCTTGAACTAAAGAGGGATGGGCTCGCTTAAATAAAAGCCTTGAATATAATCGATTCCTAATTCTAAACATTCGTTATACACATCCTCTGAATGGACAAACTCGGCAACGGTTTTAATGTTGAGACGGTGTGCAAACTCAACAATGGTCCCTACAATGTCTTGCGCGCTTAAATCAACATTGAGATTTTTAATGAGGGATGCGTCAATTTTAATAAAGTCGACATTCAGACGTAATATATGGGCAAAATTTGAGTATCCTGTACCAAAATCATCGATGGCGACACGGCATCCATACGTTTTGACATGGTTGATAAATGCAGAAATCGCCGTGTGGTTTTCAAATCCTTCGCTCTCCAGTATCTCAAAAATCAGGCGATCACCGCCAGTAGATTCTTTCAAAAGATCGTAAATCATCGTCTGAATCTCCGTATCCAGAAGATCGGAAATAGCAAGATTGATCGAAAAGCGATGGGGTGTTGTCTTCAACTGTTCAAAAATGGTACGAACCACAAATTTGGTGATGTGCGGATAAAGGCGTGTCTTTTTAGCGATCTCTAGAAAGTAATAGGGAGAAACGATCGAACCGTCCGTATCAACAATACGTATGAGTGCTTCATACTCATAAAGTTCTTTCGTGTGAACGTCATGAATCCCTTGATAATAGAGAGTGAACCGGTTCGTATCAATGGCGTCTTTGAGTTTTTTACTCCATAGAATGTTGTTGAGATACTCCTCTCGAATACGGAGAGATTCATTGTATTTTAAAAAGGGAACACCCTGTTTTTTGGCCGTTTTTAATGCCATATCCGCGCGTCCGATCAAATCGGATTCTGTATTGAAACAAAAATCAGCCCCAATCCCGACCGTGATAAAAATCTCGATTCCGTCAATATGATAATAGGTATTTGTCAAAGCAGTAAGAACCGTCTGACACAGTTCATCAAATGTTTCGGTATTCAGATCATCATTCACTAAAAGAGCGTATTCATCCGAGGGCATTTTATACAGAGAAAGTCGATGTCTTACTGATACTTTTTGGATGGATTCACTAACCGCCTGTAAGATTTTATCCCCTATCTCATGGCCGTATAAGTCGTTTATCTCTTTAAAATTATCAATATTAACAAGGAGAATAGCAGAATTCCCTTGCTTGAGTATTGTTTCAATCAATGCTTTACGATTGGGGAGCTGTGTCAGTGAATCCGTATAAAGCTGTTGGCGCAATTGCTCGTTGAGTCTAGCCGATCTGAGGTTAATGCGTTGAATGAGTGTCTTAAACCCAATGTGTAAAATGATCGTTAGGAGGATAAGCAAGAGGGTGCTGATCAGCAAAACTTTATTGATTTCATTTTCATACGTTATTTCATCTTTTGTGATATCAAGTGCGCACACCAATCTAGCCAACGACTTATCTGAGTATGTTTTTAACTCCCGTGAAGCGATAATATAGGTAGAGTTGTCAACGGTATGGCGCATAGAATCAGAAAAACGGTAATCCTGGGGAAGATGATCAAAGAGCGCGTTATTAGAAGAAATAATCGAATAATCACCGTATTGTTTATGCGCGGAGTCCGGAAGCAGATTTTTGATCGTGTCGGTATTGATAGCGATGGCACTTTTGATCCCAGAATGGGCATTAAGACGATTTTGTACACGTGAGATATCCGCAGATACTTGCAAGAGTCCTAAAAACTTTTTGTCTTTAAAAACAGGGACAATACGAACCAAAGAGATATTGAAAAGCGTAACATCAAGGGAAAGAATGGGTTTTTTTATCCGGATCGCTTCAGCAATCATGGGACGTTTTTTCGTAATATTGTCTCCGAATTTTTTGGGTTGCTGGAGACGAAGAAAATGGGTGCCATCGGCACTAATAAAGCCGGCCAAATCAACTTCACCGCGAACTTTTGCTTCGGTAAAATAAGGGAGAGAGAGTTGATACAGCTTCTCGCGATTACCCGATTCAAAAGCATCAATAATATGTCTATCGGTCATCATCTTGTAGGCGAGATAATTGAGCCCGTTTTCTGTATCATTAACAGCAAGTTCATAGGCATTTTTGAGAAGTTCACGGTGTGAGGATGTTTTTTCATCCAAGACACGTTTTTTATCTTGAAGAATAGAATAGACAAAGAAAAGGATTAAAAGAAGAACAACGCTCATCGAGAGAAGCATTGCTCGCATTCGTATTTTGTTCACTTGATTCTCCGTCCCTGATTATCAATTAATACTATAATTATAGCAGAAATAAATCAATATGATTAATCAAATCTTAAAAAACTATTTTTGTTTAAAAAGGATGCTTCCAAGACGAACAAGGTTCGAACCGCATTGGATTGCCAGTTCAAAATCTCCGCTCATACCCATAGAGCAAATGGTTGCATTGGGAAGTTGTTCATACAATGAATGGGTGATTTCAAAGCTTTTTTGGATCGTTTTCGTCTCATCACTGTGCGCCCCGATACTCATAATACCCATTAGATGAATATGAGGGCACAACAGAGTGATTTGCGCATAGGCATCAAGATATTCATCCGGACTAAATCCAAATTTACTCTCTTCGTAGGCTGAATTTACCTGTACCAATGCACGAAGTTTTTTTCCTTCACGTTCGAGGCGTTCATTGAGTGCGATTGCAAGATCAATTGAATCAATCGAATGAAGAAGGTATGGGTCCATGGATAAAAGCTGGTTGATCTTGTTTTTTTGCAAGTTTCCGATGAAATGCCATTCGAGCGGTAAGTTTTGGAGGGCATCCGATTTGATTTTCATGTCTTGAACTTTGTTTTCGCCAAATGCCCGCTGACCGATTTCGTAAAGGGATTGTATCTCTTCTACTCCGACATATTTGCTGGCGGCAACGATTTTAACGATGTGGTGATCGCTGACACGAAGACGTGCTTTTTCAATTTTTTCGATGATGGTGTCAAAGTGAAGTTTTTGTTCCAAAGTCGTCATTGTGCAAGCCTTGTAATATCATTGTAAAGTCCTAAAGCCATCAGCCCCATCAATAAAACCCATCCGCCAATAGTAAGTTTCGCAATAACCTCTTCACTGGGGGCACGTCGTCGAATCATTTCATAAAGATTGAAAACAATATGTCCTCCATCCAGCGCAGGGATGGGGAGAAGGTTTAAAACCCCCAGATTGACGGAAATCAGTGCGGCAAAGAAAAAGAGGCTCATCCATCCGTAAGAAGTCGCATCGGCAGTGATTTGGACGATGCTCACCACACCGCCCACTTCCTTGGCAGGAACCACTCCGGTGAGAAGTTTTTGGACACTTTGAAAAATTAAAAATGAGGTGTTATAGGTTTGGATCGATGCATATTCCAGTGTTTCAAGAAAACCAAGCGTGAGGGTATGGGTTTTACCGGAGGGGGCGATTCCTACCATCCGTCGCTGGACTTTTTCTTTGAAAATAGTGGTGGATTCACTGATTTTTGGATGAAGCGTAAGAAAGAGAAGAGATTCGTTGCGCTCAACAGTCAGCGTGAGTGTTCCCGTGGAGGATTGGATAATGTCGGAAATTTCATCCCATTGGGTGATACGCTCACCGTTGATCGCGGTAATGGTGTCATTTTTTTGTAGGCCTCCAACGTGAGCGGGCGAGTCTTTGACGATGTCGCCGATAACGGGCGAGAGTGCCTGAGGACCGCCCAGCGCGATGGCATAAAAAAGAACCCATGCGGTGAGAAAATTGGCCATTGGACCGGCAAGAAGAATGATGATACGCTGCCACGGCTTTTTGCTGTTGTAGCTGTCATTATCAGTGCTGACGGCCGCAGGATCAAGATCGTCTTGACCCTTCATTTTGACATAGCCTCCCAATGGAATAGCGGATATTTGCCACTGGGTCCCAAAGGCTTTAAAGGAAGCCAGTTTTTTTCCAAATCCGATGCTAAAGACTTCGACATAGACACCGAAAAAGCGAGCGGCACTGTAATGTCCCAACTCGTGGAGAAAGATAAGAAGGGATAAGACTAAAAGGGCAACCAGCCAGCTCATGGTATCTCTCTTTTTTGATAGGCTTTGGCAAAAGCGACAAGATATTCACCGCCCGAATAGACCGTAACGGCAACTGCAAGCCATAAAATAGATGAACCGCTTTGCCAGTGCATCAATAAAAAGCCAATCGCGATCATTTGAACGACCGTCTTGACTTTGCCTAAAAAGGAGGCACTGACATCGATTCCAATAGAGACAGAGAGAGTGCGTAGACTGGTAATGAACAATTCACGTCCGAGGATGATGTAGATCGCCCATGCAGATACTTCAGGATTCATAAGCATCAATCCTAAAAAGGCGGCAAGGGTAAGCATTTTATCGGCGAGAGGATCGAGAATCTGTCCTACGATGGTGATTTGATCCAGTTCACGGGCAATGTAGCCGTCAAAAAAATCGGTCACACTGGCAATGACAAAAAGCAAAGCCGCGGTGTAGTAGCTCCATGATATGTGAAAACCTTGATCGATAAAGAGCTCCGGAGTGAGAATCACCCAAAACATCAAAGGGGCGATAAGGAGACGAATGAAGGCTAAAATATTCGGGATGTTGATCATCTAAAGGTGGTCCCACCATCAACGACGATCGTTTGACCCGTAATCCAGCTAGCTTCTTCGGTACAGAGGAAATAAACGGCACCGGCGATGTCGTTAGGGCTTCCCATGCGGTTCATCGCAGAGCGACGGATGGTTTCGGCTTTGACCTCTTCGTAGTTGGTAAAGGCTTTGAGGGCATCGGTGTCGATCGGACCGCCTGAAACGGCATTGACACGGATATTCATCTCTCCAAGCTCAACAGCGGCATAGCGGCTCATCGCTTCAACGGCTGCTTTGTTCGTTCCGTGACCTGCATAGTTTTCGATGTAGATGAGATTTCCGGTACTGGACATTGTGACGACTGCTCCGCCGCCCACTTTTTCCATCCGTTTTGCCGCTTCTTGGGTTCCGACGACAAACGCGTTTACGGTAGCCGTGTAGATATTATTAAGTCCTCGTGGTTTAAGACGCATGAATTTGCCGTATCCGCCGACAACAGGACGGCCGTAGATCATCGCATTGCTAACAAAAAAGTCTACCCGGTCAAAGTCGGCGTCGATGGCTTCAAAAAGAGGTTTAAACTCGTCTGTTTCTAAAATATTAAGAGGATAAGCACGCGCTTTGATACCGTATTTGTTCTCCAGCTCTTGTGCCAATACGGCTGCAGTCTCACCATTGGAATTGTACGTAAACGCGACATTGACACCTTTTTGTGCAAACTTTTCAGCGATAGCTTGACCTATACCCTTTGTGGCTCCGGTAATTACCAGTGTTTTGCCTTTCATATTTTCCATTCTTTTATGCTCCTACAATTGTATAATTTTTTATGACTTCTTCGAGACGTTTGAGATTTTCATTGGATGGCGGTACCAACGGCAGACGATATTCCAACGTATCAATAAGACCTGTGATGTACATAGCCGCTTTGATCATCACAGGGTTTGATTCTAAAAAGAGAACTTTATTGATAGGATAGAGTGCATTGTTGATCTCTTTTGAACCTTTGAAGTCGCCGGCCAACGCTTTGACAACCAATTGGCTTTTCAGGTCTGGTAAAAGGTTGGACGTAACCGAGGTTATCCCGGCTCCCCCATTGGCTAATATGGCGTAATCAATCGCATCATCGCCGGAAAATACTTTGAGATCAGGTCTGCGTGAGAGCAGTTCGATGGTTCGCTCTATGCTCCCTGTTGCTTCTTTGATACCGTAAATGTTCTTGACATCATCGAATAATCGTATAACGGTGTCAGCGCTGATATCGACTACGGTTCGTCCCGGTACGTTATAAAGCATAAACGGCATTTCCGGTACAGACTGAGCAATCGCTTTATAGTGTTGATAGAGCCCCTCTTGGGAAGGTTTATTGTAGTAGGGAGCAACGGAGAAAATGGCATCGACACCGCACGCTTGAGCAGTTTTAGCTGCTTCAATCGCTTCGGCGGTAGAGTTGCTTCCGGCACCTGCTAACACTTTTGTATGGGTCCCTTTGCAGACCGATACCGCGATTTCCATACAGATACGGTCTTCGTCATAGCTTAGAGTCGCACTCTCACCGGTCGTGCCTACTGGGCATACCGCATTGATCCCATGTTTGATTTGTCTTTTGATGAGATCAGCGTATTTTTGCTCATCCAATTTTCCGTTTTTAAAAGGGGTGATTAAAGCCGTCGTAGAGCCTGTTACTAAATTCATTTTTTACCTTTTCGCAAAATGATCGTCGTTGATTGTTCGGGTTTGAAATAAAGCTTGGCAACTTCTTTGATATCTTTTGACGTGAGGGCATTGATGGCATCTTCATAGCGTTCCAATGGTCCCAGATCTCCACGTGAAAGATAGCCTCCAAAGAGCTCAGCAACCGATGTCGAGCTCTCAAGAGAGTGGATAAAATCGGATTTGGTGCTGATTTTGACTTTGTCCAATTCGCTTTGTTTGACCCCTTCTTTTTTCAGTTTTCCAATCTCTTTCCAAATCTCTTTTTCAATCTTTTCAGCACTGACACCTTTGTTGGCAATGGCTAAAAATAAAAAGACTCCCGGATCAATGGTTTCCATATTGTAAGCATGAATCTGATTGACAAGACGTTTTTCATCTACGAGGGTGCGATACAATCGTGAGCTTTTCCCCGAGCTTAGCAATTCACTCAATGCGGAGAGTTTAGGCTGATCGGCGTGCTGAAAATTTGGGATGGGAAACGAGATGGCGATCATCTCGACTTCACTCTCTTTTTGGACTTCCACACGCCTTGCGCCATCTTGCTGCGGTTCAATGGTTTTTACCACGGGGATTTCAACACTGTTTGAAATTTTACCAAAATGTTTTTCTGCTTCTTTAAAAACATTTTTTGGTTTAATATCTCCGGTCACGACTAAAATGGCATTTTTTGGCTGATAATAGGTTGCGTGAAATTTTTGGATGTCTTCAAGGGTCCATGTTTGTATATCATTCATGAATCCAATCGGCGTCCAGTGATACGGGTGATAGATGTAGGCACTGTTAAAGAGACGAAAATACAAATATCCCATTGGATTATTGTCCGTTCTCCAGCGGCGCTCTTCCGCGACGACATTGCGTTCGGGTTGAAACTCTTCGTCTTTGAGGTTGAGGTTTTGCATCAACTCGGCAAAAAGAGTCAGGGATTTACCCATATTTTCACTGCTGGATTTGATGTAATAGTGGGTGTGGTCAAAACCGGTGGATGCGTTATTCATTCCTCCAATACTTTTAACCTCTTCGTCAAACTCACCTGCTTTTAGGTTTTTGGTCGATTTAAAGTTCATATGCTCGAGCATATGGGCGATACCGCTTTTGCCCATGACTTCGTTACGGCTTCCGACTTTGTAAAAAATATCGGTAGAGATAACATTGGAATTATTTTCCATCGGAATGGCTACAACTTGCAGTCCATTATCAAGTATTTTGGTTTCATAGTGCGGCAATGATGAGGCCATAAGGGTTCCTAGTAAAAAAAAGTATGCGAAAAATGGTTTCATACGCGATCAGCACCGATGGCTTCACTGATAGAAGTGTAGCCGTCGAGTGCGAGCAAATCGATCAGTCCGTTATTGATCTCTTCAACAACCTCAGGACCTTTGTAAATAAGTGACGTATAAATCTGAACCAACGATGCCCCTGCGCGGATTCGGCGATAGGCCTCTTCAGGAGTAGAGATTCCGCCCACGCTGATCAACGTTGTTTTACCAAACAATTCACGTGCAATCGCGTCAAAAATATAAAAACTTCGTTCACGCAAGACTTCTCCGCTTATCCCGCCAATCTCTTCGGGTTCGCTCACGAGAGAATAATCGATGGTGGTGTTTGTGGCGATAATTCCATCCGCACCGTTTTGGACCGCGTGTACGCAAAGGTTTACCGCTTGATCTTCATTCATGTCAGGAGAGATCTTTAGCAAAATAGGCTTGGAGGTCAGCATTTTTGCTTGAGTGAAGAGTTCGCTGATGAACTCTTCGTTTTGAAGATCACGCAATCCGGGAGTGTTCGGGGAAGAGATATTAATGACCATATAATCGGCATAAGGATGGAGTGCTTTTATGAGTGTGATATAGTCTTTAAGGGCATTTTCTTCGGAAGTGGTCTTATTCTTTCCGATATTGACACCGATGGGGGTACTAAACGGGTAAATGTTTTTAAGGCGATGAGAAATACGAAAGAGTCCGTCGTTGTTGAAGCCCATCGCATTTTGAATCGATTCTTCTTCGATGTGTCTCCAAAGACGGGGTCTTGGATTCCCTTCTTGAGGTTTGGGGGTGAGGGTACCGATTTCACTGAAACCAAAGCCCATAGCGACACTGCCCTCGATCATGGTGGCATTTTTGTCAAATCCGGCGGCAAGACCTACGGGATTTAGAAAGGTCCGTCCAAAAAGCTCTTGGGTAAGAGAAGGGTGGGAGATAAAGTTTTTGGTGATCATTGGATTAAACAAAGGGGGACAAAATCCGACGCCTCGTAAAGCAAGAGCACCCAATGTGTGGGCGGTTTCAGGCTGTAATTTAAAGAGCCATGGCTTTAATGTTTCATAGTCAATCATTGCGTCTCCACCAAAATACTTTTGTAGTAAATAAGAGCGATTATACTCAAATTATCCTTAGTTCATCTCACCGGTGAGCCTGCGATAGGCTTCGGATGTTTCGAGCAGATTTTGATGCGTACCGCGTGCAATGATTTTTCCCGAGTCAAAATATAAAATGACATCCGCATGTTCAATGGTACTTAATCGATGGGCAATGGTGATGGTGATTTTGTCTTTAGCGTACGTTTTCAAGGCCTTTTGTATCCGTTTTTCACTTTCATTGTCAAGCGCGCTTGTGGCTTCATCGAGGATAAGAAGTGACGCATGTTTATAGATAGCACGGGCAATGGCTAATCGTTGCCGCTGACCCCCTGAAAGGTTGGCGCCGAATTCTTGCATCATGGTATAAATTCCCTCGGGCAATTTTTCAGCAAAATCGAGGGCATCCGCCATTTTAAGTGCCTCTATGACCCGAGATTCATTAATATCGTCTCCGTAAGCGACATTGGCTGCAAGGGTATCTTGGAAGATGTAAACACGTTGAGAAACGGTAGCAATCTGGTGTCGAAGAGAGCGTTGGGTATACTGCGTGAGCAAACGATTGTTGACGAGAATTTTCCCATTATCCGGATCATAAAAACGGAGCAAAAGATTGATGAGAGTACTTTTCCCTCCCCCGCTTTGTCCCACAAGCGCAATGTTTTGGCCGGATTCAATCGTAAGATCAAGATTGGAAACGGCTGTTTTGTCTCCAAAATTCAGGGTGACATGGTCAAATATTATCGATGAAATAGGCTCTTCCAACGTCATTGGACCGTCTACAATGGCATTATTAATATCAAAAATATGAAAAACACGTTCGCTTGCTGCTTGTGCATCTTGGATTTTGCTGTATATAGAGCTGACACGGCGAAGCGGTTGAAAGACCAAGCCCACAGCGGTTAAAAAAGCGGTAAACTCTCCTACGCTCATTGCGCCTGAATAAACCTCTTTCCCTCCGACAAAAATAACAGCTGCCAACCCAACAGCAGCAATGATCTCCATGAGTGGGGAAACGAGTTCCGAGGTATAGGTTGCTTTCATATTGAGAGTGAAAAAGCGTTCGTTGTCTTCTCGAAAACGGGTTATTTCATAATACTCAGTGGAATTGGATTTGATGATTTCACTGTTGTTAAACACTTCGGTGAGCCGTGTCATTAAGTCCGCATTCTTTTCTTGAGAACGGTGAGAGAGACGTTTGAGCCGTCGTGTGATTTGGAGCAATGGCAAAATAATGACCGGCATCACGAAAAGAGCCCAAAACGCCAATGTCGGGTTAAGATAAATGACGTATCCGACTAAGGCAATGACCGTAAAACTCTCTTGGATCAGTTCGGGAAGCATTTTTGATACAAAATACTGGACACGTGCAATATCGTTTGTGATGCGAGAAATAAGTTCTCCGCTTCTATTGGTATAGAGAAAGTGCATATCCATATACAGTATTTTTTCTAAAAGATCTTCACGCAGCCGTGAGACAATATGCATACCGATATAGGTTGTAAAGACGGCTTGAATGTAGCGGCCGATCGATTTGAAAATATAAATCCCAATCAGTAACAGAGGGATGATATAGAGCATCTCTTGCTCTTTTTTGATGAACATGTTATCCATGAGAGGCTGCATAATGTGCGCTGTTCCGGCTGTTGCAGTAACGGTGAGCAATATGCCAATGAGAACCATAAAGTAGTGAAATTTATATCCTCGGACGTACGGCCAGAAACGTTTGTAGATGTCTTTAAACTTCACTCTCGACGCTCCCAAAAAGTTCCTGATACGGTATCCATGATGGAGATTCCCAATGCCGTAAGTTCGTCTCGAACGCTATCGGACAAAGCAAAGTCTTTGTTTTGTTTGGCAAGAGTGCGCTTTGCGATCAGTGCATCGATTTTTGATTTTGTTTCCTCATCCACTCCAAACTGAAAATAGGTGTAAGGATTTTCCCCTCCAAAGCCCAGTATGGTTTCGATGGCGGCTAGCGAAGAGAGCAGGGATTGCCGATAGAGTTTATCTTTAGGATTGGCATCGAGTGCATCATTGGATGTCGATATTAACTCATCAATAAGGGCATAGGCTTTGGAGACGTTCAAATCATCGCTCAGTGCCTCGAGAAGAGAGTGTTTAAACTCAGTCTCGATGAGTTCAGCGGTAAGTCCAAAGAGACGTTTTTTCAGGCGATACAAGCGGTCAAGCCGTTTTTTAGAGGCGATGAGATCTTCTTCATTGAAGTTGAAATCCCCACGGTAATGGGTGCTTAAAAGATAAAAGCGGAGAACTTCGCCGTCGTACACTTTGAGGGCATCTTTGAGGAAAAAACTGTTTCCTAAACTCTTGGACATTTTTTCGCCGTTGACATTGATAAATCCATTGTGAATCCAATATCGGGCGAGTTCATGGTTGGTGGCACAACGGGTTTGCGCTGCTTCATTCTCATGATGGGGAAAGAGTAGATCGGCTCCTCCTCCGTGAATGTCGATGGCGTACGCTGACCCCTGAATGGCCAGATGCTGTTCGATCATTGCGGAGCACTCCAAATGCCATCCCGGACGTCCCCGTCCCAACGGAGAATCAAAAGCAACACTTTCATCATGCACCGCTTTCCAGAGGGCAAAGTCGGCTTCATTCTTTTTTTCACTTACTTTTTCGACACGGCTGATATTTTCCAGGCTTTGTCGATTGGAAAGACTAAGGTAGTGTTTGTCGCTGGAGGTATTGAAATAGACATCGTCGTTGCTGATTTGGTAGGCGTGACCTTTGGCCATGAGTTTTTGGATCATTTCACTCATTGCATCTATGGATTCGGTTGCTTTTGGCTCCAGTGTCGGAGTTCGTACGCCGATTGCATCCATATCGCGATGATAGGCATCGGTGTAGCGAGACGCTATCTCGTTGGTAGTAACGCCAAGCTCACGCGCCTTATTGATGATTTTGTCATCAATATCGGTAATGTTGCGAGCGTACGTGACTTCGTACCCTTGGGCTTCCAAAACACGTCGCAAGAGATCAAATACTAGCGCACTTTTGGCGTGTCCCAAGTGGGCGTCATCATAGACGGTCGGTCCGCAGACATAGAGAGATACTTTCCCCTCGATGAGAGATTCAAATGTACATTTTGTTTTTTTTACGCTGTCATAAATAACCATATTCAATTGCCTTTTATCGTATCAAGTCTATCAAAAAATTGTTTAAAGTGTAAAATACAACTCCAAAAACCGCCATAGCCGCAATAAAATAGACGGTTACCTTTGTTTTTAAAAGGTTTAAGAAGAGTTCAAATCCGACTTCTCGGATCGTGAGGATCAGCTGTACCGCACCGCCGATACTTCCTGCCAGCGCTAATCCGGCTGCCCCCATTGGTTTCATAAGCAAAACGGAGCAGATAACATTGATGATGAGCGAAACGGCGGCTATTTTGGCTGCCTTGAGGTGTTTGTGCTGTGCATAAAGGTAGAGGGAAAAAAGTTTTGCGAGTCCAAAGGGGATCAATCCCACCATATACATCATCAAAACATCCGCGGTATTGTACGTGTCTTGTATCGTAAAATTGCCTCTCTCAAACAAAAGCCAAATAATCGGCTCGGCTAAGAGCATCCCTCCTAAAACGGATAGTCCCAACAACGCATTTAGCAGCCAAAAGGCTTTGTAAAGATTTTTATACGCCAGGGTAGGGTTCTCATTTTTGATGGCTTTGGCAATTCTTGGAAACAATGCGGTGGTGATCGCCAGTGCGATAATGGCAAAGGGGAGCTGAAAAATTCGGTTGGCATAAAAGAGATACGATACGGACCCTGCCGCCAAAAATGAGGCTAAACTGGTATCGATGAAAGATGCGATTTGTGCGGTGGAATTTCCCAGAAGTGAAGGAAAAAAGAGAGAAGCAAATTTGGATTCTTCCGCTTTGACGTCTTTGGTCTTTTGATATTTGAATCCCCCGATGAGTATCTTCATAAGCCCTTGTTGACGGATTGAATAGAGATGGGTGAGTACTTGCAGCAATCCGCCGATAAGAATCGAAAAACTAAGAGCATAAACGATGGTCTTTGGGTCTGAGTGGGTAAATAAGATCAAGGCTGCAACCATTGCGACATTGAGCCAAACAGTAGAAAAGGCAGTGGTGAAAAAATGTTCTTTGTGTTGCAGCAGTGTTCCTAAAAACGTGACAATAAAGATGAGATCCAGATACCAAAAATTAATGGCGGTAAGGGGAGCTGTTTTGGAGATCAGCTCGTGATCCCAATCCCACGCCAGAAGTTTGGTGAAAAATTCAGGAAACAGGGTCACCAAGAAGGATAAAGCAACAATAAAAGCCATAAAACGGATAAAAATAGCCACCGCAAAAACACTTTTTTGATTGGATGCGATATACGAAGGCATAAAACTTTGGGTGAAGGATCCCTCAGCGAAGATACGGCGAAAAAGATTGGGAAATTTAAATGCCATCAAGAAAATATCGCTCCATACATTGACACCTAGAACCGATGTCATAAGAATGTCTCGAACAAGTCCTGTAATACGAGAGATGAGGATACC
>DASUNE010000145.1:0-4898 GCA_036277315.1 Sulfuricurvum sp.
TCCGAAACGTACTTTAAAGACCGCTTGAATGGATTGATGATTAAAATCAGTGATAGTGTGGATACCAATGAGACTCAGTAAGGGTACTAGCAAGCTGTGTTAAAATGACACACTTGAAACTAGGAAACATTATGTCTAAATACGTCGGCGCACACGTCTCTGCTTCGGGCGGAGTTTTTAACGCCCCTCTCAATGCCATGAAAATCGGAGCGAAAGCGTTTGCCCTTTTTACCAAAAATCAAAAACAATGGGCAGCAAAACCTCTTGATGATGAGACGCTTGGATTGTTTAAAGACAATTTGGCAAAAAGCGGTATTTTGCCACGACATATTTTACCTCACGATTCGTATTTGATTAATCTGGGCCATCCTGAAGAAGAGAAGCGGCAAAAATCGCTGGAGGCGTTTATCGATGAGCTGCAGCGCTGTTCGCAGTTGGGGCTGGATCGTCTCAACTTCCATCCCGGAAGCCATCTCAAACAAATCACCGAAGAGGAGTGCATTGACCGTATCGCGATGAGTATGAATGAGGCGATTAAGATGGTTGAAGGGGTCAATCTCACCATCGAAAATACGGCGGGTCAGGGGAGCAATCTGGGATGGAGATTCGAGCACATCGCGGCTATTATTGAGCGAATCGAAGATAAATCGCGGGTGGGTGTCTGCATCGATACGTGCCATATGTTTACCGCAGGGTATGATATCCGTACGCGTGAAACCTATGATGCAACATGGGAAGAATTTGATACAATCATAGGGTTTAAGTATCTCAAAGGGATGCATATCAATGACTCTAAACCCGATTTGGGAAGCCATGTGGATCGGCATGATTCACTCGGAAAGGGAAAAATAGGATTGGATGCGTTTGGATTTTTGATGAATGATCCGCGTATGGATGATATCCCCCTCGTCCTTGAAACCATCGATGAAACGATTTGGGCACAAGAGATCTCACTGCTTTATGGCATGATCCGATAAGAATAAGGAAACCATTGAAATATTTAATCGACTTTTTAGACAATAAAAACATAGAGAAAAGCCATATTTTTGCGCAACTCAAATGTACCGTAGATGAAGCAAAAATCTTACAGCTGTTGACTAGTAAATTTGTGCAATCCCAAGAAGACGTTACTGTTTCTGAATTGCTTCAAGAAATTTACGGCGCCGATAATTATGATTATTTATCCCATTTCGGAGAAGTAAAAACACTGCTGGAGCTTGGATGGATTACGCACCACTCGTTTACACCGATAAAAATCAATGAGCTTTCGCAGTTAGAACTTTTTAATACCCCTGTAGCCCTTACGTCTATTTTTATGAAACTACTCGAAGAGGGATCATTAGAGATGACGCTTCCTGAGATAAAACCGTATGCAGATCATCTGGAATATCTCCAAGACCAGTTTTTTCGTATCGAGCTGTACCAAAAAATGTCGATTTCAAGGAATAGCGGAAGTGACCATTCGTTAGGGGTAAACCGTATTCAAAGCAAGCTTGATTTGTTGGAAAAACGGATCGATGAGCGGATCGCCCAAACGTCGCAAGATGTGGTGCTGGATCGTTTTTTCAAACAAAAAAAGCTTGAACCTAAAGAGCAGGTTATCTTTTTAGCGTTGCTTAAAGAGGAGTACAGTGCTACCGAGGGAAATTTACGGGAGATGAATACCCTCATCGATCTGATCAGTTTCGATGACTATGAGCGGATTAAAAATCGTGCATTGCTCGAAGACGGCGCGCGGCTTATCAACGATGACGTGATTGACTATGAAGAGATGCTCAATCCTTTCGGCGGTATTAGCCGTGCATTTTACATTGTCGATGAGGTACTACAGTCGATCATGCATCCGCAAAAAAAGAAAAAAGCAAGCAAACTCAAGCTCGATATGCTCATCAAAGAGCAAGAGATTTTCGAGCTGATCGAGCCTGCGACGTCATTGGAAAATGTGGTTTTGAACCCTTCGACGGAAAAAACTCTTCAAAATTTGATGCGCCAGCTGGACAAAGAGGTGATAAGCCGTCTGCATCAATGGGGTGTCAAAGATAAAAAAGCAGGAATCGATGCTCGGATCATTTTTTACGGCCCTCCGGGTACTGGAAAAACTTTGACCGCGCATTCGCTTTCACGCTCGCTCAAGCGGCAAGTGTTGAGTTTTGATTGTTCTAAAATCCTTTCGATGTACGTGGGCGAATCGGAAAAAAATGTCCGTAAGATTTTTGATACCTATTCGGACTTGACCAAACAAACCAAAACAGAGCCGATTTTGCTGCTCAATGAAGCCGATCAGTTTTTGGCATCCCGTTCAGCCGGTGTCGGTTCGTCTGCCGATCAAATGCACAATCAGATGCAAAACATCTTTTTGGAGCAAATCGAAAAATTTCAAGGTATTTTGATCGCGACGACCAATTTGCTGGAGAACATTGACCAAGCCTTTTCGCGTCGTTTTAACTATAAGATCGAGTTCAAAAAGCCGGATCAAAAACAGCGATTGAAACTGTGGACGATGATGCTTCCTAAAAACGCCCCCTTCGAAGAGGGATTTGACATTGCGGCACTTGCGCATCATCCGCTAACGGGAGGGCAGATTAATCTAATTGTTAAAAATACCGCTTATAATGTCGCTGCACGGGATAATGCCGTGTTTACGTTGAGTGATTTTGAAGATGAAATCCGTAAAGAGAAGCAAGGCAGTTTTGACAATGAAAAATCCGTAGGATTTTTGAATCGTTAAAGGAGAGGACTTTTCCTTTCTTTGATATACCGTTTATTTTATGCGCTTTTAGCTCAGATGGATAGAGCATCGGCTTCCTAAGCTGAGGGCCACAGGTTCGAGTCCTGTAAGGCGCACCACCCTTCCATTTTGTTTCCTTTGGTAACATAAAATACATACCCCAGTGAATCCATTCAATAATCCACCTGATTTCATATTCTGACCCCATTCTTACTTCCAAAAATTACTATTAGTCACAAGAAAAAGTGCAGTTTTGTTACATAATTTAACAAATATCATTGACTATAAAACATAGGTGTTTATAAAAGTAACAGAGGGTAAATAAGTTGCATTCTATAAGGGCTTGTTTAACTAAAACTTGGTTATAGTGCAATAATTGTTTATTTCCTGCACGTTGAAATGCAGGCAAACCATCATTACGAAAAGGTCGGACTCATGGAGCACTACAACGTAGCAAATCCTTATTTTGGGGTATTTGTGCTGTTTGTACTTACGTTTGGGGCATTTTATGCAACAACGGTACTTGCACGCTTAGCCAGCCGCGCATTAGCGGCTAAAGACACGGAAAAAATAAAACTTTCTCCGTATGAGTGCGGACCGGAGGTCAGTCGGCAGCCAAACCGTATATCGACGCAGTTTTATCTGTTCGCATTGCTGTTTTTATTGTTTGACGTAGAGATTGTTTTTATGTTTCCGTGGGCGATTGATTTTAAATTGCTGGGATGGTTTGGTTTTGCCGAGATGATGATGTTCATTCTTCTCTTGGCCATCGGATTTGTTTATGCGTGGAAAAAAGGAGCGCTCGAATGGCACAACATCAAGTAAATTATTTAAAAGACGGCGGTCTTCCCGTCGCATTGACGACGATTGACAAGGTCGTCAACTGGGGCCGCTCTAACTCTCTGTGGGCATTGACGTATGGATTGGCGTGTTGCGGTATTGAGATGATGGCTTCGGGCGCATCTCGTTATGACTTCGACCGTTTCGGGACAATTTTTCGTGCTTCTCCGCGTCAAGCAGAGTTAATGATCGTTGCGGGAACGTTGACAAAAAAGCATGCAGAGTTTATTCGCCGTTTGTACGATCAGATGACAGAGCCAAAATGGGTTATCTCCATGGGTTCATGTGCCAATACGGGCGGGATGTTTAATACCTACGCAACGGTACAAGGTGTGGATCGTGTTATTCCTGTGGATTTGTATCTTCCCGGGTGTGCACCTCGACCTGAAACATTGCAATACGGGGTGATGATGCTTCAGCAAAAAATTCGTCGTGAGAGTGCATCTCGTGCTCAAAAGCCAAAAAGGTTGATGTAATGAGAGCCTATACGCCAAAAGACAACGTACAAGCAAAGCCGTACTATACAGACCGTTTCTGGGTCGCTCCGCAAGTAGCCAAACACGACGTCAGCAGTGATGCCATATTTGAAGCAGATCTCGAAGCAATCAAAGCAAAATTTGAGGTTTTGGATGCCTATATCCAAGTGGAGCAGATGGTCGTTATCATCAATGCTGCAGATAATTTTGCGGTCCTTGAAATGCTCAAAAATGAGCGTGAGTACACACAGCTCTCTGAGATGTCTGCGATTGATTGGCTTGCCAAAGAGGGAAAATTTGAGATTTTCTATCAAATGCTCAGTATGAGCAAGCGCAAGCGTTTGCGTATCAAGTGCAAAATCGATGAAAAAGAGTCGATCCAAAGCGTTGAAAAGCTTTTCCGCAGTGCCGACTGGTCCGAGCGTGAGATGTACGATATGTTCGGTGTCGTTGTTAACAATCACCCCTTTATGAAACGTATCTTGATGCCCGATGATTGGGAAGGATTCCCGTTGCGTAAAACCTATCCGCTTCAAGGCGATGAATTTGCGGCATGGTATGAAGTCGATAAAATCTTCGGAAAAGAAGCTAGAGAGATTATCGGACCTGAAAACCGTGATCCGGCACGCATAGACCGTTACGATACGGAGCGTTTTTCACGTTTGGGTCACGAAGTGCCTCGCGGCGCTGATATTAGTCAAGGCGAGCCGGATACCTCTTTGGTTTATCAAGAAGAAGGCGGTGTCTTTATGGTCGAAAAATTTGATGCCCAGAAATCCGTTGTGATCTCTGATCGCCACCGTTAAGGAGTTATGAATGCAACAATCCAATCGACTTAGACCCTTTTTTGAAAA
>DASUNE010000146.1:0-16865 GCA_036277315.1 Sulfuricurvum sp.
CCTTGGCATCGAGGGTGCTTTGCAAAATAGTGAAAAGATCTTTTTTATAGATGGGTTTGTTGCCGGCGTAACTGATGGTGCCCGGAATTTCCTCACCGATAAAAATATTTTTATGCGTTGTAGCGGCGACAAGCTTGATCAAATCGGTGATCCCCATTCCATCAATGGCAAGGGAAATTTTTTCATTTTTGACAGGAGCCGCGGCTAAAAGAGCCGCGAGTGAGATCGATATGAGCAAAGTTTTAACGGGTGATTTCATAGACGATATCCTTTTGGAGATTATTGCGCAGTACGGTAATACGGATACTTCGAAGCCTGGGCAGTTGACTCACAACAGCTAATGCGTCGGCGTACGACTCGAGTTTTTTATTGTTGACCGATTGGATGACATCCCCTTTGAGAATGCCAAGCTGAGAAAATATAGAGGTTTCAGCGATCGTATTGACCCGAAATCCGGAAATTTTTGATCCCTCTAGCCTTGGGGTGATGTCGATGGTTTTTCCGATGTTTTGGAGGTTATCCAAGTGTTCTTTGATTGTTTGATACGCAATCGTACGCCATTCATTTTCGATGGTTCCAGGTTGTGTTCCATCGGAGATTGAGCGGGTGACAACCTCTTGACGGCTTAGGTTGTCATCGTATCCCAATCGCAGACGGTACGTTTTGCCATATCCGCGAAAGATCGCAGAGGTATCGTTTAGACCTATTAGACGAAATACCCCTTTGTACTCACCGTGCAATGGAACAATGGTGGTTGCCCTCGCATCGCTGATACTTACAAAGGAGTCGGAGGGTGAGCGATAAATTGCTTTGATTCGATGGGCATCGGGGACCAACGTTGTTGTGGTCACTTTTTTGGTGTTAATCGTTGCTTTACCGTAATTGGAGAGTCCAAATTTTTCTCCCAAATGATAAATCTCGAAAAAAGGTTCAAAAGGGGATGGAAATTTTTCCACACTCGCGGTAGACAAAAAGATTCCCGCTATCGTAGAGATACTCCATGCCGTAACCAATGGCCATGCCAGCAAGTTGAAGCGTCGAAGATGCAATTCGTTAAAAATTGGATTCATAGACAAGCCCCTCCTTCTCATGATGCAGTTTGGAGACGAGCAGCGCATAGCGTCGCAACTGGGGAAGGGGGCTAAAGACCACTCTCATTTTCTGATCCACCAGATCAAATGAACCGCTGCAATGACCAAAATCTCCTTCACCGTAAATTTGGACACTCAATGGGTGCCACAGGGAATAGGTGAGGGTGATCTCATCGACGGTTCCCGGAAAAAACGGGCGGTAGAGAGGGGAGAAGGAGAGCGAGGTGATCGTAATGCGATTGAAAAAAATCCAGGGAGAAACACGGATGTTATCGATTGACGCAATTTTTAGATTATCGATCATCAGCGTTGGGGTTTGGATATTCAGATACAACAGACGGTTGTCAAAGCTCTCATCACTGATAAAAATATTCTTTTGGGAGAGGATCTGCTCGAAGGTAAAATAGAGCTTTTCTTTGGGTATCAGCACGACAACGAGGATGAAAATGTATAGAGCGTAAAAAAGTCGTTTCATGATTCAAGCTCCACGATTATGATTCCTCTTGAAGCACTGCTACGTTGAAGCGTCAGCTTTTTAATGATGAGCATGGAGTTGAGGAGTTTGTTGGCAATGGTGTTAAATTCACTCGATGAAAGATGGTTAAACTCCAATGTAATGCTTCCTCCTTGTCTCTCATTTTTAACCAAATTGGGATGCGCGGTCAAATAGGCAAAATCGCTTTGAGATGCTTCATGCGACCAGCGTGTTTTGATTGTTTCAATCTCATAGACTTGTTTTGACAAGGTCGTATAGTTTTCCAAAGAGAGTTCATTCTCGGAGACTCCTCTTAATGCAAAAATCCCCCCAAGGAGGATCAACACAGAGGTTATCACTACGCTTAAGGGGACTATTTTTTCAGGGGTGATTTTCATTGGATTCGAACCTCAAGTTGATTGCCGTGTTCACTGAATTTGATTTTTTTAAACTTTTTGCGAAAGGCTTTTTTGAGCTTATCTTTGGCATCGAGATCCGATTCGTTGAGAACGAGTTTGATACTGTTACCATCGTAGATGAATTCCTCAATTCCTTTTCCCTGTAACGCAATCGCTGGCGCACTCGAGGATCCTCCGACTAACAAACGGTTGGGTTCTCCGGGTTTTGATCCGGGGATGAGAACGACCCCTTCCATCGCTGTAGGGCTGGGCGTATTCTCAACGGTGGGAGGTGGAATAAGTGCGCCTGTGGATTGGATGGGGATATCACTGATTTGGAGACAGTGATGGCGAAGTCGGAGTTGTTTTTCCTCCTTTTTGACCAGAGAACTCAAAATCGCTTCGCGTTCGATGGACGTCTCAGGAAGTTTGGAACGATTCAGCAAGGCTTGCGAAGCCTCACTGAGGCGTGAGGATTCTTTTGTGCTTAAAGCGATTCCCCACAACAGATTCCCTAAAACAATCAAAAGAATAATCAGGGTTGTTTTGAGGGTTTTTGGGGTGATATTGGTGGGCAATAAACGCTCCAGCGGGATGGTCTTGATAAACAAGTGCTCTTTGTTTAACGCGTTGTCCATACTGATGGCATCATCGGTCTGAACATAGCTTGCATCGATTTCGATGACTATCCCCTCAAGCGTGGTTAAATACTTCCCGTTTTTTAAGCGTATCGGCCGAGGCTCATCGGCAAAAACCCATTGCGTAAAAGTGATCTTTTCAAACAGCGACGAATCTTGAAGAGATTCGAGTTTGAGTGAGATTTCTGTGGGGTTATAGGCGATAAGGGTATAGTGGTTTGATCCTATTTTTTGGGCTTCATAGTGATATTCTTCACCCAAGTCAAACAGTGCCGGACCAAACAAAGCGGCCTCTTTTTGCGTATTAACGTTCAAGGTTGCGTTAAGGGCCCAGTAATCGCTTGGGGGGAGGATCAAAACAGTATTTTGAGGAATTGTGGCGGGGAGTTCATCGGCGTAGAGCAAAGAGCTAGAACGGCATATAAAACGGCGCAAAACAGGGTATTTTTTACAAACGAAGCGGTAACTCTGCGCTAATTTATAGAAATTCAAGATGTTGTACTTTCTTATCCAAAAGATTGTAATGGAATTTTAGATGTTCTTCTCGGGAGTTTTCATTGATGCGCACATCGCAAAGAAGATCATAGGAGGTATTGGGCTGATAAATGAAAAAATAGGTGTCGAATACAGGAGCCAGAGCCGATTGTGCTGAAATGGCTTCTTCTTTGGTGATAAAGGCTTTGGTCCGATACTGCGTCAGTGCACGGATTTGTTCAGGCGACGTCGCAGGGAGGATTAGTGCCAATGTTTGTGCATTCACTGCATTTAAATCCATCTTTTCTCCCTTGTAGCCTATGTAATTCTTCCACGGTAGCGATAATACCGCTGTATCATGTGTGATCTTGATATAACGTGCCAAAATGAGGTTAAACTGTTCTTTATTTGCAATCGATCCGTTTTTAAAATCGGGAGAGGAGTCAGCGATTTCAGTATCCTTTGCACGTTCTACCCTATCCGAGTCGATGGTATCAAAAACCAGATTAAGCAACATATCCGGATCGGCGATCGGATGCTCTGTAAATATTTTCATCATCAGCGCAACATGGGGTTTGCTGATATTTCCGTCACTGCTCATGAGACGGTTGATGTTCAATCGGTTATAGGGGGATGTCAGGGTGGCTTTAAGAATAAAATCTCCCTTTTTAGTTTCCAGCTGAAGCGGCAGACGCATGGCTAAATCGAGTTCTTCCGCTCCGGTAATTGAACTAAGGAGAGAGGGGAGCTGTTGTTCCAGATCATTGATTATTCGTAGCGTTGAACTTTGCGAAAAACCGGTGTTCCCTAATCGCAGCAATTTTTCGCTTTGCAGTAATATCAACGAAACAATCCCCATCATCACCGTTATGAGTATCAGTGTCATCATTAAAACAATTCCACTTTTTTTCATAGATTTAAGCCATTTTTGTTAAATTTTTGAATACAATGGCAAGTATAGCGGATAGAAGATAAGAGGAAACCTTTAATGAAGACAATTCGAATGAGAAAAGCGTTTACCCTGATCGAGATTATGGTGGTTATCATTATTTTAGGGCTTTTGGCGTCTTTTGTTATCCCTAATATCACGGGAAAAAGCGAAGAGGCAAAACAAAAACTGGTGTGTATCCAGATGAAAAGTTTGAGTGAAAGTCTCAAAATGTTCAAAGTGGATAACGGTTCGTACCCTACGAGTGAAGAGGGATTGCAGGCATTGATTAAAAATCCTAATGAGAATGAGTACGCATCCTATGCTTCAAGCGGTTATATCGAGGGCAAAAATCTTCCCAAAGATCCATGGAATAAACCGTATATTTATCTCAATACCGATGAAGCAGTCGAGATTATCTCTTTGGGTGCAGATGGCAAAGAGGGCGGAAATGATGAAGACAAGGATAAAAAACTCTCTGAGTGCAAATAGTGAAAAGATTTCGCGCAGGGATGACTCTTTTTGAATTGCTGGTCGTTATGACGATTATCGGTATCGTCTATTCGATTGGTTTGTTTACCTTAAAAAAAGAGAAGGTCACCGCGGCAACCATGACGATTTCGACGATCAAAAGTACTCTTGGGGCAATGGAGCATTCGGGAGAGATCCGGATGGTATGCGATGAAGCATGCCGAGAGTGTCGAGTGTATTCATCTGATGATGCACTGGCGACACTCCATCTATCGTCACAGGAGGCACCGGTACGCTATGGGTTTGACCATTTTGGTGAGCTAAAGCCCTTGGGAAATGTTGTGACACGTGTTGGAGAGGAGCTGCGACAGGGGTGTTTTGAGGTCTCGCTTCGCCCTGATGGGACATTTACCCCTCTTATCCTAAAAAGCAAACAGAGTTTTTATGTCTATACCCCCTTGGGCCGCGATAAACCTTTTGTAGCACATAGTGACGAAGCCGTGAGACAATTTTTGTTTCATGAAGCCTCTTATCCTCTGAGATCGGATGACTATTATGGCGTGCAGTAATAAGGGATTCTCATTGATTGAAACGCTTGTGGCGGTGATGATTGCGTCGGTGGCGGCGTTGGCACTGTTGCAGGTGGTTTCGAATGCGTCTCGAACCTCTGAGCATCTTTTAAGCCGTTTTGAGTCTTCGTTGGTGATGGGGTTGGCCGTGGGAATGGTGACCGAGGATATGCACGCCCAAACGATGAGTGTTTCTGAACTGCTCCAAACACGCTATAAAATCGATCATCCTAGTATCCAAGAATCCCTCAATGCTTTTACCTATGAGATATATTTGTTTCCCCTGGAGACGATCGACCCTTTTACAACGATGATCAATGCGACCAACGTGACGGACTCGATCGCCGTTGGAAAAGGGATTCTCAAAAACGATCAGGAGAGCAGACCTTTTTTCCGCCTTTGGGCAGGGGAAAAGCTATGAGAAAAGGATTTACCCTCGTAGAACTGCTGGTATCGATTGCCCTTTTTGGGCTTATTGCCGTTTTGTTGTTCGGGACGATCGATGAATTGCGTAAACAGCAGGGATTTTATAAAGAAAAAGAGGGGGCTGTGGGGCGAAAAAACCGTATCGTATCGCTGTTGCGAACCGACTTCGATCGACCGCAATCGCTTAGCATATCCGACAGCAGTACCAAAGAGTTTACGGTTGTTTCGGTAAGCGGGGCAAACCGTTCGCTGTATGGGATCGATCACCCTTATGTGCTTTGGGTCGTTCTTAAGAACAATAATACCTTGGTGCGTTTGGAGTCTGCCTATGCTATTGCTCTGCCGCTTAGACCTGAATCTCTTTATCTCATCCACAGCGATGTCATTGGAGAAGAGTGCGAGCTTTTTAGAGTCTACGATTCGCCCAAACGTCGTTTGATCTATCTTAAATTTTTCAATGAATCACCGCTCATTGTCGAAACGGTGAAATGAGAATAAAAATGTTTAAAAGAGAGCAATCTACGGCATAATAATGTAACTTATACAGTGAAGGGGAGGGAATATCGATGCGTATCGTGATTGTCGGCGGTGGTATCTCTGCGGTCTATCTTGCCAATACAATACTGGAAAAAGCACCTGATTCGGATGTTGTGATTGTTTCTGAAGAGACCCATCCTCCTTATGATCGAATTCATCTTTGTGCCCTTATTGACAAAAGTCAATGTGTCGAATCGATCACGCTTGAATTAAATTCTCATGTACGCCTTGAGCTCAACCAAATGATACGCAGTATCGATCTGTCTGCAAAACGTATTTTTAGCGAACATGCCGTATTTTCTTACGACAAGCTGATTATTGCCACCGGTTCAAAACCGAAAACCCTTTTTGATATTCAAAACATCCGCAATGCTTCTACGTTTCGAAATGAGTTAGACAGTGAAAAAATAGCGCAGGGTATCATCGGGAAAAATGTTGTTATCGTCGGAGTAGGGCCCATCGGACTCGAATTGCTTGATACATTGATGCGTACCCCCTCGCCGAAATCGATTACAGTTATTGCCCGTCAGGATTATTTGTATTCATCCGATTTTAGCCGTGAGGGGGTGGAACAGCTTAAAGGGATTTTTGAACACGATACGAGAATACGCATTTTGTTTAACGATGAGATTCTTAATAAAAAGATTGTGGGGGATCAGATAACTGAAATTCAGACGCGTCAAGCGCTCATTGACAATCCGTTTCTTATCTTTGGGGTCGGAATCGACCCTAATATCTCTTTTGCGCGTGAAACACTTGAATGCGATAAAGGGATTTTGGTCAACGAATTCATGCGTACCTCTGACTTTGATGTTTATTGTGTTGGAGAAGCGGCGCAGTTACGGACCAGCGGATTTATTGCAGGACGGGTCAAGGAGTGTACCCTAGAAGCCGATGTGGCCATCGCGGCTATTTTAGGTTTGCCCACAAAAGAGTTCTCGCGAGAAGTCTCTATCGATGGACTTAAAGTAGGATCGTTTTTATTTGCTGATGTCACATCACCCAGTTACAATCCTAAAGATCCTGATAATGAAACGATTCTTATAACCCATGAAAATCGAATCGATCAATACATCGTCAACCATGATCTGCTTAAACGGTTTATCGGTATCAATACCAATATTGATTTGATCCGTTTAAAGCAGCTGATAGAGAAAAATCAAAAAATCGATCCAAACTATCTCTATTCAAACCGTTTAAAGAGTGAAAAAGGGCGTCTTGTTTGCAGTTGTGAAAGCGTGTATGAAGAAGAACTTGTTGAGATCATCAAGACCAATGCCGTGACGTCTTTTTCGGAATTAAAACCCTACAGCAATGCAGGGAGAGTTTGCGGACGCTGTAAACAAGACATCTCCTCTTTAATTTCGGCAACACCGGTCGATGCCGTACAAGCGGCGCAGTTACGATCCAAAAGAGAGGCCGATGCCAAAGAAGCAGAGGTTGCACGAGTCCGTGCACGGATTCTTAAATACAATGCCATCCATCCTAAAAATCAGCTCAGCGTCGAAAATCTTGAGGAGGCCATGGAATCGTTTGAGATG
The DNA here is from genome assembly GCA_036277315.1 of Sulfuricurvum sp. Lineage (GTDB taxonomy): Bacteria > Campylobacterota > Campylobacteria > Campylobacterales > Sulfurimonadaceae > Sulfuricurvum. The sequence goes on from DASUNE010000146.1 coordinate 7,549, forward strand.
GGTCAAGAATTCAATAAATGGATCTCGATGATCACAGCCACGATGGACCTTCACCCTGGCTTTGAAGATGTCGTCAAAGAGGGAGTGACCCTCCTCAATAAAATTCCGATCATTTGGCTCGAATTGGCCGATTGCAGTGGAAATTCAGAAGGGTTTATAAAATCCTCTCATCCAAAAATTGACGATTTGATTCTTAAATACATTTCACTCGATTATCATGAGTTGCTGATGGCGGGATCAGGGGATCAATCCGAAACGGTACTTGATGATATTATTAAATATGATAGTGGAAGATACGTCCTTATCGTAGAGGGAGCGGTACCCCTTGGATTGGATGGAAAATTTTTACGCATTGGAAGTAAAGGTGAAACAGGACATGCACTGCTTCAGCGTGTGGCACAAAAGGCAGCTGCAGTCATAGCCGTAGGATCGTGTGCATTTGATGGAGGTGTTGTTGCAGCAGCACCCAATCCGACGGGTGCGGTTGGGGTTTCCGAAGCGCTTGGGAGGACGGATATCATCAATCTTCCTGGATGTCCCGTTAATCCGATCAATATCGTAGGGACACTCTTGCATTACCTGATGTTTGATGAATTCCCAAAACTGGATGCAAAAAACCGTCCGCAGTGGGCCTATGGATTTCGCGTCCATGATAATTGTGAGCGCAGAGGGCATTATGATGCAGATGAGTTTGTCCTTGAATGGGGTGATGAAGGGGCTAAAAAGGGATGGTGTCTGTTTAAAATGGGTTGCAAAGGGCCCTATGCCGAGCTAAACTGTTCGCTTGTAAAGTTCAATGAGGGGACAAGCTGGCCGGTACAGGTAGGGCATGGATGTTTTGGCTGCGGTCAGGGAAAAATAGCGTTTGATGAGTATGCGAATCACAGAGAGTTAAAGGAAAAGCCGCATGAGTAACAAAAAAATCGTTATTGATCCCATCACTCGTATCGAAGGGCATTTGCGAATCGAAGTAGAGATCGATGAGAACAATATCATCCGTGAAGCATGGGCATCGGGACAGCTTTTTAGAGGGATCGAGACGATTTTAAAAGGGCGTGACCCCAGAGATGTCGGATTGATCGCTCAACGCATCTGCGGTGTGTGTACGAATGTCCATTATCGTGCTTCCATCAGTGCGGTAGAAGATGCGTATGGGATTACCATTCCAAGTAATGCCGAAATTATCCGTAATCTGGTCACATTGTCGCTGTTTGTCCAAGACCATCTGGTCCACTATTATCATCTCCATTCCCTCGATTTTGTCGACATTACCAGCGCATTAGAGGCTGATTGTACCAAAGCATCAGAGGAAGCGCGAAAATTTAGCGATCATCCTTACCGTAACTCTGTGGAGCATTTGGAGAGCGTCAAAGAGAAGTTGAGCGGTTTTGTCAAAGCGGGACGGCTGGGACTTTTTGCCAACGGTTATTGGGGACATAAAACCTATCGTCTTAGCCCTGAACAAAATCTGGTCCATATGAATCACTATCTCGAGGCACTGAGTTTGCAGCGTGAGCTTTCCAAAGCGGTGGCAATTTTTGCCGGAAAAACACCTCATCCTCAAAATCTCGTTGTGGGAGGAGTGACGAGTGTTGCCGATATGCTGAACCCCCAACGTCTTAATGATTTTATCTTTATTATCAAAGAGACCCGAGAATTTATCGAACGGGCATATGTCCCCGATATGATGATGATCGTGGAAGCGTATCGCGAATCAATCAATGCCGGAGAGGGACGCTCTATCGGAAACTTTATGTGTTGCGGAGGATACCGTTTTGGCAAACAGCAGCAGCTTTTTGAAAGCGGGGTCATCCGGGGACACGATTTTGATGCTATAGCACCGTTTGACGAATCGAAAATCACCGAAGAGGCATCACGATCGTGGTATGAGAATGACAAGCCATTATCCCCGTATGAGGGAGAGACGAACCCATTTTATACCGATTTAAACGAAGACGGAACGCTGAAATCCCAAGGAAAATACAGCTGGGTCAAAGCTCCCCGTTATGGGGGAGAGGTGATGGAGGTAGGGCCCTTGGCTCGGATGATTGTCGGGGTAGTAAAAAAATCTCCCGTTATTGATCCTTATATGCAGCGGTTCATGGCTAAAACGGGGATGGAATTGATCGATTTTTCCACGACCATAGGACGCAATGCGGCAAGAGCGGTAGAGGCACAAATATGCTGTGATTATCTTTTTGATATGATGAGTGATTTGATTGAAAATATTAAATACTATGATGAGACTACATGGACCAAATATGTTTTTGAAGAGCTTCCAAAAGAGAGTCAAGGACGAGGGCTTTTTGAAGTACCAAGGGGAGTGCTGGGGCATTTTATCCGTATCGAAGACTCCATTATTGCCAATTATCAAGCCGTGGCACCGACAACATGGAATGCCTCACCCAAAGACTCCCACAATAGCCGAGGTCCCTACGAAGAAGCACTTATCGGTCTACAGCTCGCCGATCCCGCTGCTCCGCTGGAAGTCTTACGCGTCATCCACTCTTTTGATCCGTGTCTGGCCTGTGCCGTTCATGTGATGGATCTTCATGGTGTAGAGCTTTCGCGGTATAAAATCACAGCCCAAGTGTAGCCCTTTTATTCGCTGCCAAGGGTGATGGCCCCAACAGCAACATTGGCACCGTCCATACTAAGACGTTCGTTTCGGTAGATTTTGTAGTTTGAGCTAAGGGCATTGTAGGTACGCATCAGCAACTGACGATTTTCAAACAGACTTCCGCTGAGTGTCACGCCGTTTATGGCAATATTGGCATCGGTAAGTTCTGCTTGCTGGGCTATAAAATCGGCCAATGAATCGATAAAACCAAACGAGAGCAAGTACTCATCAACGCCGGCGAGTTTAAAGCTCATCGCCGATCGGATCGCCAATCGCGGATCAATTTGATACCCTATCGCGGTCTTGATCACTTTATAGTCAATACGAGGTCCCGATTTTCCGTTAAATTCAAGAGCCGTTGCTTCAAGCTGTTCGCATGAACGTTCAATATCATCCCCATCACAAATCCCGATCACCACAGCGGCCATACCCCATAGCCTGCTTAGCATGGAGTTATGGCCTTGGGTTTCGAAACGGCTGTGTTCGATTTTATCGACCAGCTGAGGGTACGTTTTTTGATAATTAGCCACCAGGCGTGCTCCTGCCTCATCCATCTGTGCAATGGATGCGAGCATCGTTGTGGGATGCGTTAACATCTCATCAACGAAATAGGCCATTGGGGTGTATCCTATCTTTTTTGAAAAGCCGAATATTTGTGAACGATGCGTTCGGCTTAGATAGATGCCACAAAGGGATTTTCCCTGCAAGTCATGCTCCAACACAATCGAACGCAATGCCGCGTGAGAGGGTTCAAAAGAGATGGTATTCGATAGAGAAGAGGGCTCATTATTGGCCACAAATCGTACGCAAGGTTGCGAAATAGGCTTTGTGTGCATCAATAGTCCCCCAGAATCGCCAAATGCCTCAAAGCCATCAAAAGTGCAGCATGAAGCTTGCTTTAGTGGCATAGAGTGGTGGTATGGCAGCATATCACGTCCGATGGCAACGATGATATGGTGGCCTAAGGCTGAAGCGGTATGAAGAGAGGGGACATGATCGCAATAGATTGCTTCAATTCCTTTGCTGGATACCGCCGTACTCAAAGCCATTGTGATGGTATCGTCGGCAAAAAAGACGGGATAAAAGGGTTTATGCAAATTATATTCGGCTCGGAATTTTAGTTTTGGCTTTAATCGCACTGTCGGTTTTTCGATCATCATCAGCGTATCAAGTTCCCCTTGGGTAATCAATAATGAGTCCGAAATATCGCAGGGGTTACAGATCAACAGTCCGTTCTCGTCTCGCTCTTGTGTCGTTAGAAGAGAGAAGCGACGAAGTCCGTTGTAGGTTGGGAGTGTGATCTCATTATTGTCGATTAACTGTTGCGCCAATTGGGTAAATAGTTCATTCGCTGTTTTAGCGTCTGATTGGGTGAATGTGAGTAGATCTTCTAACGTTATTCTCCTTTCACTAAAACCGCAAACACTGCACTCTTCAAACGGATCAAGGGTTTGGAGAATTTTTTGTTGGCATTGCGGACAACAGGGAACACGGTAGGGATTGTTTGGTTCAATCAAGGGTTGAAGCTCATGTTCTCCAGCGGCTTCTTCAACGGTGTAATCTTTCAAAAACAGCGATTGCGGTATAAGCGTTGAGACGAGCTGCGCAAGAGATTCAAGCTCACCTTGATCTCCCGTAGCTTCAAGGATATAGGTCCTGTTTTTTTGCGAGAGAATTACCGGAATGGCTGCTAGCTCACGAATACGCTTGAGCAGACGAATAAAGAGGCCGTTATCGTGAATGTAATGAAATTTAAACGCTATATGCATGAGCAGACCGAAAGGAGTTGGAAATGATGACATTCATGGATACCTCATCACGTTGTATGGATTCGATGCCCAGTGTTTTTAAATAGTTCAATAAAGTCTGTTCCATCAAGGGGATTGCATTGGCGACGTCTTGTGAGAGAGAAAATTCCGTCAGTTCGATAACGGTAGGGACGATACCCATGATCATCGTATGGGGTCGATCGCCTGCTAGATCCATCATGTTCAGCGTTTGTAGCATCTCCACTTCATGGGCGCTTCCTTGCCAATTGATACTATCCGGTATCGCATCAAAATCAAAAAAATAAAGCTCACCCGATTTGACTCCGGGGGCATTGATCGTATCGACGATGATGACGTGATCATACTCTACCATGATAGGGATGAGCCTTTGAGCAAGGGTTCCACCATCTACGATATCAAGGGTGTTTTTACTTTCAAAACGGTATTTTTCCCCTATGTAGTTAATAAAATGGACACCGACCCCTTCATCTCCAAAGAGGAGGTTTCCGATACCCAGGAGCAAAATCTTCATTCTTTCTCATTTTCTTTCTTTTTTAGATGATAATCATATCCCGTAAACATAATATCCACCCCGCCATGTTTAAATCGAATCGCCGACCAGATGACCATATAGATATGGATAGGGATAAAGATCAAAAATCCCCACATCGTAATATGATGCACCAAACGGACATTGGCCAATCCGCCCATCCACGATTCAACCAAACGCATCGAATCATACAGCATTCCTCCGACACCCTGATGATAAACATGGACATAAAGGATAAGCCCCGTGATCGATGCCAGAACAACGAAAAGCATGATCATACTGTATGCTAAAAACTGCAAAGGGCCATACATCCCTTTCTTCAGCAGCTCACCAATAAAAAAATAGGACTTCATCTGAATCATCCACGATTTTAGGCTGAACTCATCTTTGAGAGAATTGAGTTCACTTTTACTGTCCGGTCCAAAAAAGAAGAGATAGATACGCAATAATCCGGCAGTAATGAGAATAAACCCAAACACGACATGCCATGAGACCCATTGTGTGTAGATAAGATCATCGCTGGATACTCCCGATGAGAGGAACGGACTGGCGATGTAAAAACCTGTTATCACTAAACCTGTGATGACAATAGCCCGTATCCAATGCAAAATCCGATTTGCACTGCTGTAGACAAATGATATATGTTCCACGCCGCTTGGTTGTGTATTGTCCATGATATGCTCCTGTTTTTACAACGGTTTGATCTTAAACTCGCTGATCTGGGTCCCCTTAATATCCATTACATGGACCGAACATGCCATACAAGGATCAAAAGAGTGGATGACCCTGAGAACTTCTAACGGTCGAGTAGGATCTTCGAGTTTCAGTCCAACCAGTGACGCCTCATACGGTCCGATTTGGCCATTTGCGTCCATAGGACCTGCGTTCCATGTGGTAGGGACTACGGCTTGATAATTTTCTATCACCCCGTTTTTTATCCGTACCCAGTGGCTCAACGTACCGCGCGGCACTTCGCCGATAAAACGCCCTTTGTACTCTTTGTCCGGATCGATTTCAAATTTCGTATAGGTGGTGTCGTCGGTTTTGATATTTTCCACCAACGAATTAAAGGTGATGATCGCATTGTCTGAAATCAGCTTCGTTTGCAACATTCGTGCAGCAGTGCGCCCAAGCGTTGTGAAGAGGGCGGCAACGGGTAAACCGGTTCGTTTTAAAAAGTCGTTGACCTCTTTTTGCACTTTTTCATTACCCCGAACGTAATTGACCAGCAGACACGCTAAGGGGCCTACTTCCATCGGTGTTTTATCATATCGCGGTGCTTTTACCCAGGTGTATTTCTCGGTTGGATTGATCACTTTGGCTTTGCCGTTGACGGTATCTCCATCGATGAAGCCGGTATAATTTTCCTCTGTCACACCGTCATACGGTTGTAAAGGTTTATCTCCTTTGTACCACGCATGGGTGACGTCTTCTTCGATCTTCATCTCATCGATGTCATACACTTTGGTAATATCACCGTTTTTGATGTAACCGCTTTGAAAAAGAGTTTCGGTGTGGTTGAGTAAAAAGGCATCGGCGGCCAAAAAGTTTTTTACCCCAACACCGCCTAAGACACTGGCTTCCGTTCCATACGCTTCTGCTGCCATGACAATATCTGCATAATAGGCACGGTCTATGAAATCTTTTACGATCTCATATTTTGATTTCCATTCTGCCAATCGGGACGGATTTAAAATATCACGAACACACGTCACACCACCGACCACCAGACTTTGAGGATGCGGCTGTTTGGCACCAAAAATAGCGAACATCTGTGCCGCTACCCGCTGAATTTCAAGCGCTTTTAGATAATGCGACAGTGCGATGAGATTTTGTTCAGGGGAAAACTTATAGGTCTTATTGCCCCAATAGGCATTGGCAAACGGTCCCATCTGACCTTTGGCAACAAAACCTTTGACTCTTTCTTTTACCGCGGTGAGTTCATCGGTTCCCGTTGCAATCGGAACGGCCGTATATTTGAAGGCCAGTTCAGACGCTTTTTTCGGATCCGCACTCAGCGCCGATACGATATCAACCCAATCCAAACCGTGCAGATGGTAAAAATGGACGACATGGTCGTGCATGTAAAGCGATTCATTCAGGAGTGAGCGTACCAGTTTGGCATTGTACGGAGGCTCGACGCCCAAAGCGTCTTCGACCGCCTCAACCCCCGCTTTATAGTGGGAATAGGTGCAGACACCGCAAATACGCTGCGCCATCAAACCGGCATCTCTGGGGTCACGCCCTTTAAGGATCAGTTCAATACCGCGCCACAGTGTCGAAGACGAGTAGGCTTTTTGGATAACATTGTTCTCATCCACTTCCACCTCAATACGAAGATGCCCTTCTATGCGTGTAATCGGATCAATTACTACTCTTTGATTTGCCATGGTCTAACTCTCCTTTGCCTTTTTTTCCTCTTTGCTGTTGATGAACATTGTTGCAACGGTATGTGCCCCAATACCAGCGACGGTTGCCGTCAAAAGGGTTGTCCCTATTTTGTCAACCGTAGAGTTGACTCCCATGACGAGGTGGGATTGCAGGGGTTGCTCAAGCGGCCCCATCGTATCCCAAAAATTTGGTTCACTGCATCCCATACAGCCATGTCCGGCACCAATAGGCCAGTTTACATGTTGATTAAAGCGTTCAGTAGAACAGTTGTTGAAGGTATACGGCCCTTTACACCCTTGCTTATACAGACACCATCCGTCTTTGGCTCCATCATCGCCAAAGCTCTCGACAAACTCGCCTGCGTCAAAGTGGCCGCGACGTTCACAAAGATCATGGATACGATTGCCATAGGCCCATTTCGGACGGCTGTAAAGATCGAGTGCGGGTAAGGTGCCAAAGAGGAGAAAATGCATCAACGTTCCGACAATGTTTTCGGCACTTGGAGGACAACCGGGGACATTGATGACCGGTTGGGAGATGACTTTATCCACCCCTTTGGCTCCGGTTGGATTGGGTGCGGCGGCTTGAATTCCGCCAAAACTGGCACACGTACCGATGGAGAAAATTGCCGCTGCATTGCCAGCAGCCTCTTGAACAACGCTAAGCCCTGTTTTGGCTTGTGCACCCAACGTCAAGAATTGCCCATTCCTCGCGGTAGGGACACCCCCTTCAATCAATAAGATGTAACGTCCTGCATATTTCTTCATCGCATTTTCAAGATTGGATTCGGCTTGCCATCCGGCTGCTGCCATTAGTGTCTCATGATATTCCAGCGAAATGTAATCAAAGATAAGAGAGTCAATCGTCGGGGCATCCGAACGGATGAGCGATTCACTGCATCCCGTACATTCGGCCATATGAAGCCAAATAAGAGGAAGACGATCCGCAAGTTTGGCCGCCTCGGCGAACAAGGGTGTAAACTGAGAGGGTAACGCGAGCATTGTAGTAATAGCAGCTGCCCATTTCATGAAATCACGCCGCTGGATACCGCGCTTTTCAAGCATTTGCTCAATGGATTCTTCTTTGGTTGACGGCAACGACGATAAAACAGAAATGCGTTCCTTGGCTTTTGAATAGAGTGCATCAAAACCGTTCATAATGAACCTCCAATAATATCAATTAACAATACTATATCATATTTGAATGAGAAAATAAGTTCAATGGTATAAAAATAAATGATTTTATAAATTCAGTTGAGTTGCGTTATTCTCTCTTTATATGTGTTTGGAAAGGAAATGTGCGTTGTCAAATAAGCAAAGCGTCGTTATTCTTGTCAAAGGTATTGTACAAGGGGTTGGATTTCGCCCTTTTGTCTACAATACAGCAACGGCTCATCATTTGTCTGGAAATGTTTCCAATACGGGCGAGGGGGTGTTCATCAATCTGGAAGGTTCATCCGATTCGATTGACCAATTTTGCACGGTACTGCGCAATAATCCACCGCCACTGGCACAAATTGATCATGTTACGGTTCATACACAAGCAATCAAAAATTTTATCGGGTTTGAAATTTTAGAAAGTATTCAACGGACAAAGACCACTTTCATTTCTCCTGATATTGCTGTGTGTGAGGCATGTTTGTTGGAGATGAACGATCCGCTCAATCGTCGCTATGGCTATTATCTCATTAACTGTACCCAATGCGGCCCACGCTACAGTATTGTTGAAACGCTTCCCTACGATCGAGCTTTAACGAGCATGAAAGTTTTTAAAATGTGCGATGAGTGCCAAGCCGAATATGACGATCCTGCCAATCGACGCTACCATGCACAACCAATCAGCTGCTGCAATTGCGGCCCTGTTCTAAGTCTGATGGATAAAGAGTCAAAGATTGTTTTTCAGGGGAATAACGTCATTGAAAAGGCAGCAGAGCTGTTGCAAAGAGGCTTTATTGTTGCCGTTAAAGGGATCGGCGGATTTCATCTTA
>DASUNE010000147.1:0-2203 GCA_036277315.1 Sulfuricurvum sp.
TAATCGGTTGCTAACTGCCATAGCTTGCTTTTGCGATTGAGTTTTCTCTGCTGATGGGAGAGGACATGGTGCATCACGGCATTGGTAAGGATAAACATCACCTCCTGAACACTGCGACGTTCTAAAAACTCACCATTGTAGATAAACCGCTTCCCGTTACTGGCATATCCTGAGATACCATCACTAGGCTCAAAATTCAACCGTGAAGCGAGCATCCCGAAATAGGGATATTTCACGGTCAAGAGGCTTTTAGCTTTTAAAAGAAGCTGTTCGGATGACATTATCGTAAGAGTGTATTGAACTGACGCATCCATAACGGCCAGCTGTCCAAATGATCGAGCTCAATTTTACGAGCGCGTAGGTCTTGGATAATCATCACGGCAAACTCACCGGGCAGTTTGAGAGAGTACGTAATGAGGTTGTTCAGCTTTTTGCTTCCCATGTAGTCGTTCACCCGCATCGCCAATGCCGTACAAAGAATATGGAGTGCGGAAGGGTCGCGGGGTATGTCTATGCATCTCCCCTCCATGATTGCATCCAAATCGGGCAGTTGCGACGCAACGAGGCGAAACCCTAGATACGATGCCGCCAACTCTTCACCAATCGCCCCGGACACCATCGGCATGACCAAATCTTCCTCAGGCTGTGATGCCATAATATCATTGACATATGCCCACGTCCGCGGCGTTGCAAACGATCGGCTCTCGGAGTTACAGACGAAGAGCGCATCAGGGCGGTGGGAGATATAGGCGATGATAGAGGGGTCAATTTCGGAACATATCGCCCAGTTACGCCAATCCTCCACATTTGCCTCCATCTCCAAATGTACAAAGCGGTTTGCTAGCGGTGCGGCCATACGAAACACTACCCCACGGTCGCTCTCACGGTTACCCGCTGCGATAATCGCCCATCCATCCGGCAATCTGTACTCGCCGATCTTACGATCTAATATTAACTGATATGCAGATGCTTGAACCATCGGCGCCGCAGTATTGAGTTCATCGAGGAATAAAATTCCCTTCTCCTCTTTCCCATCGGGTAAAAATGCGGGTGGTGCCCAAATCGCCGTATCGTTTTTGGCATTAAAGAACGGGATACCCCGTAAATCTGTGGGGTCCAATAACGATAAACGCAGATCAATAAACCCGATCCCAGCTTCTCGTGCAATCTGAGCGACGATGGAAGATTTCCCAATCCCCGGTGGTCCCCATAAAAAGACGGGGACTTTGCGCTCACACAAATGTGCAAGAGAGCGTTTGGCACTTTGAGGGTTCATACTATTCCTTTTACCTATTCTGTAACACTAAATGCATATTTTGTACGAATGAAGCAAAAAAAGGTAGAACGATAATTGTATTGCATCAATTAAACAAACCCAAAGGAACCCCCAATGTCAATACAAAGCTACATCGCAGACAACAAACTCGAATGGATGATCGTATTCAACGGCGCCACAGACTCGTATAAATACGCTTATCGCGGATGTCTCATCGTGACCGAGGGGAAAGTGATCTCAGCAGAAAACACCCTCCCTCCTAAAGAGATCGTGAAACAAGTATTGTTGGCAACAAACAGCGATACCATCGACTTTTTGGCCGTAGAACTTCCTACTATCAATTTGTTTGAAGGTTTTGTTGCGAAATACAAAGAGTATTTGACTCCTGAGGGAAAATACCTCCTCTTTATCTCGGATATCAACGGTAAAGGGAAATTTGTCTACGAAGGGATCACCTTCTATGCGTATGCACTGGATGAAAGTTCTGTATGGAATGAAGTGCTTGACTACGCAGACCTCTCCAAAGGGGATTTGAAAAAGATGTCCGACAAAGAGAAAATCGATGCGGTATATAATGAGATGAAACGTACCAACCTGCGTATCACTGACAAAACGTATGAAGAGATCAAAGCGACTCAAACGGCTCAAGGCAAACTGGCTTTCGGAGCGGTGTAAATACACCGTTCGCCCTGAGCTGCGGCGAGAGGTTATGGCAAATTTTCATAAAATACGATCAGTTTCATCATTACTCTATCCCGATGACAGCACGTCCCCGACGGTTGAGGTAAAAGGTATCGTACCCATCATCCCCGACGCTCATACACTCCCCCAAATATCCCTCATCATAGAGTTCAGACATGATATTTCGTACTTCATCTTTATCCATTTTTGCATACTCGGCTATGTCGTCCGATTCATATATGTTGT
>DASUNE010000148.1:0-7965 GCA_036277315.1 Sulfuricurvum sp.
AATGATTTTAAACAAAAACAGTGTATTTTAGGACAAAAATCTCTCCCTGAACGGAGTGAAGAAAGATTATTTTGCAGGATTGGGGATGATTTTGATTTCGACGCGGCGATTGGCTTCACGTCCTGCCGGTGTATCATTGGTTGCAACGGGCATACTCTCTCCATAACCGACCGATTTGATTCGGCTTGAATCCACCCCTTGAGCACTCAGTGCTGAAGTTACACTTTGGGCGCGCAATTGGGAGAGTTGGAGATTATCCGAATTACTGCCTACGTTGTCTGTATGACCTTGTACTTCGATCTTTGTTTCAGGGTATTTGCTCATGACACTGGCAATATCACTCAAGACGGGATTAAAGTTAGGTTTGATATTCGCTTTGCCGGTATCAAAAGTGATTCCGCCAGGCATGTTTAGATTGATCGTGTCCCCTTGACGCTGAACCTCAACCCCTGACCCTTTGAGTTCTTGGTTGAGTTCGGCTTCTTGTTTATCCATATAAGCACCGATTCCATAACCGGCGAGGGCACCAATAGCGCCTCCGATGACGGCACGTTTAGTGCTGTGAGTGCTGGTGCTTTTTCCTGCGATGGCTCCGGCAACACCGCCGAGAAGCGCACCTGTCTGAGCTTTAGTAAGACTGGTATCCGTTCCTGCACATCCGACAAACAATGCGCCTGCTGTTATTAGTGATAGAGCTGTCTTTTTCATGCATATCCTTTTTTTGCGATTGAACGCTTTGGTAAAATGCATTATAAACGAAAAGGGTGAATGAATGACTAAAAGTGACTCGTGTGCTCTACGCCGACTGTGCAGTTGGAGAGAATGTCTGGTTTTTGAATGTTGAGTGTCAGGTCACGAATAAGGGGAAAAGTGTTTTTGAGAGTTTTGGTAAGGAATTCGAGAGCCTCTTCGATAAGGAAAAACTTTTGGGTTGTCATGGTGCTTTCAATAAGTTCGGCAACCTGCGCATAATTGATAAAATCTTTTTGTGTATAGGGGTATTCAATGGTGCAGGTGATAGAAACTTTTTGAGGAGTGAGGCGCTCCGATGCTAAAATCCCCAGTACCGTTTCAAACTCCAAATCTTCGATTAAAATTTTCATGCGACGCGTTTTTCTTCACCTTTGAACAACCGAATGAAATTGGGAATGTGTTTGTAAAAAAGGATAAAGGCGATAAAGACGACCGGTGCGTGAAACAGTTCCGGTTTTAACACAAATGACGCGATTAAAAGCGCTGCGAGTCCCAGCATAGACGAAAGGGATGAAATACGGATGGTTTTTGCCGCAATTGCCCAGACGAGTAAAGCAATAGCCGTTTCGATGGGAAGCATAACGGCCATGACGCCCATTCCTGTTGCGACCCCTTTGCCCCCCTCGAACCACATATAAGGGCTAAAGCAGTGGCCCAGCACGGCCAAGACGGCAACCATCCACTGAACACTCTCATCCATCCCGAAATATTTCGCGGCAAGAACAACGGCGATTCCTTTGAACGCATCAAGGGCGAGCGTTGCCGCACCCAGTTTTTTGGCTAGAGTTGGGTTGCTTTCTTTGACGACGCGTAACACGTTGGTCGCACCGATACTTCCTGAGCCGGATTCTTTGATATTCACCCCTGCAAAGAGCTTTGCGAGGATCAGGCCAAAAGGGATACCCCCTAAAAGATAGGCAGCAAGATAAAATTGTACGTTTGGGTTAAATAAAAATTCCATAAGAAGAGACTCTTTGAGATAAATTTGGTGCATCATTATAATTCAATTATCGTAACAGCAAACTAAAAAAGCTATAATAACGTTCTAATGATAAACAAGGAAAGATTTAATTATGACTACTGAAGAGTTAAAACAAAAAATTATTGAGTTGAAAAATCGTTTGAGTGTTACGGTGGTAGCGCACTTTTATCAGCGTGATGAAGTGTTTGAGATGGGCGATATTACGGGGGATTCTCTAGAATTGGCCAAACGTGCGATGGCGGATGATAAAAAGTTCGTCGTTTTTTGCGGGGTCGGATTTATGGGGCAAAGTCTGAAAATTTTGAGTCCTGAAAAACGAGTCGTGATGCCAAAAGTCGCGTGCTGTGCGATGGCGCGGATGATTGATGGTCTTTATTTTGACCAGTCTATCGAAAAATTGGAACAAAGCGGTATCAAAGCGGAAGATATTCTCCCCATCACCTACATCAATTCCAATGCGGATGTCAAAGCGCGTGTTGGGAAAATGGGGGGGATGGTGTGTACCAGTTCCAATGCCAAAGTGATTATCGAAAAAGCGCTCAGTGAAGGGAAAAAAATACTTTTCGTTCCGGATCGCTGTTTGGGTCAAAACATCGCACGGATGATGAATCTAAAATCGTGTGTGATCGGGGATGGCACCGATCCCAAAGAAGCGGACATTATTTGTTACGACGGTTTTTGCTCGGTGCATCAGCTCTTTAGTGTTGATGACATCGAGTTTTACCGTAACAAATATCCCGGAATATTGATCGCGGTTCATCCGGAGTGCGATCCTGCTATCTGTGAACGTGCCGATTTTGTCGGATCGACATCGCAGCTTATCAAGTACATCAAAGAATTGCCGGAAGATCAAAAAGTGGCAGTAGGGACAGAGTTTAATATGGTCAATCGTCTCAGAACGAAAAACACCTATATCCTTTCAAGTACAAAACCCGAATGTCCGACGATGAATGAGACGACACTGGAAGATTTGTATCTCACCCTTAAAGCGATCGATGATGGTGCTCCTATCAATGAGATAGAAGTGGACGAAGAGACGGCGTATTGGGCAAGAATTGCTCTACAGAGGATGATGGCATTATGATCGAACAATTTATCCGTGACGTACTGGCCGAAGATGTAGGGCGGGGGGATTTGTATGCTCGCGTATCCGTTCCTGTCGCGGCAAGTGCCAAAATAATTGCTAAAAGTGATGGAGTGTTAGCGGGTGAGGAGTATGTGAGAGTTTTGGCCGCTATGGAAAAATTCGCGATTGTTTGGAATAAAAAGGACGGTGAGCAATTCACCAAAGGGGACGTGCTTCTTGAGTTGAGCGGTGATTCGCATACTTTGTTGCGCATAGAACGAACGCTTCTTAATATGTTGCTGCATGCCAGTTCGATTGCGACGTTGACACGTCAATACGTTGATGTGATCGCTCCTTACGGGACAAAACTTCTTGATACGCGAAAAACCCGTCCGATGTTACGCAATTTTGAGAAATACGCGACCCGTATCGGGGGTGCGACCAATCACAGAATGGGTCTTGATGATGCCCTGATGCTCAAAGATACCCATCTTAAAACGATTGAAAACTTGGAGCTGTTTATGGAAGAAGCCCGTGCTAAAATCCCTTTTACGGCTAAAATCGAGATTGAAGCGGAAGATATTGCAATGGCGAAGCGGGCGATGGCAGTGGGTGCGGATATCGTGATGTGCGACAATATGAGTACCGATGATTTACGCGATGTGGTGGCGTATAAGCGGGAGTATCACTCCGGTGTTTTACTTGAGGCGAGCGGAAATATCTCTTTGAGTACCATTGAAGCGTATGCGGCAACGGGAGTGGATGCCATCAGTACAGGTTCCCTTATTCATCAGGCCAACTGGATTGATTTGTCGATGAAAATGGATTAATCTGTGGCAGACGATCAAGAAAAGACCGAAGAACCCACCGCCAAGAAGCTCGAAGATGCCAGACAGGAGGGGAATGTCCCTCGCAGTCAGGATACGGCAGGGGTAATCGTTCTATTTGTCGCTATTTTATCGCTTTTGATGATGCTCCCCTTTATTACGGATCATCTATTGGCGTTGACACGGTATTATTTTTCATTGATGAATCAACCGCTAGAGCAGGTGAATCTGGTTGATATCGCCTTTGTGACGATGCGGGAATTTTTACTTATGGCGTTGCCCTTTACCATTGTCGTTGCACTTGCCGGAGTTGCCGGGACGGTGTCGCAGATCGGGTTCAATTTCACGACCAAACCGCTGATGCCGAATTTTTCCAAACTTGATCCGATCGCGGGATTGAAAAATATGCTCAGTATGGAAAAAGTGCTTGAAGCGTTAAAAATCACCTTTAAATCGTTTGCCGCCATGGGAGTTGGATTTCTCTTTTTTTGGTCTTACATGAAAGAACTTCCGACGGTGGCCTTGTTTGGGCTGTGGGAACAGATGGCATGGTTTAAAGAAAAAGCGATCATTTTGGCAGCCGTTATGTTGGTAGTTCTCTTTTTATTTGCCATGATCGATCTGTTTTTGACGCGAAAACACTACTTTGATAAGTTAAAAATGTCCCTGCAAGAGATTAAAGATGAGATGAAAAATATGGAAGGAGACCCCCATATCAAGGCAAAGATCCGTCAAATCCAAATGCAAGCCGCGCGTAAGAGGATGATGTCTTCTGTCCCTACTGCCGATGTCGTTATCACCAATCCGACCCACTACGCCGTGGCGATAAAATACGATGAGACAAAACACCACGCTCCCGTAGTCGTCGCTAAAGGGGTAGACAATATCGCCATACAGATTAAAAAGATTGCACGAGAAAATGGAGTGCATGTCATGGAAAGTCCACCTTTGGCCCGTGCTCTTTATAAGGATGTCGAGATTGACCATCCTGTCCCCGAAGCACTCTTTACCGCCGTTGCGGAAGTGTTGGCGTATGTGTATAAGATGGGTAAAAAGAGGAAAAATTAATGATTGAAAAAGGGATGGTCCTATTTGGAAGTAAAAAGATTATTGCTGCTATTTTTTTACTGATTATGGGAATATTAGGGGGAGTTTTCGTTCATTTGAAAAAAGAAGTAACGGCGCATACCCTGCAAAGTCTTAGTGACCAGCTCTCAATGGCGTTAAACAATCAGCTTGAAAAAGAGCGTTCAGCGGATTTACGATATTCGCTCATACTGAGTCAAAATTCAGCGTTAATTGATGCCCTTGAACAAGAAGATGAAGACCGAGGATTTGAAATTCTTTCCGAAGTGATGGAGCCGATTCAATTGTATACCAATATAGTGGTGCGTTCCCAGATCATCACCTCGGACTATTTTATTTTTGCGCGCAGTTGGGATAATTCGTATGCGGGTATGCCTTTGGACTTTCACCGTCCTGATCTGCTTTATTTTCAAAATCATAAAAAACCTCGAGCAGCCATCGAAGTAGGGCGGAAGCTGGGAATCAAGGCAACGGTACCAGTATATCATCAAGAAAAAATGATCGGATTCGTAGAAGTGGTCTCGTTTTTTGAATCAACGCAGGAGTATTTCGATCGATTAGGAATCGATTTATATATCTTAATGGAAGAACGATTTTATGAGACGGCCGTGTTTATGCAAGAAAATCGTCCTATTGGAAAAGAGTATATTTTGGCAAACTCCAAATATACACAAAGCGATTTGAACTTACTCGAAGGGATTGATTTTAAAGCGTTTAAGCAGTCTCGCATCCTTTTTCGAAACGGAAAATATCTCTTTTATGAACCGATGAAAAATGGGGAAGGGGAAACGATTGGCGCGTTTGTCTTTTCTCTTACCGAAAAACAAGTCAGTGTCTATTCCCATTCGGATAAAGAGGATATTTCGTTTTTAATACATCTCAGCCGCGACGAGCTTTATGATGTGATGATGAAAAAACAGATGAAGAATGCGTTGTTTCAAAGTTCGTATGATAAGGAACTTTTGTATCTTAAGGACGTTGTTGCACCTGAGGATCGGGGGTTGTTTTTAGATGAGGCCAAAGAGCGGTTAAATGCCTATTCCAAAGAGGAACTAATCGGTATACTTTTGGATTATAAAGTTTCAAAAGAGGTCAAGGGAGAGATTCGATGAAGGTACTTTTGCTCGAAGACGAATATATGCTGCGAATCAGTATTACCGAGTTTTTAGAAGATATGGGATTTGAAGTGACCGGTTTCTCCAATGGAGAGAGGGCTTTTGATGCAATATACGAATCTCGATACGATCTTTATTTGCTCGATGTCAATGTGCCTGGGATGAGCGGTTTTGATCTACTGCGGACATTGCGCAAAGAGGGGAATAAAACACCGGCAATTTTTTTGACCTCCATGGTGAACGTGGATGATTTGCAAGAGGGGTATAAATCGGGATGCTGTGATTATATTCGCAAGCCTTTTGATCTCACCGAATTGCAGCTGCGAATTATGCATGCACTTAAAAGTCATTATCATGATGGAGAGAATCTTCTCGATTTTGGAGAAGGGTTGATGTACAACACTGAGAATTTTACCCTCAGTCATAACGGGAATGATATTGCTTTAAGTAAAACGGAAAAAGAAATATTCTCCGTATTGCTCAAATATAATAATCAAATCGTTTCCGTAGAGATGTTCCAAGATGAGATATGGGGGGAATACGTCGATCCGGCAAACATTCGAGTACAGATCAATAATCTGCGTAAAAAACTTCCCATCGAGATTATCCAAAATCGGCGCGGACTGGGGTATATCATTGAACGATAAACGGTATGCTCTGAAAAACGCATTTTTATATACGATGCTCGTTGCAGTATTGTTGCTGACACCGACGTATTTGTATGTCACGTATATGAAATACGTGTATGAGATTCAGTATGAATTTAGTCTCAAAGCAAAATCACATCTTATTGTGCGTGCAATGGAAGATTTCCAGCAAAAAGAGAGCGAGGCATTTGATTATCCCCGTTTTCAATCCTTTGAGTCGGGATTGTACAACGAACATTTTCTTCCTATTTTTACCCTGATTCAAAAGCCGTTAGAGGTTCAGACCGTGGGGTATCATGTAGCGGGAGATTACGCCTATTTGGTTATTGCATTGCCGGAGAAGCGTTATTTTGATGCTTCGTATCTGGTTGTCGGCGGAAATCTCTCTTATGTGAGGATTTATCAGGATGTGGTCATCATCTTGCTTTCGATTGCGATATTGATTTTCGTGCTATCCCTTTTTTTCCTGGATCGTTTCGCCTTGCCCTTCCAACGGCTGAATACGCGGCTGGATCAGTTCATTAAAGACTCGATGCATGAGATCAATACGCCCCTTTCCATCATTAACGTGAATATCGATCTTTATAATCGTGCCAATCCTCCCAATAAATATCTGCAACGGATTAAAGCAGCTACCAAAACGCTTGCGACGCTTTACAATGATATGGATTATTTGATTAAAAATGAGCGGCTCTCTTTTGAATATCACCCGATTGACCTAAGCCATTATTTACAAGAACGGATTGATTATTTTCACGAAGTGGCAGCCCTGAAAAATATCGTTATCGAACCTCACATTACGGATGGAGTTATGCTCCTGTTTAACTCGACACAGCTGCAAAGAATTATCGATAACAATCTCTCCAATGCGATTAAATACTCCCATGAAGGAGGAAAAATCGATGTTATCCTTGAAAAGGATGAGGAAAAGTGCCGCATGACCTTCCAAGATTACGGTATCGGAATTAAAAATGTGGATCAGATTTTTGAGCGGTATTATCGTGAAAATCACGAGAAGGGAGGCTTTGGAATAGGGCTTAATATTGTTAAATCCATTATTGATAAAGCCGGGATCCACTTGCAAATTCATTCCAAGTATGGTGAGGGAAGCACATTTAGCTACTCTTTTACCCCTCCAATCTTTCAAAACAATTAATATCTCATTTTTTTTTACGTTAATTTTACACTCATCCCTTACAATACTCCTTGAAAATTAAATCAAGGAGAGCCAATGCGAAAAGTGATTATGCTTGGAATTGCTACTTTTTTAGGTGCTGCCGATTTGTCATCAGTGATTGAAATCCCGGATGCGACTGCAATACTGCTAAAAGACGCGCTTCCTGCCCCAAAATTGTACACAATGCCACAAGGGTGTATGAGTGACAGTCCTGAGGCGATTGCACGCGGAAAATACATTTTTCATAACCTAAATGGAAAAGATACCAAAGAACCGGCACCGGAAGGGTTGGCCAAAATTTTGCCTAACGGA
>DASUNE010000149.1:0-2655 GCA_036277315.1 Sulfuricurvum sp.
TCAATCGAGCTGATGTGGTAAAACTGCTCTGATGGCAGCATCGGATGTCCGAAAAGTATCATAGTAATGTCCTTATTTTTTTTCCATACATTCGCGGCAACAGTAGTATTTTCCACTGCTCATTAATGCTTCTTTGGCTTGGATATACGTTTCGCATGTGGCGCAAGGAATCATCGCTTCATCCATCGAAGTGTCATTTTTTGGAGCTGTGAGGCTTTTCTTTTTGGCAAAGAAAACATAATAGACTGCCGTAATAACACCAATTAAAAGTAATAATTTCAACATTTTTTTAAGACTCGATAAGAAGATAGTGACGATTGTGTTTTTCGATGATTTTACAGTTTAACGATTTATCAATTTCATCATACACCTTTTCCCCTTTGTAAAAGAGCAAGAGCGTACCCGATGTTCGAAAAGGCTGTGAGAGTTTGAGCAGCATTTTCGTATCGGTCACGGCGCGAGAAGTGATAAAATCAAAGGGTTGCGGTTCCAATTGCTCGACGCGCATGGCTTGAACGGTTACGTTGTCTAGGCCCAAATCGGCTTTCACAAATTGCAAAAAACTGGCCCGTTTTGCCAGAGGTTCTACGAGGGTAAAATGGGTTTGAGGCAGCGCAAAGGCCAATATCATTCCCGGGAATCCTGCCCCTGTTCCGATGTCCATTGCATTGTGTATGGGCGGTAAAAAAGTGATGGGAGCCACGGCATCAACGATAAACTCATCGATTTGCGCCGCTGTTTTTGCCCCTGTCAGATTGTGAATTTTGTTCCATTGCAACAAACGTTCTTTGTACTGATGCGCGTATTTGTAAAAACTTTCATCTACCGTGATATTTTGAGCTTTCATAAGCCGATGCAAATTAGTCAAGGAAATGCCCCATGCACTCTTTTTTTGTTTTTAAATACGCTTCGTTATAGGGATTGGAATCAATAATGACGGGGATGCGCTCGGTAATTTCAATATTTAATCCCTCTACGACTAAAACTTTCGCGGGATTATTGGTTAAAAGACGTATTTTAGTGAGGTTAAAATCGTGGAATATCTCAGGAACAACATCATACGTGCGTTGATCAGGAGCAAATCCCAGTTCGACATTTGCTTCAATTGTATTGCGTCCCTGGTCTTGAAGGGCATAGGCGTTAAGTTTGTTGAGCAAACCGATATTCCGCCCCTCTTGTGCGTGATAGATGATAAGCCCGCCCTCTTTGGCTATAAGTTCCAGTGCTTTATGGAGCTGATTGTTACAATCGCATTTGATGCTTCCGAAGGTATCCCCCGTAAGGCATTGGGAATGAATACGTACCAATGGCGCATCGGAGGTTTCAAAATTTTCGGTAAAGATGGCGAGATGTTCTTGATGCCCCTCTTTGTAGGCGCGAACTTTAAAGTGTCCGTATTTACTTGGTAGATTGGCAATGGCGGATTTTTCAAATTTTATCGTTGTTTTCATGGTGTTATTATAATGGTCGTTTCTGAAAAAATGGTTCTTTTAAACGAATCAGCGATAAAATTCCCTTTTACCATAATTTGGAGCTATCCCATGAACCGTTTTCGTCGTACTCGTTTAAATCCTACTTTACGTTCATTGGTGCGTGAGACTCATGTCAGTGTGAATGATTTTATTTATCCTTTATTTGTCCGCTCAGGGGAGGGGATTAAGACCGAAGTCTCTTCGATGCCGGGGGTCTTTCAAATGAGTTTGGATGAGATTTTAAAAGAGTGCTCAGTGTTACAGTCTTTAGGGATCCATTCGATACTGTTGTTCGGTATCCCGGATGTGAAAGATTCTGTGGGCTCTGACGCACTGTGCGATCACGGAATTATTGCCACAGCCGTTCGTGCCATCAAGCGTGCCTATCCTAAAATGTTCGTAGTCACCGATTTGTGTTTTTGCGAATATACCGATCATGGACATTGCGGTATCCTTGATCACGTCCATGAAACCGTTGATAA
Organism: Sulfuricurvum sp.; assembly: GCA_036277315.1. Taxonomy (GTDB): domain Bacteria; phylum Campylobacterota; class Campylobacteria; order Campylobacterales; family Sulfurimonadaceae; genus Sulfuricurvum. Next base: position 1,955 of record DASUNE010000149.1, read on the forward strand.
TGATCTGACCTTGGGTATTTCTGCTCAACAGGCGCTCGTTCATGCACGAGCGGGAGCAGACATGATCGCACCCTCAGGGATGATGGACGGGATTATTACGACCCTGCGTGAGGCGCTCGATGAAGGCGGATATGAAAATCTTCCTATTATGGCCTATTCGACCAAATTCGCCAGCGGCTATTACGGGCCGTTTCGGGATGTGGCAGAGTCAGTTCCAAGCTTCGGCGATCGTTCCAGCTATCAGATGGATCCTGCCAACCGTCGTGAAGCCATCCGTGAAAGTTTGGCAGATGAAGCGCAAGGTGCGGATATCTTGATGGTAAAACCGGCGCTTGCCTATCTGGACATCATTCGTGATATTCGCGAAGCGTCGCAATTGCCCCTTGCCGTTTACAATGTGAGCGGTGAGTACGCAATGCTGAAATTTGCGGGAAATGCAGGGCTTATCGACTACAACCGAGTGATGATGGAGACGATGATCGGGTTTAAGCGCGCAGGCGCAGACATCATCATCAGTTACCATGCCAAAGAGGTCGCGTTACTGTTACGTGAATGAAATGATTTTATGCTATGATTATTTTTTGAAATAGAGGATTCTTTGTGAGACATTTTTTAACTTTACGTGATTACACCAAAGAAGAAATTTTAGAGATTATCGATTTGGCATTGGACATTAAAAGAGAACAAAAAGCAAAACAGCC
>DASUNE010000150.1:0-5668 GCA_036277315.1 Sulfuricurvum sp.
GTGTTGACATTATTAGAAATGTCGTTCAAGCTCATGCTTGACCGTCACTCCTGCTTAGTTTTCAATGATCTCAAACTCAAACTCGTCGTCTTTTTCAAGGCGTCTCATCGTTTGTGGACGGGAATTATAGGGGATTTTATAGTGAATGTCAAGAGGTATTTCAAAGAATTTGCAAATTTATCCGCAAACTGTCTAATTTGCCTCTTTTTGCTTATCAATGGCCAGTAACAATACCGGCAAAACAAACAAATCCGTTATTAATGAAAAGAACATGAGGACTACTCCATATCCTCCAATGAGTATTAATGTCTCCAAACCTGTTAAACTCAGTAAACCAAAGACTCCCATCAAAACGACTGCTCCTACAATAGCTGGGACTCCTGCGTAGAAGAACATAATCTCTAACGCATGTTTTTTTGTTCGGCCAAAATATCGGCTTCTAAAATATTTGTAGGCGAAATGGATAATAGTGTCTGATGTCAGCCCTACCGATATGGTCATGGCGATCAATGCTTCAATGCTCAGAGTAAAATTAAAGATCACCATAAAGAGTCCAAACCATACAATGGGTATTGTATTGGCAATAAATCCAATAAATCCAATTTTCACAGATCGAAATATCACGCCCATCACCACGCCTATCATTAATAATGCACCAAAGAGTGATGAGGCCAATACAATTCTCTTATCCATTTTGGCGCTTTCAGAGAGGGTGTCTTTATCCGTAAAATAAAGGGGGAGAGGTTGATAGTCCTTTAACCAACGTATGACACTTGAGTGATCGGCATTTTTCAACGTAATGGTAATGTTAAGTGCTTCGTCATCTATATAGGTATGTTCCATGTCGTACAGTTCCAAGAAGAAAAGCGCTTGCAATATCCGCTGTTCATCAATAGGCCCTTGTGGTGAACTTGCCATATCAAGTTGATGTAAAACATTTCCGATCGAATCTACTTTTTCAATTCCGCAGTTATCAAGACGCAAGTCCGTCTCAAAATCTTCTAATCTTTTCAATGTTGAGAGATCAATCTCTTTAAACGGAAGCTTTAATGTAATGGTCTTGTGTTTTACCTGCGTATCAAACATACTCTCGTTTCCTGTCCCAAAACGATAAAGGATCACGGCTACAATAATAATTGTCACAGCAATAAAAAGCTGAAGAAGCCGAGGGTTGTAATGAATTTCACGATTGGCAAAGAGATAACAGATTTTAGCAAACCCTACACGAGGGTGTTTTACAACAAAATAACTAAGCAATGCCGGTAAAAAAGTAACATTGACAATGTATGCAATGGCGGAAGAAATCAATAAACTTAGACTCAACATCTTAATAATGACGGAATCAACCAACAACAGTGATCCCAAGCTAATGATCAATACCGGTAACGTCCATAAAGCGGGAGCGAGATTACGATCAATACTCTTTTCTAATGCTCGCATAAAATCACTTTTAAATTGAGAAACATGCCATCGATAGTAAAAATAAAGAAAATGTCCAATGGAAATACTCAAAACCATCAACGTCATCGCAATATGTACTTGGATGTGCCCTGTAATCAATCGTATGGTACTAAACGTCAGTATCATGGTTAGGGCTGTGACGCTCAGTGCTCCAATTGCGGCAATGTAGTTTTTAAATAACCATCGAGACATAATAACGATCATAAGAACAAAAATAAGAATATACCCTACATAGTGGCGCATTTGCCCTTCGTGAGCGGATGCCGAATAATGGTAAGGATAGGGGATATTAAAGGACGCAGCATCAATGGGAACTTTAGATTCAATGATAAAATTAAAATGTTTAAAATCATCATCCACAAATTGTCGATATTGCTTCGGAAATAAACGGATAAACCCTTGAATTTTGGACGCATCCAACTCATGGATCGGCAAAGCTCTCAGTATGGCCGATTCTTCCCCTCCATCATTATAAATACGATACGAAGAAAAAAGAGATTCTACTTTTGTGATGTCTTTACAATATTCAAGCTCAGCTTGAAGTCCGCTTAGCACGGTTTTTGACTGCTCATCAAAGACCGGAATATCTACGCTGAGACGACTGACGTATACCGTTTCAAATTTATTCTCTTTTGTTTTTTGATACTCTTTGGATTCACTGAGCCAATAGAGCGTATCCGATGAGATAATTTCAGGCCGCAATAGACTAAAAGCTATCGCACAGAGGAGAACAAAGGCAATCAGAATATACGCACGGAAGCGATGAATAAAGCGAACATATCTTGAAACGTTTGGGGTATGATAATACATAATTAATTCCACTCTTTTGCAATAAATAGATAAGGGCGTTTCTTCACACCCAAGTCAGCTGCTACATGTTCGATGTCACTGATTTGTTCTTCAATGTGAGAGGGTAAAGGGGTAAGGGATTCAATCTCTTTTCCTCCTACCATGACTTCTAACATTTTTTGTAATGGCGCGGGAGATGTGTAGATAGCCCCAATCACTTTATGAGACTTAAATCGTTTTAATTCATAAAAAAAGATGTAATAACGATAAATACCCCTCATTTTCTGATTATCATGAATCATTGAAATAAAATCCCGAGAATGCGGACATTTTGGATCGACAAAAACGTATGCTTTGATGTTCCCTTCTCCGTATTGCATGGCAAAAGGTTCGATTGACTGAACCATAGAGACCATCTCTCGCGTTGAAAGCTCTTTGGCATCATTTGAAGATACACATAACAGTAAAAGGAATAGAGCATTTATCAATTTCATACGCATATCATAAAACAAAAAAATTACAATTTCACTACATAGGTGTTTAAATAATCATCACCTCTCTGAAATGCTCCCCAATCGACCAAACTGATCCTCATCGAAAAACGGTTAGGGGCAGAGATAAATTGATAGTTTTTATACTATAATAAAACTTTATGAAGGGTCAGGAAAAAAATGAATGCTATTGAATTTTTAGGAACAGGCGGTACACGCACCCCGATGCAGGGGACAACGTGTGTCCGTGTCTCCAAACATTGTGTCATCGATGCAGGCAATCTTATCAATACCTTCGGGGATGACATCTTCACGATCGAACATATTTTTCTCACCCATTCCCATCTCGATCATATTATCGACATCCCTTTTCTCGCCGACTTGTTTGTTACCCAAAAATCCATTACGCTCAAGATTTACGCACTTAAAACAACACTGGACGATTTACGCCAGTTTATCTTCAATCACCGTATCTGGCCCAATTTCGAAGAGATCAACCTCATCGGGCATAACAATAAAACCATTGAACTGATCGAAATCGATCCTGAACAATCGTATGAGATCGATGGAGTGACCCTCACGCCGTTTAAAACCAATCACACCGATGGAAGCTGCGGCTATAAAATCGAAAAAAATGGCTCAGGAATACTCTTTACTGCCGATACCTACCGATGCCCCCGTATTTGGGAACTTTTGGATGAAAACCCGCATATTCATACCCTCGTCACCGAAGTCTCGTTTCCCTCAAGTTTCGATAAACTCGCGCATGACAGTAAACATTTAACCCCCCTGCTGCTCCAAAGCGAACTCACGCAATGCAAGCGCAAAGATTTTACCATATGTGCCATGCATCTTAAAACACTCTTTGCCCCCACGATCATTCATGAACTAAAAGCGCTGGAGCTCCTTCGCAATGGGGGAAAAGTACTCAGTGACTACGACACAATAGATTTTTAGATCTCTATTCCGATAACCGCCGTTCCCTCTGACAAATTCTCCATTTTTTCACAAAGCTCCAACATCGGCCAGATACTTGGCGAATATCCAGTATATTTTTTGCCTTCCAAGATGATGGTGGGTTCTTGTATCGTATGGCGCACCTGCAACGCTGCTCCGCACTCTTTTAGCTCTATACCACAACGATTCAGTTCTTCAATACGTTCAAAATCGATCGAGTCACTCACGATGAGCAGTAATGTTTCAAACTCCAGTGATTTAACCGCCCCCACTTTTAAGACAGAAGCAGAGGTCTCATACAAATCGCTCACAGTCGTAATATACCCTTTGTTTTCTCCCACGATGGAAAGATACGATGCGGGAGTGTTGTGCACGGAGTTTTGAAATGCGGTTGGGCTCACCGTCTCATTGGCAGCGATACAGCGAAGAATATCAAATGTCTCTGCTACCTCTCCGTACGCATTTCCGATAATGATGGGAGAGGTAAAATCACCGATTTGATCGGTCAGATAAAGAGCAATCCGGGCATTTCGGGTTAATCGTCTCCGTACCATCATATCGGGAACAATAATCTTTTCATTCAAATTTCCAATTTTTTGAAGATCTTCGATCCGTGAACTTTTAAGAATTTCAAGATTAATCTGCATGGGGTCTTCCTAAAATAATCGATACATTACCGCCGCCAAAACCGAATGCATTGGAGAGGAGATAGTGTACCTCTTCTTTTGTGGCACTCATCGGGTGATTGAGACTAGGATCTACCGGCATGCTAAGATTGGTGCACGGCGGGATAATGTTATGTAAAATGCTCATTGCACCAATTGCAGCTTCCAACGCACCGCATGCCCCCAATGTATGTCCCGTAACAGCTTTCGTTGAAACGACATAAGGGCGTGAACCGAACAGTTTTTTGATGGATGCACTCTCAATCTCATCATTTGCAATGGTTCCCGTTCCATGGGCATTGATGTAATCAATCATGGAAGCTTTTAATCCCGATTTTTCCAACGCTTGGTTCATAGCAGCCATTGCCCCATCTCCTTGTGGATGGGGATGGGTGATGTTGTACGCATCGGAGCTCACACCGCACCCCATGATTTCAACACACTCAGCTGTTTTTACGGATGAGATTGCCAATACCGCAATCCCCTCAGCTACGTTGATACCGTTACGCTCTACATCAAAAGGGCGGGTGTGTTTATGGGATGCAATCCCCAGTCTATCAAAACCGTTTACCGCAGAACGGCTCAACTCATCTGCCCCAATAACCACTACGGTTTTATACAACTCACGCGATATCAGATCATAGGCAAAATCAATCGCGATAGAACTGCTGGTACAGGCGGTAGAAAAGGACAATCCTGATTTAAACCCAAATTTTTGACACACTTCATCGGCAATAGAGCGAATGGAGAACTCGTCTACGGTAACGTTTTTTAAGCTGCCCTCACCAAAAAATGTCTTCTCTGCACGACACATTCCTCCCACCGAAGAACCCACCAATACGATCGTCTCACTGGGGACCAACCATGGAGTTTTAGCCAGAAGTGACGTAACATTGTCCTCTAAAAGTTCAAAAAAATTACGTTCGCTTGGAATTTTCCCCAAGGGCATAACCTGTCCCTCAACATACCCTTCTTGAAATGTGATCGCTGAACGTCCGGCAAGCAGTGTCTCAAAGATCTCTTCGATAGTTAATCCCGCGGCACAAACACAACTAAAAGCATTGAGATAAACGTTAGATTTCATAATTTTAACCCTTTTAGAAAACGGTACACCTCTTCTTCTGCATCCGCGCACTCTTGGAGTTTTTGAGCAATCTCGTCAACAGAATACTCTTTTCCCTTACATGCTTTGGAACACGAAAGGGCAAATACTCTCCATTTATCTCCGACTGCTCCCATCATGGATGAAGCGGTTTTAAGTTCATCTCGCCCCAATACATCGGCACACTCAGATAAAAAGGCAGC
>DASUNE010000151.1:0-6260 GCA_036277315.1 Sulfuricurvum sp.
CACGCGCTCAAACAGCATCTCCTCTCCATCCACGGGCATATTAAGGGTCTTAGCAGCAAGCGGTATGAACAGCTAAACGGGGTACGGACTCTGGACTTTGTGTTGCTCTTTATGCCAATCGAAGGGGCATTTTTACTCGCCCTTGAATCCGATAATACCTTTTTTAAAACAGCCTACGAGCAAAACATCGTTATCGTTTCTCCCTCAACCTTGCTCGTGACACTGCGAACCATCGAGCATATATGGCGCAGTGAGTATCAAGAACGCAATGCCAAAGCAATCGCCGAATCGGCCGAAGCGTTGTACGAAAAACTGGTATCATTTGTGGAAGATATGGAAAAAATCGGTGAGCAGATAGGACGTACGCAAAAAAGCTACGAGGGGGCGATGAACAAACTCTCTACGGGCAAAGGCAATCTGATTCGTCGGGTGGAGTCGATGCGAAAGCTGGGATTGAAACCGAAAAAGATACTTCCGTCCTCATTGACAGAGCTAGAGGATGAGGGGATACTTGAGGATTGATGATTTCAAACGTTTCGCAGTTTAAATGAGATGACCCCTGCAACCAGTGCCGTAGCAAAAGCTATCGTGAGGAAAATATCAGGAATATTCCATCCTTGATTGAGAAGGGCTATGGTGATGACTGCTCCGGTTACCATAAACAGTGCATTGAGAATATTGTTTGCCGCGATGATGCGAGAACGAAACTCTGGATCGCTGCGGCTTTGCATCAATGCATACAAAGGGACACTGTAAAGACCTCCAAATACTCCGATCAACGTTAAATCAATGAGAATATGCCAAAATGAGAGATTGGAATAGAGTGAATCTGCGGTTTGAAAATGTTGCGCCGTGAGTCCAAAATCAATACCGAAGAGAGCCATACCCACAGTACCCACTGCGATCAAAGAAGGGCGGATGGTATGATGGCTGAGGTGGTCGCACAGCATTGATCCGATTGCTATGCCCATAGTAAAAAGAGCGAGTAAAAGGGTAACCGTTGTCTCATTGCTTTCGAGTGTTATTTTGACAAAAGCAGGCAGTTGGGTGAGTAACAGTGCCCCATACAGCCAAAACCACGATATTGCGAGTATCGAGAGAAATACGACGGGGGTCTGTCGTGCCAGTGTGATGGAATGAAGCGTTGGGGTGATGGGGTTAAGAGAGAGAGGTATCTCGGGTGACAATGAGGGGGCGTTTGGAATGTGACGGCTTGCTGCATAACCCACCAATGCGAGGATCATTCCGGCAACTCCTGCGAGTATCCCTCCATTGGCATACGTTGAGAGAATCCCACCGCTGAGTGTCCCCAGTAAAATCGCGGCAAACGTTCCCGATTCAACCAAAGCATTGGCGCTGACGAGTTCATTGTCGTGCATGTGCTGAGGCAGGATGGAATATTTGATGGGACCAAACAAGGTCGAGTGCAATCCAAGCCCAAAGATGACAGAGAACAAGAGCTCAAGAGAGTGCAGCGCAAATCCAATGGTGGCAAGCACCATTAAAAAAAGCTCCAAAAGTTTGACGATTCGTGTGAGGCGTGCTTTGTCGTATTTATCTGCCAATTCCCCTGCCATTCCTGAAAAGAGGAAAAAAGGGAGAATGAAAAGGGCCCCAATGAGAGGAGCTAGCAATGAGGGAGACAATGAGGTCCATTTCGCAGCTTGAAAGGTCAGAATGACGGCAAGGGTATTTTTAAACAGATTGTCGTTGAAGGCTCCCAAAAACTGTGTGGCAAAGAGCGGGGCGAAGCGCTGTGTTTTTAGCAAGTACAACGGCGAACTCATGAAATCTCGCTTGCCATAGTCTTCAACGTCACATAATCGGTTTTTCCCGTTCCCAAGAGAGGGATAGCTTCCAGATAAACGATTTTACGCGCAACGGTAAGCTCCGAATATCCGTGTGTTCTTGCCATGTACTGTAGGGCATCGCGTAAAAGTTCTTTATTGGTTGTAAACAAGATGATGCTCTCTCCTCGTTGCTCATCCGGACGGTTGGAAGCTGCGTGTTCGTGATTCGGAGAGGCTAGAAGCGCCAGATTTTCGACAGACTCCAACGAGATCATCTCTCCTGCAATTTTTGCAAACCGCTTGACGCGTCCGGTTATCCGTAAAAATCCTTCTTCATCAATCACGACAATATCACCCGTATCGTACCATCCCTCACCGGCTTGAGACGAGGGAGCTTCAAGGATCCCGGGATTGTGGGAGCGCAGATATCCGCTCATGACATTGGCTCCCTTCACGTGCAAGATCCCCCCATTTTCGATTCCCGAAACGGGGATGAGTTTTGTTTGAATGCCCGGCAATACTTGTCCTACGGTGCCACTCTTGTAGGCCATTGGGGTATTTACCGCAATAACGGGGGCTGTCTCTGTTGCTCCGTATCCTTCGAAAATACGTATTCCAAACTTCTCAATCCAAAGTGTACGTACCGCGTCAGAAAGCTTTTCTGCCCCCGCTACAACATAGCGAAGACGGTAAAAATCATAGGGATGGGCGTGTTTGGCGTAGTTGGCCAAAAACGTACTTGTCCCGAAAAGGACGGTGCAGGATTTATCGTACGCAATCTCAGGAATCACCCGGTAATGCAACGGGGAAGGGTACAAAAAGAGACGAACTCCCCCAAGTATCGGTAAAAGTGTCCCCGCCGTTAGTCCAAAGGAGTGAAAAATCGGCATCGCATTGAGGACCTTATCCTCGGTTGAAAAATCAACGATGGAGCGTATTTGAGCAATATTGGCCAAGAGGGCGTCATGGGAAAGGACGACCCCTTTTGGAATTCCCTCGGAACCCGACGTGAACAAAATCACGCTTGGATCTTTTGGATCTTGCGGCACATGCACACGTCTTGGAAAACGCAGTGCATATCCCATCAGCCAGAGTTTATCCCCCAAGGTCATCTCATCTTTGAGATCTTCGAGATAGAGAATGGTCACGTTTTTAAGGGTATGGAGTTTGGATTCGAGTTTTCCTGACTCGACAAAGGTTCTGGAGGTGAGAATCGTTTTGACCAATGCCCCATCGCATCCGTTTTGAAGCGCATCGGCTCCTGCGGTAAAGTTGAGCATCGCAGGTATGCGTCCAAATGCGCTCATTCCCAAAATCATCGCAAGCGTAGGAACCGCCGTCGGCATCAAAACGCCTATGGCTTCTCCTTGTACTGTATGACGTGAGATCAGTCGTCCCAATGCCAACGACATTTTGAGCAGCTCTTTGTAGGTATATTCGATTTGTTTGGTGTCTTCAACAATCTGTCGGGAAGCACCGTAAATGGAGACAGCATCCAAAAATGCGCCAAACAAATCATTGGGACGACGTGACTCGTAGAGACATTTTTGCATCAGCGCTCTCATCGCTTCCCCTGCCATACTGCGTCTGTTATGTGAGGGGAGTATTTCATCCACACGAATACGGGCAGGGGAACAATAGGTAACGGTGATTTGGGGAAACCAACGTTGCGGGTGATCTTGATGCATTCGAGATAAGGTACTAAAATGAGCCCCTTCAATAATCACAGGAAGGACGACCGCGTGAGCTTTTACCGCTACGAAGGCAGAGCCCTCATAGATCTTCATCAAACTGCCCGTAGTGGTAATACGGCCTTCAGGAAAGATGACGACAGGGCGACCGCTTTCCACCAAACGAATGATGGTTTTAATGGCCATTGGATTTGAAGGATCAATCACGATATAGTCGCTGAGGGAGAGAAAAAATCGAGCCATGAGAGGTTTTGCTGCCTCGGTATTGACCACAAATACCGGCGATACCGGCAGAACAAGTCCCAATATCAGACCATCTAAAAAAGACTGATGATTGGCTATGATAATGGTGTGGCCGCTTTGCGCACTGTATTGACCCACTATCCGTAATCGAAAGAGGGTGAAAACGAGAAATCGTAAAATGGCTCTGATCATCTTTTAGAGGTGTGGAATCTTTACTTTTGAGTTAAGCAATGCCCCGATCAGTATCATCAACGCTAAGACTCCAATCCATCCTATAAATCCGGAACTTAGCCAAACGAGCCAGAGTAAAATCGCCCCAAGCGGGGTAGGGACACCGGTAAAATATTTGGCAACTTCTCCTGCATCGGCGTTGATATTAAACTGGATGAGTCTGCGAAGTCCGCTGATGACGTAATAGATGGAGGCTATGGATGTGATGATAAGCGGCAGCCCTGAGAGATCAGTATAAACGGCTTGGAAGATAAAAAATACAGGGACGAGAACAAAGCTTAGAAAATCAGCAAACGAATCGAGTTGTACTCCAAATTCATTGGAAAGAGCAAATTTTCGGGCGATTTTACCATCCATAATGTCAAATGCTCCTCCTGCCCAAGCGAAGGCAGAGGCGAGGATAAACTGCTCTTGTGTAATAAGATAAGCGGCAAAAAGCCCGCAGGTGACATTTGCCATCGTCACTAAATTGGCAAGATTGAAGTGACTGGTTGAGCGCCATAAAAAATTCATGATAATTCTTTCATCGAGGATTATAGTAATGTAGTATTATAACGAAGTCAGGAAGAGATTTAGCAGAGTATAATGATAAAAGTTATCAAAAACTTAAGAATTAGCTAAGTCGATAATAGATATCATTTTGTAAAAGGCAACTTTTGCTTATTTGCGAGGAAGTATGATTATGGATACGATGACATTACTCAGTGCATGCAGCAAAGGCGGAATTGCCACCGTCGTAAAAATCAATGCTACCGGAGCGCTTAAACAGCGTCTTATCTCTTTTGGTCTGATGAAAGGCTCTGAAGTGAAAATGCTTGAATGCGGAATGACTAAAAGTACCTTTGAGGTAAAAATCGGCAATGTAAGTATTGCTTTACGGAAAGAAGAAGCCGAATTGATCGAGGTAACCAATGTCCGAGTATAAAATCAAAGTTGCTCTCGTAGGACAGCCTAATGTCGGGAAAAGTATGCTCATCAACTCGATCAGCAACGCGCGTCTTCATGTGGGCAATTTTACCGGAGTGACGGTTGAAAAAACCGAAGTGCACTTTGAATATGACTTATATGATTTTAGGGTGGTTGATTTACCGGGAACGTATGCGTTTACCGATTATTCGATCGAGGAGCGGGTAACGCACGATTTTTTATGCAATGAGCAATACGATTTGATTATCAATGTTCTTGATTCGACCAATATGGAAAAAAATCTTCAGCTAACCGCCGAACTGATGACCATGAGTAAAAAAATGGTCATTGCGCTCAATATGTCGGATGAGGCGGACAAAGAGGGGATTGAAATCAATGCTGCTTATCTGTCACAGCTGTTGGGAATTCCGTGTATTCGTGTTTCTGCCGCGGCAAAAACGGGGCTAGATGCGCTTATGAAAGCCGTTATTGATGTGTATAAGTCACCCTACCAAGAGCAAAAACTGATCTTTAGTGAAGCGGTTGAGGAGGAGATTTCTCTGATCACCGATTATCTCAATCGCCATAAGTTTAAAGTCGCTATCTCCAATCGAAATATCGCGATCAATCTTTTACAAAAAGAGAAAAAGACGTATCGGACTTTGCATGATGATCCGATTTGGACAGAGTTACAGCCGATGCTGATTGAGGCCGATCGCCATATTCTTCTCCATCATGATACCGACGATATGAAAGAGGCGTTAGCGGAAGAGTATTTCTCTTTCAATCGGGGCGTCATTGCGGAAGCGGTGAAAGTCAAACCCAAAGCACCGCAGAAGAAAACAACGACTGAGAAAATCGACAGCGTATTGATTCATCCTGTTTTTGGAATACCTATTTTCTTGTTTTTCATGTGGGGGCTATTTCAACTTACTTTTGAGATCGGTTCCATTCCCATGGATTGGATCGATGCCTTTTTCGGATGGTTTGGAGAGGCGGTCGGTTCTACCATAGGAAATGAGGAAATACGTTCTCTCATCGTCGATGGGATGATTGCCGGGGTCGGAGCGGTTGTCCTCTTTGTCCCCAATATTGTTATCTTGTTTGTCGGGATCGCACTGCTGGAATCGACGGGGTATATGTCGAGGGTGGCTTTTTTATTGGACGGCTTTTTTCATAAATTTGGGCTGCACGGACAATCGTTTATCCCCCTTGTGAGCGGATTTGGATGTTCGATTCCTGCCTATATGTCAGCACGGATCCTGAAAAACGACCGTGATCGCCTTTTAACGTTGTTTGTCATCGGATTTATGAGCTGCGGGGCACGCCTTCCGGTGTATGTCCTTTTTACCGGGGCATTTTTTGGGCCCGATATGGCAGGAAATGTATTGTTCGGAAT
>DASUNE010000152.1:0-9241 GCA_036277315.1 Sulfuricurvum sp.
TTCCAATAACTCTCGCTGTACTATGCGTGCTTCATCGACCTCGATAATTTCAACCGTTTCAATAATAGGGGCTAAAATGGTGAGAATTTCCCGATACTCTTTATCCGCATAGGTGTTATAGATGAGGGTTATTTTTTTCCCGGCAAACGCCTCCGCAATTGCACTCGCGGCTAGGGCATTGTGCCCCACATCAAGGGTAATATTGTCCCCGATTTGGGTAAGACGTCCAAAAAGTGCCTCTTGATCGAACAACTCAGATTCTGCTGTGTAGCCCAAAATCTCAAAGGCCGCCATGGCCAGTTCCAAATTATCGCGTAAATAATCACTCAGTCCATTTTTTATGGCAAGGTGCAATGCTTTTTCTTTGATTGGCTCACTTGCCATCCCATCAATGCACAACAAGGTACAATTTTTATCGGTTGCGATCTCACGTGCGATAATCTTGGTCTGAATGTGCGGCTGCTTTCCTATCAATGCGACCGTACTCATACTGCGTAATTTCGTCGAGGCTATCGACTCGATCGTGTTCCCCAAAAAAGCGCTGTGGTCAAAATCGATGGGGGTGAAAATGCTCAAAACTTTATCAAATACATTCGTCGCATCAAACTCACCGCCAAGACCCGCTTCCAAAACGACATAATCGCATGGTTCAAAAACCACCATAGCCAGAAGCGTTGTGTATTCAAAATAACTGAGGGTTTCGGCAACAGTGCCTTCGAGAATTTTGAGTAATTTTTGATGAGATTCTTCGAGGAGATCATCCGTAACATTGCACCCGTCCATCCATATCCGTTCGTTGAAATGGATGATGTGCGGAGAGGTATAGTGCCCTGTCTTTTTACCTGCCCGACTCAATGCCGTAGCCAAAAAACGCCCCGTGCTCCCTTTTCCGTTGGTCCCCACCAGATGAATGATTTTAGGAAGATGAAACGTTGATTGAACCTGAGCATACGCGCCAGGAAAGCGCTCAACATCGATCACATCATAAAAAAGAGGTTTAGAGGAAAGAAAAAGCTCTAATGTCATGCCGGTTCGACGCGATTACGCCCTTGCTTTTTTGCTTTGTAGAGCTGTTCATCAGCACTGACAATGGTTCCTTTAAGAGATATACAATCACTGCGATTGGCTATACCAATACTCACCGTTAATTCGATCCGTTTATCTTGATACATAAAATGGGCCGATTGGACATGCTCCCGTACTTTGTTCGCAAAAGCTTTTGCCCCTTCCATATTCGTCTCACCTAAAATAACGATAAACTCCTCTCCGCCGAATCGCCCTGCAATATCATTGGTGCGTCCCTCGTCTTTGAGAATATGAGCAAATGCGCGCAATACAACATCGCCTGCTTCGTGCCCATATGTATCATTGACCGCTTTGAAATGATCTAGATCAAACATGGCAATGCAATATCCGTGACCATAACGTTCATAATCAGCTTCTTTAAGGGCTAAAAACTCATCAATTGCCCGCCTATTGTACAACTTGGTCAAAGCATCTTCTCTCGCTGCGTTTGTCGCTTCGGCCAACTGTTCCTCAAGCTCTGTGATTTTTGTCCCCATCTGAACCACTTTGTCGTTGTGGAACTTTAAATCTTTGCTCAATACTTCTACTTTTTCTTCCAGAGAGCTTGCAATCGTATAGAGCCGTTTATGCGCTGTCTTAAAATCTCCCGCGTGATCTGTACTCAAATTTTCAAGATCTTTTTTAATCCCCTTGATCTCTATACTTGAAGTATCACTGCGTTCAATCAGATCAATTAACTGTGCAGAGAGTTTGCCAAGCAGTGCGTCGAGCGAGCGAATCATCTCATTGACACTTTTTTTATCCAATGCGATGCGCATCGCTATTGCTGTCATAATCTCATTTTCAAATGAATCTTCCGTAATACAATCAGGATTTTTATGCACTCTTGCGGCAAGAGTAGAGAGCTCATCACTCATTTTTGGAGCAATAGAAGGAGAGAGCCCTAACATCAGCAATGAAGCAATTCTTGCATGATTTTGGGTCCCTGATTTTGCCAAATGAGAGGAGAGCCCTTCTATGGTTTTTTTCAAATTGGACTTATCCACTTCTCCAAACTGGGAGAGATTCATGAAAAATGAATCATCATACGTGAGTACAAAATTTTCCCATGTTTGCTTAAGCAATTCAATCTGAGTCTTTCCCCCTTGGGTTTCTAAAATAGTGATGGTTTTTTTAGCCAAAGCCGATGCTTCAGGATTGTGCAGTATATCAATGCTTTTGGCCATCATCTGAGTAAGGGAGCTCAGAAGTTCCACTAAAACCGACGCTTCCGTCGGATTCATACGCGCCATTTTAGAAATCAAAAATCGTATTAATTCTGCTGTTGTTCTTACCCGGTACAGCTTCACTTCATCCAGCGTTTTTTTATCCAATAAAGGGGTAAAACGGTCAATCCCGGCGCAGTCTTCTATTTTCACTCCTGCTTTTTTTGCTTCAGAACAAAATGTTTCAGAATACGCATCCGGAGTCCACGTCTTCCCCTCAAGCTTTAACCGATCTACCGTATTACGGACAATTTGATTGATGGTCATGGCTGGCCTCCGGTGAGATTTTGGTCCATACTTGGTCTTATCCCCTCTGCTGCAACTTGAGCGATAAATGAATCGATTGCTTTTTGTGAGCTTTGTCGAATCGCTTCAAAACGGGCCTGATCCGAGATAATCGCATTGGGTTCAATACTAAAATCGTACATCCCCGCAACCGAATAAGATCTTTTCTTAGTAGTAGAGGTTCGTTGTATCCCCATCGAAACCGTTGTTCGATACGTCATTACATATCCATTGGTATCATAGCGCAGCGGAGTAAACCCTACCGAGGAAATTACAAATTTTAAATGCGTCTGTGAAGCATTTTTACTCACTAAAGCGGTACGAAACTTCGTAATAATCGCCGTATCCACCGCATCCTTGATGATCACCGTATTCTGAGGATCTTCCATCGAAATAACGACTTCCGTACTCACACTCTCACCCACCACATTTTTGGCATAATGACTGGCAGGGGAATAACCGCATCCGGCCATCAAAAAAGCCACCATTAGTGAGAGTAAAAGCTTCATATTTATCCTTTGATTACCAAATTGACGAGCTTTCCAGGGATAACAATCGATTTTACGATCTCTTTTCCCTCTAACCATTTTTCAACCGATGCAATGGCTGCGTCAATGATTTCACTCTCGCAAAGAGCAATATCGACTTCGATTGTAGCACGATTTTTCCCATTCACCGACACACCCAATGTTAAAGAATCCATTTCAAAAACCTCTTCGCATATCGTCTGAG
The DNA here is from genome assembly GCA_036277315.1 of Sulfuricurvum sp. Taxonomy (GTDB): domain Bacteria; phylum Campylobacterota; class Campylobacteria; order Campylobacterales; family Sulfurimonadaceae; genus Sulfuricurvum. The sequence continues at coordinate 3,309 of DASUNE010000152.1, forward strand.
GAGCAAGGTTTTTACGCCCAAAAAAGAGATCCGAGATTTCCCAGCACAAGTGCGGAGCAATAGGCTCAAGGATTGAAGTCAAAATCCAATACCCCTCACTCCATATCTCCCGATTGGTTTGCTCATTTAACGCATTCATCGCTTCCATCACACCCGCGATCATGGTGTTAAACGTATAACGCTCAACATACACTTCCTGCGCGCGCTTGAGTGCCTCATACACTTTTTTACGGGCATGCTTCTCCGCTTTTGTAAGTGAGGCGTGATTGATAACGGGAAGTTTAGAGATTTTATTGACATACTGTGTTCTGTCGGCAAACCGTTTTAGAAAACGAAAGGCCCCTTCAACGGCGCTGTCATTCCACTCCAGCTCTTGGGTAGGGGGTGCCGCAAAGAGGATAAACAAACGCGCGGTATCCGCACCGTATTTTTCAATTATCGCATCGGGGTCAACCGTATTACCTTTGGATTTGGACATTTTTGCCCCGTCTTTGAGAACCATCCCTTGCGTCAACAGTTTTTCAAACGGTTCGTCAAATTCAATATATCCCAAATCTCTGAATACTTTCGTAAAAAATCGTGCATACAGCAAATGCAAAATAGCGTGCTCGATTCCGCCGATGTAGTGATCAACACCCATCCAATAGTTGATTTGTTCCCTTGAGAACGCTTCGCTCTCCCAGTTTGCAGGGGAAGCGCAAAAACGCAAAAAATACCAACTCGACTCGACAAACGTATCCATTGTATCGGTTTCACGAGTCGCATCTTTACCGCATTTTGGACATTTACAGTGTTTCCACGTCGGATGTTTCTCCAGCGGATTTCCCTCACCCGTTATCTCAATATCATGAGGAAGGGCTATCGGGAGATTCTCTTTTTTCTCCATCACCAAACCGCAACTCTCACAATGGACAAACGGTATCGGAGCGCCCCAATATCGTTGGCGTGATACACCCCAATCTTTGAGTTTGTAATTGGTCGTCTTTTTACCGAAATTATGACTCTCAAAATGTTCAATCACTTTTGATTGTGCCTCTTTTGAGTTCATACCATCAAAAAGTGGAGAATTAAACAGTACTCCGACTTCCGTATACGCACAACTAGGGTCAAGCTCACCGTCCAATGGTTTAATAACGGCATGAATCGGCAAATCATACTTCCGGGCAAAATCAAAATCCCGATCATCGTGGGCAGGAACAGCCATCACCGCACCGCTGCCGTAATCCATGAGGACAAAATTAGCGATCCATACCGGAATTTTTTCGTTGGTTAATGGATGAAGGACACTGATTCCTAGAGGAACTCCGCTTTTCTCTTTTTGACGATCGATGGAAGAGCTGTTTTTCATCTCATTGATTTGAGAAATGATTTCATTACTGAGCAACTGCTTATCCATCATGTACGTAACGATCGGATGTTCAGGAGCTAATGCCGTATACGAAACGCCGTAAATCGTATCAGGGCGGGTAGTAAAGACATCAAACCCATCAAAGGTGCCATCTAGCTTTGCCTTGCTTGCTTCATCAAAAAACAGATCAAACGCTAAACCGTTGGATTTTCCAATCCAGTTTTCCTGCATCGTAAGGACTTGTTTGGGCCAGCCACCTTCCAGTTTTTTCAAATCTTCCAACAATTCATCGCCATACTGCGTAATCTTAAAATAGTACTGATTCATATCTTTTTTGACAATAGGGGTATCGCATCTCCAGCAACATCCATCAACGACTTGCTCATTCGCCAATACCGTCAAATCATGAGGACACCAGTTGAGCATCCCTTTTTTACGATACAAAAGCCCTTTTTCATACATGTCGATGATAAAGCCCTGCTCGAACTTCGTATACAGTTCATCACTCGTTGCCAGTTCTCTCTCTTTGGAGAATGAAAAGCCCAAAGAAGCAAACTCTTTTTTCATGTAATCAATATTATCGTACGTCCATCCTTTTGGATGCGAACCGTTTTTGATCGCCGCATTTTCCGCGGGCATACCAAAACTGTCAAAACCGATTGGATGAAGGACATTAAATCCCTGCTGACGATAATAACGGGCGAAGGTATCACTGAGAGTATAATTTCTCACGTGCCCCATGTGAAGTCTTCCACTTGGGAAGGGAAACATGCTTAAGATGTATTTTTTTGTTTTCGAAAAATCTTCACTGGGCTCAAAACTTTTGTTTTCGCTCCAAAATTTTTGCCATTTAGCTTCAATGACAGACGGGGAATAATTCAAATAAGACTCCTAATACTTTTACACGATGCCTTGCTCGAATTGAGCACGCATTTTCTCTTTTTCCGCTTTATTTTTTACTTTTTCCGCCAATCGTTGACGGTATTCCGATACACTGAATCCGGTCCATACCACCAACTGAGAGGCTACAAAAATCGAGCTGTACGTTCCGACAATAACACCGATCAACATCGGGAAGCTAAAGCCCATCATAATATCGCCGCCAAAGATAAAGAGGGTCAAGACCACGAAAAAGACCGTTAGCGAGGTCAATGTTGTTCGTGATTGTGTTCGGGAAACGGCTTCGTTAATGATTTGGACAAAATCCGTCTCTTTAGACTCTTCAATATGCTCACGTACTCGGTCGTAAACAATGATGGTATCGTGAATCGAATAACCCAAAATCATCAACAATGCCGCAACGCTTTCAATGTTAAAATCAACTTCAAAATACGATACAAATCCAAAAGTAATAACGATGTCATGGACAATCGCAATAACCGCGGCAAGAGCAAAACGCCACTCATAGCGAAAGGTTACCGTGGCCATGATCGCCAAAAGGGTCAATAGAAATGCCGTCAATCCTTTGACACGAAGCTCATCACCGACTTTGGGTCCTACCATGTCGACACGGCGAATCTCAAAATCACCCGTCCCTTTTAAAATCTCTTTCGTCGTATCACCAATATCGTTATTGAGCCCTACCGTTGATGCGGGAGTTTTAATAACAACCTCTTGCGGTGAACCAAATTCGGTTACCGTTGCATGCTCAAACAATTCACTTTTTTTGAGGCTTTCACGAATTTTATCGATGGGTGCCGTATTGGTATATTTAACCTGAACAACCGTCCCGCCGGTAAAATCGATTCCAAACGAAAATCCTTTTACCGATATAATAGCGATTGCCGCGAAAAAAAGGACAAATGAGGCAACAAAAAATATTTTCCCTTTCCCCAGAAAGTTATAGACTTTGTCTTCTTTAAAAAGTTCCATACTTATGCTGCCTTTCTTGTCATACCAAACCACAATGTGTAGTTTTTACTTTTTTCGATACGATCCATAAAGAGGAGATAAATACCGTACGATCCGACAATTGCGGTTAGCATAGAGGCCAAAAGCCCCATACTCAACGTGACCGCAAATCCTTTGATCGCCCCCGTTCCATAGACATACAAGATCGTACACGCCAATAATTGCGTGATGTTGGAATCCAAAATGGCACGCATGGCTTTAGAATATCCTTCGGATATCGCCCGGCGTGTCGGAACACCCGCACGGAATCCTTCGCGTATCCGCTCATTAATAATGATATTGGCATCCACCGCAAGGCCGATATGCAATACGATACCCGCCATTCCCGGCAACGTCAATGTTGCCCCCAAAAGGGACATCATCCCCAAGATAATAAAGAGATTAATGACGACGGCAAGATTGGCAATCACCCCTGCAAGTCCATAATAGAACATCATAAACAAAATGACAAGGCCAAAACCGCTCACCAGTGCCAAAAGGGATGCTCGGATACTGTCTGCACCCAGGCTAGGTCCGACAGAGCGTTTTTCCATCATATAAATCGGTGCCAACAACGCTCCCGAACGAAGCGCTATCGCAAGATCATTCGCCTCCGCCGTCGTATAGTTTCCACTGATCTGACCGCTTCCTCCACCGATACGCTCGTTGATGACCGGGGCTGAATAGACTTTGCCGTCAAGGACGATCGCAAGACGTTTTCCTACACTTTTAGCTGTAAAGTCTCCAAAGATCTGTGCACCCTCTGAATTAAGGGTAAAATTAATCGTTGGATTATTGTTCTGATCGTATCCCACTTGCGCATCGGTGAGCATTGTCCCATCCAAAATAGGGATTTCGCGGACCAAGTGTTTCATCTGCGTCTGCAATGCGTCTGGGAGAATCTTATCTCCATACCCGATCGCTTCTGCTTCACTTAGCTCATTCACCCGCATAGCACGATCTTCATCGATCGCCATCAATTCAAGCTTAGCCGCGCGTGAAATAAGTTCCCTTGCCCGCTGCTCCTCTTCTTGAGTTTTAATACCGGGAAGTTCTACGAGGATTTTATCCACCCCCTGCTTTGCTACCGTCGGTTCTGCGAGCCCAAACTGATCCAATCGATTACGAATCGTTTCGATCGCCTGATCCACGGCCTGAACTTTGAGTTTCTCGACGGCAACAGGGGTCATCGCAATGCTGTACGATCCATCAGATGCTTTGACAACCGTCCCTTCGACTTTTTTGAGATACTCATCCAATACCACGGCATCATCTTCATCCAGCAATCCGAACGTAACGGTGCTTTCGTTGGCGCTTAAACCGTCGATAAGGATGTCTTTATTTTCAGTAAAGTGGTTAATTCCCGATGCGATGGATTTGAGCTGAGAGGTAACGGCTTCTTCGGTTTTCACCCCCAGAAGCATGTGCAATCCCCCTTGCAGATCAAGACCCAAGGTTACCTTCGCCCCTCGTTCACTTTGAGTCAACGACGGCAATGAAAAAATGATGCCAAATACAGTTGCGGCAATCAGCAAAACAAGACGAAAATTAAGCTTCATCCTCGAACTTTCGCGCAACGGCATCTTTAACCAAGCGCCCCTCTACGTCATTGTTGAATTTTACGATATAAAAGGTCTCTTCGATTTTTTTAATCTCGACGATCAAGCCGCCGTTCGTAACGACCTTATCCCCTTTCGTCAGGGCACTGAGCATTTCGGCATGCTTTTTAGCTTGTTGCTGTTGCGGACGAATAATCACAAAATACATAATTGCGATCAAAAAAACAAAAGGGAGAAGTTGTGTCACCATTTCCATAAAAATCCTTGTGAAGTAGATAAAAGTTTTTGCATTATACTCATAAAGTGATTAACATCGCTATAATTCGCTCATGAAATTACGGCTCACTCACCCCTACAACCTTCTGATCCTTCCTCTTTTAATTGCCCTTGGATTTAGTGCTTTTATCTATTTTGAACACTTTGGTCTGACCCACCATCTCCTTAACACTTTGTTGGCGTTGGGTTCGCTGTATGGACTCGTTCATGCTCCGCGCATTATCCTCCCCATCACAGGATTTTGGATCGGATTATTGTGGTTTTATTGGATCGGATACAGCTTTCAGTATTATGATCTCGCATGGGCACAATGGCTCATTGCTCTTGGATTTGGTGTTGTTTATGCCCTCTATTTCGGTGTGTTAGGCTTGACCTCAAATCCGTGGTTACGCGCACTCCTACTTTTTGCCTTAACGTATATTTACCCTGTTGACTTCAACTGGATGCAACCCGAACTTATTTTTGTAGAGAGTTATATCGGATTGGAGAAATGGCAATTTGCTCTTGTTTTAGCCATTATTGCCTCTATGTCATGGTTTACCCAGGGCAAAAAAATACTTCCTTTACTATTACTGCCCATGACCATGCAACTCACGTACCCGAAGCTTCCGATGCCCCCTCTAAAAATCAAACTCATCTCCACAGATATTTCACAAGATTTAAAATGGCAAGCATTTATACTTGAGGATACCATCAGCAACAATCTCTCCCTCATCGATGAGGCCATAGAGCAAAAATACGATCTCATTGTTCTCCCCGAAGCCGCTTTCACCCTCTATATGAATCACAATCCAATTTTGATGAAAGAGCTACAGCAGAGATCTCGCTCTATTACTATTCTCACAGGGACGCTGCATGAA
>DASUNE010000153.1:0-7692 GCA_036277315.1 Sulfuricurvum sp.
TCCCTTTTAAAATGGCCGTGAGATTGTAATCAAGAGATAGCGTTTTGATGTCGATGGTTTGAGAATGAAGACCGTGGAGAGAAAACCCTTCGGACAATGAGCCTTGCGAACGGTTTATCTCCATTCCAAGGGGTTCAAGAACAAAGGTGTTGACCAAAGAGAGACCATCGGGGCGAAAGGCGATGTAAAACAGAGCAGATGCGAGCAATATAGTGAATATGAGGAGTGTGTGAAATGCAACAAAAAGGTGTCGTGCTGCTTTAATCAGACGTTTCAAAACAGTTCCCCTATCCGAAAATGAAAGGCGTATTGCCCAAAATCGTTGGGGTCAATGCCGGCATCAACGGCGATGGGCCCAATGGGAGTGACGTAGCGTATACCTGCACCCACCCCCCAATAGGGGATCGTGTAATCGGGTATGTAGTTGTCCGAACCGTAGGTGAGATCGGTGAAGAGGACCCCTCTAAAGGATTCATAGACGGGAAAGCGATACTCTACCGTTCCCTCAATAAGGGAATTAAACCCTAATGGATCACCATTTAGGTCTTTAGGCCCTAGCTCCCGGTAGCCGTAGGCGCGGTTGGAGTTCATCCCCCCTGCATAAAAACGGTATGCGCTGGGCGTTTCTCCCTCATACGTACGCAGTGTTCCCCATCGTGCTCGAGCGGCAATAATATGTTCGCCAAAGCTTTGGATATGTGCACCAGAGAGAAGGGTTTTAAAATACGTAGCATCGGAAATACCGGAGTAAATCGAGCCTTGTACCTTGGCATTGAGCCAGTTCCCCTTTGTCGGTTCTAAGAGTTTATCGCGTGTTTCGATGTTGATCTCTACTATAGGAGAAGGAATAAAGAGATTGGAATTTGGGAACGCCTCTGTGTTTGTACTCTCGTAGGTTTTGGCTTGATCGAATAAGAGTGCTATCAAAATCGACGTAGGAGTGTCTTGGTGTTTGAGTGTTAGTTTCTCAAAAACACTCTGCGATCGATACCCACCGAATATCTCATCCGAATATCCCACCTCGCCATACCCGAAAAAACGGTTATACAAGGGGATAGAAAGGATTGCCGCCGCTTCTTGTTTGATCTGAGTAAATTTCCCTTCCAAAGAGAGTGTTTTAAGATCCCCGAAAAAATTACGGTGCTTGATTCCCATCTGTCCGCCGAATCCTTGGTCGCTGCTTATCCCTAAACCTGCGCTGAATCGAATGGGTTTTTCGACCTCTTCAATATCCAAAGTAATGGGGACGATGCTTCCGTTACGGTCGGTATCGTTGATGGAGACCCGAGCAATGGCCTCTTGGGCATAGAGGGCTTCATAACTGTTTTGTATGGCCTCGAGACTGTACGGGTCTCCCTCTTCGAACCGTAGCATTGAGGCGGTGAGATTGCCATTGATATTGGGGGTGGAGTCGACGATGATGGGCCCGAAGGTGCATTGGTCGTTTGGGGTTACTTCGAATAGCAAGTGTGCCTCATGCGCTTCGAGATCGACCCATGCCTTTGAGTTAAAAGTGGCGTTGCAGTATCCTTGGTCGTGATAGCGTTTTTTGATTTGAGTTTTTGAATCGGAAAATTTATCTTGGTCAAACAACGCCAGTGTAGAGAGTTTGACAGCATGATCGACGTCGAGAGGGCTGTTGATTTGGATGCCTTTGACGACGATGGGTCTATTTTCTTGGATGGCAAATGTGATCGTTGTATCGGTGATCGTGGGGGTGATTTTTGTTTCGAAATACCCTTTTGCACGGTAATAGCTCGTGAGGGCTGTGACACTTTGCGAGACAATAGCCGGTTCTATGACGGGATTATCGCTCCACACTTCGAGCGCATAAGGGAGGCGAAGGCCTAGTGTATCGTAAAGATCTCGTGAGGCTATTTTGTCATTTCCCGAAAAAAGTAAAGGGAGCGGTTTAGCCAGCAGTAAAAATGGCAAGGTGAACAGCAGTAAAACGATGCGCATTGATACCCTCAAAAATAGTATTGCCTATTTTACCCTATTTGCAGGGTGCTTTTTCCATGGTAATGCGCCAATTGCGATTAAACTCTTTTTTTAGGATGTTTTCGCCATGAGGGATAAGACAATGGGTGCAGTCTTGATGAATACTTTTTTCACTGATAAACTGTGCCCCTTCTTTGCTCTCAATCGAACATTTGCTGTACAGCGTTTGCCCATTCTCCGTTGAAAATCCACCATCGTTAAATCGAAAATAGGGGCAGGCACACCAATAACAGTTGAGATGTTCCACCTCGTGACATTTTTGTTTTTGGGCGTAGAGAAGACAAAAATCCGGTTCATGCACCACCATGTTCTCAAATCGGAAATATGCAATCACCTCTGTGTCGCTGAGATGGGACAACTTTTCCATGATAAGGGCATGTTTGGACGCGTGAGTCTCAAACCACTCTTTGTAGGTCATTTTTTAAACGCCCGTATCAATAACACAATGATAACCATTTCAAGCGGTAACAAAAACAGATGGAGCCAGTATACTTGTGTGATAGCCTCCGTTACCCCGTAAAACTCAAGGCCCTTATAAAATCCGTACGACAGCAAGAGCCCTGCGAGGTAGCCTTGCTGTTTGGCAATATCGATCCACCCCATGATGCGCGCATGACGGGCAAAATGAGTTTCGGCCCGCACCAAATACCCTCCCATCATAAATGAGAGCTGATACGCTCCATAAACGATCAAAGCGGTGAGTATTTGGGAGGAAAAGAGGAGAAAATACCCCAGCATAACGAGCATAATAATCTCCGCAAAAAGTGAAAAACGAAAAAAATGGTTCAATGTCATCAGACGATGATAGAGATACGCCATTCCCATAAGTCCTAAGGCCAAAATAATCCCCCCTACCGAAAAGGTGCTGGGACTAAGTGCGCCATAAACGGTAAATACCGATCCCCCGACTGCCCCCGTGAAGAGGGAATTGAGGAATTTATAACGGATGTAGGGGCGGAAGAGGAGTTTCATAGTATCCTAAAAGATAAATTTTAATCCGGCCATAAATGTCGTAGTGAAATCGACAGGATAGATCTCGTCGTTATTGATCCATATACCGTTCGATTGATCAAAGAGATTGTTGATTTTAGCGAACATTTCATAATTATCTTTTGCATACGTTATGGAAATGTTAGTGGATTGATACGCATCTTGTTTTTGGGTAAAGTTATTGGCAAAGTCTTCTTGAGCATAGGCTTTTGAGCGATAAAGTTGTGTAAGTGCTAACGTTGTGTTTGTATTGGGGAGATATGAAAAAGTCGCTTTGATATTATGATTGGAAACACCGGGAAGTTTGTTTGTGTCATACACTTCTCCATTTTGGTGTTCGGTGTCTATGATGGCTTGGACGTAATTGTAATTCGCCGTTAGATTAAATTGATCGTTGATAATCCATTGGTCGTAAAGATCAAGACCATACTTATGAGATTTATCGATATTGGTATTTGTCCATGTGTTTGAGTAATAGTAAATCTCATTTTTTAAATCCGCATAAAAAATAGATCCTTTGAATTTGTTTTTTGGTGTGATGAGGTTATACCCGATGGTATAGGTATCGGTTTTCATCGGCTCTATAAATCCATTAAAAGTTCCTCCCCAATTAAAAAAACGATCAATATCTGGGGACTGAAAGGCATGAGAATAGTTGGTAAAAAGTGAAGAATTTTGCGTAAGGCTAAAATTATATCCCAGTTCAGCACCGTAGAGCGTATCGTCTTGAGATGTTGAAGCCGTTGCTGATTGATAATCGTATGCTACTTCTTCAATCCGAGCTCCTGCCATAAACGTATGGTTATTTAAATGATACTCAGAAGAAAGATAAAGGGCTGTGTTGTCTTTAGTCGTTGTATTTCCATATCCTTCGCGCTTACCCCACGTTACAGAAGCTCCCAGTGTTGCTTTAAGGCTATCTGCAATGTAATTTATTTGCGCTCTAAGTTCGTTATAACGATAGTTAGCGATACTGTTATAGGTGACATAGTTGCTTTGTTTTACTTCGCGTGACCCGTCGATTTCAAATGAGTAGGTATTGTTAAGGGTATAGATCAATCCACCGCCCAAAACATTTGAATTGAACGTTTGTTGCGTACTTCCAAATCCTGCCGAACCTTCTTGCGCCGGATTTTCGTTATATTCTAAAAGGGTCATAGGACGACCGTAAAAGGAGTCATTTTGTGTAAATCCGGTATTTCCATGAACTTCGAGCGTGTCGGTTGGTTTGTAGGAGAGTTCAATTCCGCCATTGGTGCTTTTTTGAGTGTCGCGATTTCCTTCGTTATCAATAACTCGGGATCCATCGCTATCAAAATGGTCTAAATGAAGCGCATACGAATAACGATCTTTGGCCGACGAAAGATAGAGTGATTCGCCCATAGTGTGGTAGTTTCCTGCATAAAAACCAAGTTCGTTATGGTTCCCTTGCTTTGTGATAATATTGATAACAGCAGCGTTAGCGCCATCACCGTACATCACAGCGCCGGCCCCTTTTAAAATCTCGATTTTCTCAATGGTGTTTACGGGAATAGAACCCAACAGTTGAGACGTCATGTCGATGTTGTTTAAGCGACGACCGTTCAGCGTGATAACGATATTTTGATAACCATCCCCTATTCCATAGCCATGAATGTCGAGTTTTTGAGCAAAAGGGTTGCCATAGCCTGATGAGGTAATGAGTGACGTGTGCTGATTAAAAAACTCATAAATATTGACGGAATGAGAGGATTGAATGTCTTTTGAGGTGTATATTTCACTTGCATAAGGAGCTTGTAATTCATTGGTGTTGATTGCGTTGGACGTGATTGTAATCGGTTCCAGTGAAAGTGTATCGGCCCCTAATGAGGCAACAAGTGTCGCCGATGCGACGAGTGATAGGGTGTGTTTGAACATAGATATCCTTAACGATTGTAATAATTTTTAGAGTAGTGATGGTATGTTTTAAAAATTAATCGTTATCGGGCGGTGAAACAGTAGAGTAGGTGTGGATAGGGTGAGTGGGACAAATCCAATCGATACGGGTGATGTTTTGCATCAGGCGCACTTCGGACGCATACGCTTGGATGGCAGCGAGAGAAAAATAATTCTTACCGAATCCCCGAGGTGCGTGCATAATGTGCCTTTAAAAAATGTGGCAAATTATAGCTGTTTAACTTTTAAACTGTCCAAGTTTGGCATTAAGATCGGTCGCTGCCGAGAAAAGTTCACTGGCAATTCCGGAAATTTGTTTGATGTCGTCTTGATTTTTTTGAGAGAGATTTGACATTTCGGAAACTTTTGCAATAATCTCATTGATCTTACTCGCGATCACTTCCGAATCTTCAACACTTCGGCGACTGGTACTAATATTGTTATGCAAAACTTTAGACGTTGAATCGATTTTTATATCGATTTCGGAACTTTTTTCCGCAAGGCGCTCGATATTTTTGGCATTAGAACTCATCATATCCGAAGAATCGGTGATGGATTGAATCACGACGTAAATAATAGCGTTGATCTCGGTGAGGCTTTTTTGCGTTCGTTCCGCCAATTTGCGCACTTCATCGGCAACAACGGCGAAACCGCGTCCGTGTTCACCGGCACGGGCAGCTTCGATAGCGGCATTGAGGGCAAGAAGATTGGTCTGATCGGCGATATCGGAGATAATACTCAGTACACCATTGACGCTCGCAGCTTCTTGCGTGAGTTGCGCGAAACGTTCCTCAAGATCGTTGTTCATCTGTGTGGTATTGTGCACTTCATGAGTGATTACATGGGCAATGGCACGCACCTCTTCGAGCTCTTGAGCACTGGCCCGGTTGTTTTCAAGGGTATCACGCGCGGTGGAGACACTTTGGGTGATTGAGTGGTGGATTTCAGATGCGGTCGCCTTGGTATTTTGAGCGATGGTGTTTGTTTTTTCGGACTGCATTGCCAGATTAGAGGCTGCCGTGCTGAGGCTTGAGGTGGAATCCACTGCTGCGTTGGTGATTTGTTTGGTATCGTTGATGGTGAATTGGATTTTATTGATAAAGGTATTGAGGTAAGAACTTGCGATACCGATCTCATCCTTGGGATTGAGAATAGGAAGACGCTTCGTTAGATCTCCATTTCCATGCGCTAAATCGGAAGAGACATGGTCAAGTTCCTCAATAGGACCGATAATGCTTTTCCCGGAAATATAGTTGATAAGGACAAGCAACAGAGTCAAAATACTTCCGAGAAAGGTAAACCATTTTAAGAAGCTCGTCTGCAGCGCATCAAAATAATCGGCTTTATTGATACCTGGAATGACCCACATATCCCATGCTTTGATATAGCGGTATGCTGCGATTTTATCCTGCCCTGTAGTCGCAGAAATGTATTCGTAAATTCCTCCGGCTTTATCGGCACGGATGTGATCGATATAGTCATGTCCTGATTTGTTTTTCCCCTCATCCTCAGGTTTTGGGTGAATGGTCATCACCCCATCGGCATTGATGAAATACACGTAACCGCTCTGTCCTATTTTGATACTTGTAATGTCTTTTTTAAACGCTTCGTCTTTGTAGGCATCGGGTTTGATGTATGCAATGTAGTTGACATTTTTTTCCAAGGCATCGGCAACCGTAGTGAGATCACCGACCATAATCGCTTTGATGGAAGAGGTCGCGATGAAATATGCTACAATGACACTAAAAAGCACCGCGCTCACAGCAACGATAAGATTGAAAATAAATTTTGATTTTATGGTCTGAAATGGATTCATTGAAAAGTCACTTTCTTTAGATTTGCTAAATGATTTTAATTCTTTTTTGATAAAGAGCTTCTGAAAGAAGGAAATACACGTCGCATGAAACACTCCCAGCTTAAACAAATCATTGATTTTATGCAATCTTTTACCCAAATCACCAAAGCCTATCGGCAAGGCGATACCCAAATCACAATAGAGTTTGACCGAGACAACATTTGGACGTTTGATATGCGCCGTGACAATGCCCAGATTTTTATCTCTCCTAAAATCGAACGGACAAAAGTGTATCAAGCTCCTTTTGATGTGCTGCTGGCAAAAAAACTCAATCGTTCCACCGTACAATCGTGTGTCATGCACAATAGTGACAAGATACTGCGCATGGTTGTGACGCAAAGCGGCTCCTATAAAAGCGAAACGACCATTCTTCAGCTAGAGTTTACGGGCAAATACACCAATGTTATTTTGCTCGACAAAGACGAGGTGGTGTTAGAAGCACTGCGGCATATTGATGAGGAAACATCGTCTCGTAGTGTACGGGTGGGCGAGGTATTGATCAATCCGCCGGCCCCTTCCTTTACCCCGATTTTTTATCCCATTGAGAACGTCAAAGATTTTTTGCACGCCACGTATGATGATTACGCGGCATTGGGTCTCGCCCGCCTCAAAAAAGAGAAAAGTGCATTGATCTCCAAACGACTGGAACAATATCAAAACCATCTAAATGCTTTGGTGGAGGAAGAGGAACTTTTTGTCCAAGCGGCGTATGCTCAACATATCGGGCACATCATCTTGGCAAATATTACCAAAATCAAAGGCTATGAGACAACTTTGGAGCTCAATGACTTTGATGGAACGCCGATACAAATCATCCCCCCCTCTGGATATCGTGATGGAGCCAGTATGGCGGAATACTTTTTTAAAAAAGGGAAAAAAACCAAACAAAAAGGGCTGGGACAATTTCGTGAGCGTCAAAACCTTGAAGAAAA
>DASUNE010000154.1:0-3931 GCA_036277315.1 Sulfuricurvum sp.
GGAATCGTGCTCACCGCTTAGCAAGACTTCGACTTCCATTTGCTTGACTTGATTTTCAAGCTCGATCGCATCATCAAAAAGGGATTGAATCGTCTCTTCATCCCCCTCTTCTTTTGCCATCTCATAGATATCCATCGCATCCCCTAAGACATTATAGGTTTTAGAATACTTGGCAAGGCGGCGTTCAAGTTGCGTTTTCTCTTTTTGGACGACGCCTGCATTGGTTGCATCATTCCAAAAACCATCCGAATTTTCCAGTTCGGTAATTTCGCTCAAGCGGCTTTTAATATCTTGAGGGCGTACGACATCGGTGACGTTTTGCATTTTAGTTGTCAATGTTTTTAATAATTCGGTATATTCGTAGTGATCCATAAAGGAATATCCTCTAGTTTATTATTTTAAAACGGCAAAGGAATTCATCCCTTAGCCGCTGCGAGCCAGAAGACTTCTTTATATAAGAAGTCTGTATTATAATTGCAATTATAGTATAGATCCCCTGCATAAAGGCTAAAGCAATGATAATCGCACGTACGGTGAAAGAATTACGAGACGTTTTGGATCACGTATCGGGGACAATTGGTTTTGTACCGACGATGGGGGCACTCCACAGCGGACACCGAACGCTTATCGAGAAAGCACGCACGGATAATGAGTGTGTCGTCGTATCGATTTACGTCAATCCGACACAATTTTTGGCAGGGGAAGATTTGAGTAAATATCCCCGCAAAGAGGAGGCCGATTTTAAGATCTGCGAGTTGTGCGGTGTGGATGTTCTTTTTTATCCTGAATCGCTGTATGAAGACGATGAGGTGAGTGTGTGTGCTCCTGCCGTTCGCGGCTATATTCTCGAGGGAGCATCCCGTCCCGGACATTTTGACGGAGTCCTTACCGTCGTGATGAAGCTCTTTAATGCCGTTGCTCCCTCACGTGCGTATTTTGGGAAAAAAGACGCACAGCAGCTGGCATTGATTACACAAATGGTGAATAATTTATTGATGAATGTTGAGATCGTTCCGATGGAAACCGTACGTGAAAAAGACGGGCTCGCTCTCTCGAGCCGGAATGTTTATTTGAGTGAGACGCAGCGAAAAGAGGCATTGAAACTTTCTGTAGCCCTTAAAGAGGCAACGACAATGGTGATGCAAAAAAATTTCAACAGTCAAAAAATTGAAGCTCAGATGATGGAAGTATTGAAGCCATTGGAGGTTGAATACGTGGCCGTTGTGAACCGTGCATTTGAATGGATTCCGGAAGTAATACTGGGAAATACCATCGTTTTGGTGGCTGCACGGGTGGGGACAACCCGTTTGATCGATAATGTATGGATGTGATAAATCAGTGAATCGGTAAGCTTTCCGTGGATTGGACGGCTGCAGCAGCGGCTAGAGGGTCAGGTGTGAGGTATTTTTCCTCAACCATCATATCCACAATCGCTTTGAAGACGGGGACGGCAGTGATCGAAGCAAAATAGACCGTCTTGGGATTAATGACGAAAATTCCAATCGTATAGGCATGTTTTTTATCATTGGCAAATCCGACGAATGACGTATGATAGCTGTTGACATACCCGCCATGTTTAGCAATATGGGCAGTTCCTGTCTTTCCTCCGATTTCCAATCCGGGAGTTTTGGTTCCGATTCCTGTCCCTACATTGACCGTTTTGATGAGTATCTGCTTCATCTGTTGTGCCGTTGCAGGTGAAATGACCTGTATGGGCTCGATGACTTCCATGGGCATGATTCTGCCGTTATCATCAATAAGGGAGTCAACGACCATCGGATTGACGATCCGGCCGCTGTTATTAAATACGTTAAATGCTTTAAGTATCTGCATTGCATTGGCACGCATGCCATAACCATACGCAGTGATTGCTTTATAAAGATAATTGTTGAGCTGACCGGAGCTTGGGATGGAACCGCGTTTTTCATACGGTAAATCGGCACCGCTGAAGTGGGTAAAACCAAATCGGCTCAGCCCTTCGGTAAATTCGCTTCCGTTGAGTTTTTGGGCAAGCTGGGCAATACCGATGTTGGAAGAGTGGACGATAACGTCTTCGGCACTGATCATACTAAAAGCGTGCTCATCGACAATGGTTTTCCGCCCCATCGTATAGCGTCCGTTGTGTCCGTTGACCATATCATAGGGGTTGATGAGGTGACGATCGAGCAAGAGCGCAAAGATGATGGGTTTGATAACGGATCCCGGTTCATAGCTGTATTCGATTGCATTGGTGTTGAGTGAGGGATAATCCGTTTTGCGAATGTGGCTGGGGTCAAACCGATTTGAGCTTGCAAGGGTGACAATTTTTCCCGATTTTGCCTCCATGACGGTTGCAATAATCTCATCGGCTTGCAGCTCTTCTTTGATTCGGCTGGTAATCGCTTCGGCTCTGGCTTGCAGCGTTATAGGGATGTTGAGTTTGAGGCCAAATCCGTTGATCTGCGGTTTAATCGAGCTTTGTTTGTTGAGGATAAGATAGCCATTCACGTCGCGCATTGCTCGCTGGGTTTTGTTTTGCTGAGGATTGAGCTCCTGATCGAAATACTTTTCGAGTCCTTTAATGCCGTAAATACGGGTATAGCCGTCTTCTTCCATTTTGCGGGGATATCCGATGAGGGGGGTGAGCAGATCTTGATACGGGTATTCACGGGCTTCACCGCTTTCGATGATGTTCAGCCCTTGTAAAACTCTTTGGCCATTGGGAAGCTCATACTCGATAAAAACCCCCATTTTTCGCAATTCAAAGCTCAGTGTTTTGAGATACATCGCCTCTTTGGGCCCGATATGGTAGCTTAGGGTTACCGAGCCGCGGCGTGTATGAATCCGTTGGCGTATTTCATCGGCTTTGATACCGCTGTAAATACTGAAAAGCTGGACAAAGAGCTCTTCTTTTTCCTTATCGATATTACGGGTATTGACGACGGCTTTGTAGAGTTTTTGGGTGGTGGCGATATGAAAACCGTCGGCACTGATGATGGTTCCCCGCTGTGCTTTGGCATTTTCTTCGGAATAGATAGAAGGGATGTCACGTTCATGAACCGCCGTGTAAAACATAACGGCTAAAAAGATCACAAATCCAAAGAGGAGTACGACAAAGAGGGCAAGTATTTTTTTGGATTTATTGGAATGCTGCATTAAGGATTAAATGTACCCGTTACATTTGTGTACGGGTAATCTCTTTGTAGGCATTGATGGCTTTGTTCCGAACTTCAAGCATCAGCTTCATGCTGATCTCTGCTTTATCGATGGCGATGGCAGCTTGGTGCAGATCTTTGACGGAGCCGGTTGCAATATCGCTCATGGCCTGGTCACTTTCGACTTGCATTTTGTTGACATCTCCTAGCGCATTACGAAGCTCTTGAGCAAAATCAACACCGCTGCCAACGTTTCCTGTGCTTTTTGTCTTAAGCAAATCGGAGGTTGAGATTGGTTTTATCGCTTGAATATCAGACATAATAGTTTATCCTTAGGATTGCAGGATGCTAATCGCACCACTGGCTATATTTTTAGCACTTTCAAATGCAGCTACATTGGCTTGATAGGAACGTGTTGCTTCTACTAAATCGGCCATTTCGATAACAGGATTAATATTGGGATACGCCACGTATCCTTTTGTGTCTGCATCGGGATGGGACGGATCGTATTTCATGTTGGGTGCTTTATCATCCCGTACCAGTTTATCGACGATAACACTCATGATAGCGGGATTGGGTTTGAGCCCTGCCAACCCTTCTTTGAGAGGATCAGAATACCCCAGTTGATTGGTATTTCTCTCGAGCGCTTCATTGTAGACACTGTTGAAGTCAATCGCCTTAAAGACCACTTCCTGACGGCGGTAGGGTCCACCCTCATCGGTTCGGGTCGTTTGAGCATTGGCGATGTTGGAGCTTATGACATTGACACGTACACGCTGTGCCGATAAAGCATAACC
>DASUNE010000155.1:0-7238 GCA_036277315.1 Sulfuricurvum sp.
CCCTCAAGCACCCAAACTGGTCGATGGGGCAAAAGATCACCATTGACAGTGCGTCGATGATGAATAAAGTGTTTGAGCTTTTGGAAGCAAGATGGCTGTTTGGTGAGGGTGAGTACGATGCTATTATCGAAACACGCTCCCTTATTCATGCCCTCATTGATTACAAAGACGGTTCCACAACGGCCCATTTAGCCAATGCGGATATGAAGCTTCCTATCGCCTACGCACTGATGGGAAAAGTAGATGAGCCGATATTGGAACGTATTGATCTGATTCGAGCAGGAATTCTTGAGTTTCGAGAAATACACTCCGAGCGCTATCCCATCTGGAGGATTAAAGAGGATCTTCTTCGCAATCCGCTTCGCGGCGTCATTGTCAATGCCTCGAATGAAGTGGCGATTTCCCGTTTTATGAGCGGTGAGATCACGTTCGGTACTCTTTCGCGCCTTGTCTTAGAGACGTATGAGCATTTTTCCCAAACTCCACAATCTCTCGAGGATGTATTTGCTTTGGATGATGAAGTGCGTCGTTATACTCAGAGCATCAAATGAGGCAAAAAACGCTTATCCTGCACGGTTGGGGCGGTTCGGATGATCCTCATTGGCAGGCATGGCTCGCAGGCGAAATAGCCAAAGATTACGGTACCGTTATTTTTCCTCTTTTGGATAATCCCCATTTTCCCAGTAAAAACCGCTGGATGAAACAGGTCAAATCTCTCTTGCATGAATTCAAGCCGGAAGTCGTAATTTGCCACTCACTTGGCTGTAGCCTCTGGCTGCATTTATGCAATGAGGGAGAGATTATTCCCATCGAACGACTTCTTTTGGTAGCCCCTCCGCGTTTGACGTGTGAACTTGAAACCCTTAAAAGCTTTTTTCCGCTCGAAGCTCCTTCCTCATTGTACGCCAATGAGGCAATGCTGGTAACCTCTGATAATGACCCCTATATGACACAAGAGGAAGCCCGCATTCTTCAACGCTCTTTGGGCGTAGAGATGAGAGTGCTTCAAAATGCGGGACACATCAATACCGATGCAGGCTATGGTGAATGGCCGTGGGTAAAAGAGTGGGTAATGAAATGATTTTGAGCATCGAAAGTTCATGCGATGACAGTTCCATCGCTATCACGGAAATTGCAACCAAAAAACTTATCTTTCATAAAAAAATATCGCAAGAGTTAGAACATTCTCAATACGGAGGCGTCGTTCCTGAGCTCGCGAGCAGGTTGCATGCTATCGCCCTTCCTGCTATCTTGAGTGAATGCAAGCCGTGGTTTGAGCATTTAAAAGCCATAGCGGTGACGAATGAACCGGGGCTTGGAGTAACCTTGATTGAGGGGGTCGTGATGGCAAAGGCACTCTCTATTTCCTTAAATATTCCGATCTTACCGATCAACCATCTCAAAGGGCATATCTATTCCCTCTTTATTGAAAAAGAAGCCCTTTTGCCCTTGACCGTATTGTTGGTTTCCGGAGGGCACACTCAGCTCATCGAAGTAAAAAGCTATCATGAGATGACGATGGTAGCAACAACGATGGACGATAGTTATGGCGAGAGCTTCGATAAATCGGCAAAGATGATGGGATTAGGATATCCAGGAGGCCCTTTGATTGAGAAGATGGCGGCTCTTGGTGATAGCTCAAAATTTTCGTTTACGGTTCCTCTGTCGCAATCTCCTTTGATAGCCTTCAGCTATTCTGGCTTAAAAAACCAAGTGCGTCTCGCGGTTGCTTCATCGCCTAGCGATTCCTATCCTGATATTGCCAATGCTTTTCAAAAAGCCGCTACGGAGCATTTGATCCAAAAAGTCAAAAAGTATTTTAAAATCAATCCTCCTGAGAATTTTGCAATTGTTGGCGGTGCCAGTGCGAATCTTTACTTGCGTTCCAAAGTCGAAGAGCTTCTTGCTCCCTACAAAGCACCGCTGCTCTTAGCCTCTTTAGAATTTTGCTCAGACAATGCGGCTATGATTGGACGATGCGCTCTTGAAGCATACAATAGCAAAGATTTTGCAGCAGTTGATGCGATTGCTATTAACCCCCGTTGTAAACTGTGAATTTGCTTAAATCTAAATATCTCTTTTAGAATTCAGAGTCAAATTATCCGATTTTTGTACAATTCTCTCATATTAAAACAGGAGCCCAATAATGGCAACAACAAAATTCAAAGGTACTGACGTAGAACTTTTAGGAAACACTGTAAATGTTGGTGATAAAGCCCCATCAATTACTGTCGTTAATTCAGCAGGTCTTGGCGACATCACTGTAGGCGGCGCACAAGGTAAAAAACAACTTATCATCGTTGTTCCTTCATTGGATACTGGTGTTTGTGCTACTGAAACTCGTAACTTCAATGCAAAAGCTGCTGGTCTTAAAGATGTTATTACAACGATCGTATCTCTTGACCTTCCATTTGCTGCTGGCCGTTTTTGCCAAGCTGAAGGGATCGATAACCTAACAGTATGTTCTGACTTCCGTAACAAAGAATTTGCTAACGCTTACGGCGTATTGCTTGGTGGTTCAGTTCTTGCTGGTGTTACTTGCCGTGCAATCTTCGCAGTAAACGAAGAAGGAATTGTTACTTACAAAGAAATCGTTCCTGAAATCACTGAAGAGCCTAACTACGACGCTGCTTTGGCTGCTGTAGCATAATCTTACTATCTTCGGAAATTCTATCCGAAGATAATTTTCTTTCTATCTTTCCCTTTTTTCAATAACCCTCTTTCTATTATTTACAAATAACACTTGCCCCTTGAGCTGTTTTAGAAACTTTACACATATGTTGTCCGTCGAGCGTAATGGTGGTGCGAGCAAATTTTCCATGGTTGGTTACTTTTACATGCGTAAACGGGGTTGATAAAAGCTCTTTTTGATAGGATTTAAAGGGTGTGTTATGCTTAAAATCAACGACAATACTGCTTGGATCGCTTAGAGAGAAGTTGCGAATCATTGGATCTTTGGTCACAATAGAGAGGTGGTTTTTGGCGGCACTGAATTGAATAAATCCAAGTTCAGATGAAGGCGAAGAAACGGCCGAAATTGATCTTTGTGGCCGCGTATTGCTCCCTTGGGAGAGAATAAGGGGGGCACGCCAATCAATGCTTTGATCGATCTCCAACGTACGCGTTTCCATGCTTCCATCTAGATTTTGAAAGGTAAATGTAACTTCTTTGAGTACTCGTGAATGATTGGGAAAATCATAGCTCATGCTGGTAAGGGGAGGCTTATTGGTGTCTTTTTGAGAGGTTGTTGCGTGTGTTTGGCTTTCTGACGTTGAAAAAAAAGGGTTCTCTCTGGAAAAAAGGATGCTTACCAAGAGTGAAGAGAGGAGAAGTGTTTTATTCATAGCTGCTCGCCTTGTTGTGTTGTCTGCGCATCTGCATCGAGTTCTTTGAGTTCAAAGTATTGTTTTTGCAAAGCTGCATTCTCGCTTTTTAGGTGTTCAATATCCTCAGAGAGAAAGTTTTGATGTTCTTCAAGATTCATAAGCACCAAAAGAGAGTTATTTCCAAAAATTAAAAGCCAAAGATAAAATAAAACAGTGAAGGAGATTCCAAGGAGCAGGAGAAATTTGGGAGTTGCGAGCCCAAATTTTCGCTCACTAAAGCTTTGATGAGCTTCGTTGGCGCCTAAAATATCCTCATGCTCTCCGTAGTTCATTATTTAAACAGCGAACTTCCGAGGTACTCGCCATACATGACTTCGTTTTCGATTTCAAGTAAACGGTTGTATTTAGCTGTTCGCTCACCGCGTGCGGTTGAACCGGTTTTTATCTCACCGCAATTGAGTGCAACGGCAAAATCAGCGATAAAGGCATCTTCACTTTCGCCTGAACGATGAGACATAACGCATTTATAGCCGTTACGTTGTGCAAGTCGGACCGTGAGCATCGTTTCAGAGACAGAACCAATTTGGTTTGGCTTGATGAGGATAGAGTTGGCAATCCCTTTGGCAATTCCTTCGCTGAGAATATTTGCATTGGTAACAAACAAATCATCTCCAACGAGTTGAATCTTTGACCCCAATTTTTCAGTAAGAATTTTCCAACCGGCCCAGTCATCTTCACTTAATCCGTCTTCGATAGAGACGATAGGGTATTTAGAGCAAAGATCAACATAATAGTCAACCAATTGAGCAGACGTTACGGTTCTGTTTTCAGAATCAAGTTTGTACCCACCCTCGGTGACGAGTTCAGAAGCAGCTACATCAAGGGCGATGGCGATTTGCGTTCCGGCTTTGTAGCCCGCTTTTTCGATTGCTTCCATGAGGACTTGGATAGGCTCTTCGTTTGAGCTTAGATCCGGTGCAAATCCGCCTTCATCACCCAATGCCGTATTGGCACCGCGATCTTTAAGGATCTTTTTGAGGGTATGATACACTTCAGCAGAAGCACGAAGCCCTTCGCTGAAATCATCAAAACCAATCGGCATAATCATGTATTCTTGGAAGTCAACACTGTTGTCTGCATGGCTTCCACCGTTGATGATGTTCAGCATAGGTACGGGGATAACCATTGCATTGGCACCGCCAAGATAACGGTAAAGAGGGATATTAAGGCTTTTAGCCGCAGCACGAGCCACGGCCATAGAGACGCCAAGAACAGCATTGGCACCGAGATTGCCATAATTTTCCGTCCCGTCGATCTCTTTCATCACCGCATCAACCATTGCCTGATTGTAAGGGCTAAGCCCCATAATCGCATCCGCGATCTCATTGTTGACGTGGCCCACAGCTTTTAGTACGCCTTTGCCCATATAGCGACTGTCACCGTCGCGTAGTTCCAATGCTTCACGCTTGCCGGTACTGGCACCACTTGGGACGATGGCACTTTCTCTCGTTCCATCGCTCAACTGTACGGTTGCTTTTACGGTAGGATTCCCTCTGGAGTCCATTACTTCAATTGCACTTACTTCATCAATAAAAATCATTCATCCACCTCATTCATTTCAGATTCATCCATCGCCATGATGTTGTTTACACCCATAGCGGCTTTAATTTTTTCTTCGATTATGTGAGCCAATTCAGGCTCGTCTTTAAACTTTTGTTTGACGTTTTCGCGACCTTGTCCCAGCTTCGTATCTTCGAAACTAAACCACGCTCCGCTTTTGTCGATGATGTCAAGCTTGACGCCGTAATCGACGAGTTCGCCCTCTTTGGAAATTCCTTCTCCAAACATAATATCAAATTCTGCTTGACGAAACGGCGGAGCGACTTTGTTTTTGATCACTTTGGCTTTTACGCGGTTTCCGATTTGGCTTTCCCCTTGTTTAAGGGTTGCGATTTTGCGAATATCGATACGAACCGATGCGTAGAATTTTAGCGCATTTCCACCCGTTGTTGTCTCAGGGGAACCGTATCCCATGGTTCCGATTTTCATACGGATTTGATTGATGAAGATAACAGTACAGTTCATTTTGTGCATAACCGCCGTCAGCTTGCGCAATGCTTTGGACATCAGGCGTGCTTGAACACCGACTTGCTGATCTCCCATCTCTCCTTCGATCTCCACTTTTGGTGTAAGAGCGGCAACAGAGTCAATAACGATCAGATCAACCGCACCGCTACGAGCAATGGTTTCGACGATATCAAGCGCTTGTTCGCCGTAATCGGGCTGGGATACGAGAAGATTTTCAACATCGACGCCCAAATTTTTAGCGTAGCCAACATCCAAGGCGTGTTCGGCATCAATAAAGGCGCAAATACTCCCTTTTCGCTGCGCTTCAGCAATAATATGAAGGGTAAGCGTCGTTTTACCGGAGCTTTCAGGTCCGTAAATCTCAACGACACGCCCCTCGGGAACTCCGCCGATCCCCAAAGCCAGATCAAGTCCGAGTGAACCTGTGCTAATAGAGCCGATAGGTTCGATGACCTTGTCTCCCAGACGCATAAGCGTCCCTTTTCCAAATGTTTTATCGATTTGCTTCATTGCCAGTTCGAGCGATTTAAGTTTGTTTGGATCGATCATACGTGTATTCTCCCAAGGTGAATTAAAATTAAGCAAATAATATGACAAAAAGAAATATTTCATCATTAATATGACAAATTGCAATATTATAAATTCATTCGAATATTTATGAAGATATTTTAGCGTTATTTCGTTAAAATTTACTATTGATACGTGCAGATGAGGAATAATACAGTGAAAAAAATGGTGATTGCCCACTCTCCCGACGCAGATGATATTTTTATGTATTACGCCATTAAATTTGGGTGGGTAGGACGCGAAAATACTGCATTTGAGAATATTGCCCTCGATATCGAAACACTCAATACGGAAGCCATCAAGGGGACGTACGATATTACGGCCATCAGTTTCGGTCTTTATCCTCATATCCGAAACGAGTACGCTTTGCTGCGAACTGCCGTGAGCTTTGGCAGTGGCTACGGACCGAAGCTGATTCGTAAAAAAGAGACGGTTCTTAAAAAGAAGTTCAAAGTCGCCCTCAGCGGACAATATACGACGAACGCCCTGCTCTTTCGGATTGCTTATCCCGAAGCCAAAGTCGTTTATATGAATTTTCTCGACATCGAACAAGCCGTTCTGGAGGGGACAGTCGATGCCGGTGTGTTGATTCACGAGAGTATCTTGGGCTATGACGACTCTTTGGTCGTTGAACGGGAGTTATGGGATATATGGTGTGAGCTTAGCGGCGGCTCCCTTCCTCTCCCTTTGGGCGGCATGGCTATTCGACGTTCATTACCGCTCACAACGGCTATTTCGTATGAAAATCTTCTCACAAAAGCGGTGCAGGTAGCGCGGGATCATAAAGAACTGCTCTCAAAAATGCTAATTGAGCGTTCTCTTGTGCGCATTGATGCTCAGACATTGGAAAAATATCTTGAGCTGTACGCGAATGATGAGTCCATCAGTCTCAGCGAGACACAGTTTGAAGCAATCAATAAGCTCTTTGAGATAGGACATCAGCACGGTTTTTTTGATGCAAAAATAGATGCGAAAGATTTTTGTATACCGCAAGAGTATACACAATTGAGGAATAGTTAAAATGTTGCAAGAAGAACTGATTGGTTTGGGGATCGAAACATTTAAAATCGCTCTAATATTGTCATTGCCTGCATTGCTGGTGGGGATGTTTCTGGGCCTTGCCGTGAGTATTTTCCAAGCAACGACCCAGATCAACGAAATGACCCTGAGTTTTATCCCTAAAATTATCGGAATTGTTATTATCATCATTTTAACGATGCCGTGGATGATGAATGAGATGCAAGACTTTACGATTCG
>DASUNE010000156.1:0-2045 GCA_036277315.1 Sulfuricurvum sp.
AGGTAGCGTTCTTGAAGCTTGACTTGTAACCGTTCGATCTCAGGCACGAGATTGTCTTGGGAAAGATAGAGGGATTTTTTGATGATCTGATGCACCAAAATCTCTGCATTGGATCGGTCCAAGAGGTCGATGTGCCCAAGATTAAACAACGTAAGGAGAGATTCCATATGATCCAGCGCATCGTGCATGTATTCGATACAAGTACGTGGAGAGAGAAGGGAATTCAGTTCACGCAGCTCTTCGATAAGAGGAGGATTGATCTCTTTTAGCTTAAGGGATTTTTCTTGATAATCGTGAGAAAAAAGCTCCAAAACCGGGGTGACAAGAACCGAGTGGGCGGCAACAATAAATCGGCCGGATTCCGTGAAAATATCGGGATGATCTACCCCTTTGGCGTTCATGATTTCACGAAGCAAGAAGACAACGCTGTTGGAGAATTCTTCTAATGTATAGTTACGAAGACGATTGGATGTGTGTTGCGAATATTCTACCGCTAATCCGCCTCCGATGTTAATGGCTCCCAAATGAGTCGCACCCATTTTTTTGAGTTCGGCGTAGATATTCCCCGACTCACGCAAAACACGTTTTAGGGTTGAGATGTCTTGCATCTGTGAGCCGACATGGAAATGAATCATCGTAAAATGCTCCACCATATTGTATTCTTGGAGCATACTCATCGCTTCGATAAGCTCAGTGGAAGTGAGGCCGAACTTGGCGCTCAAACCGCTGCTTTTCGCCCAGATTCCGCTTCCTTCGCTTTGAAGACGAATACGAATTCCGATATTGGGGACTTTGAGATTGCATTGCTGTGCAACATCGATGATCCACTCAAGTTCTCCAATCCCCTCGATAGTAATGGTGATGTTATGCCCCATTTGAGCGGCTATAAAGCCCAATGTAACCATCTCTTCATCTTTGAAGCCGTTGACGGTAATAGGTGAGCCCAGAGGAGTCTTTGCCATGGCAAGGGCGAGTTCGGCTTTAGACCCTGCTTCGAGACCGTAGCTGTATTTTTCTCCGTGTTCTACGATGGCATCGACGGTTTCAGGGAATTGGTTGACTTTGAGAGGGAAAACCGCGTGAAATTTTCCGGTGTAATCATTTTCAAAAATAGCCCGTTGAAAATTAGAATAGAGTAAATCGATTTGTTTTCCGATCAAATGGGGAAAACGTAAAATCAACGGACCGCTCAGATTTGTTTTACGGATTTTTTGTGTTATTTCAATCAGAGAAGGGGAACTTTTATAGTTAACCTTGATCATCCCCTGATCGATCATAAAGTTGTTTTCGCCCCAAATATCAATACCGTAATTTTGCATGAATGTCCTTCTGTAATGGTGAAGTTTGTGGTCTAAATATAGATATCAACGTTGAAATATATTTTTTGACTTTATAGTTTCTCTAATGAAATAATAGACTCTTTTTGCTCAACTAAATCTTTTATCCAAATGGTATGGTTCACGCGTTCATTTTCACCGATGACGGCGCAATAGCGTGCATGGATACGATCAGCCCCTTTGAGATGGTTTTTCAGACTTTTGGCATCATACTCAACGACGGCTTTAGTCGTTTTACGAAGTGTTTCGGCCGCTTTTAAAATCATGCTCAAAGACTCCTCTTCCATTGCTCCCAGATAATATCCTTCACGTACAGGCTCCGGCATCACGATGAGTTCCATCAGGCGCTCAATCCCCAGTGCAAATCCGACAGCAGGGGTCGGTTTTCCGTCCAAAAACTCGATCAGACGGTCATAGCGTCCTCCGCCGGCAATGGCACTTTGAGAGCCGATAGCATCACTGACGAATTCAAAGGCAGTTTTGGAGTAGTAATCCAGACCGCGAACGAGATTGGTATCGATTTCATAGGAGATAGAGTGATTGTCGAGAATGGTTTTTAGGGACTCAAAATCGCTTTGGCATTCACCGCAAAGGTTATGGATGAGTTTGGGTGCATTGACATAGAGGCTTTGACAGTGTTCATTTTTACAATCAAGGACGCGGATGGGATTGGTTGATTTACGTCGGATACAGTCTTCACAGAGTGCA
>DASUNE010000157.1:0-8567 GCA_036277315.1 Sulfuricurvum sp.
CGGTCTTAAAGGGACAGATGAGTTCGTTATGAAACTCGCAGAGTTGACAGGAACCGAAGTTCCTCAAAAACTCAAAGTAGAGCGCGGCCGTTTGGTGGATGCGATGCAAGACAGCTATCCGTACATGCACGGTAAAAAATTCGCTATCTGGGGTGATCCTGACTTCCTAATCGGTGCAGTATCATTCCTCTTAGAGATGGGTGCTGAGCCTACTCACGTTCTTTGCCACAATGCACCAAACGGCTGGGAAGCAGAGATGAGAGCAATGCTCGATACCTCTCCTGCAAAAGACAGCTTGAATGTATGGGCGGGTAAAGATTTGTGGGCTATGCGTTCACTTCTCTTTACAGAGCCTGTCGATTTCATGATCGGTAACAGCTACGGTAAAGAGTTGATGCGCGACACAGGAACTCCGTTGATCTACATCGGATTCCCGATTTTCGACCGTCATCACCTACACCGTTACTCTATCAGCGGATACGACGGTGCGTTGAACCTTCTAACATGGATCACGAACAAAGTTCTTGACCAGTTGGATGAAGATACCAAAGGTATCGCAACGACCGACTATTTCTTCGACCTTATCCGCTAAGGTCTCTCTCCCCTTTTGGGGGTATTTAACGTGCTTCTTCCTCTTCAAAGACTTTAAAGGCTTCAGTAAGATCGGATGGATTGACGATTTCTTGATTCATTTTTTGTATCTCTTCTGCTTCCGCAACCTTGGCATGCGCCTCTTCGACATATTC
Organism: Sulfuricurvum sp.; assembly: GCA_036277315.1. Taxonomy (GTDB): domain Bacteria; phylum Campylobacterota; class Campylobacteria; order Campylobacterales; family Sulfurimonadaceae; genus Sulfuricurvum. Next base: position 747 of record DASUNE010000157.1, read on the forward strand.
TATAAAAGTTTCGATATCCTGTTGGGGTTGATAAAATTGGGCATACCCTAAAGCAATATCAACAAATTCTACCCCGCATCCAAAATCGATTAATTGTTGCTTTAAATCCATTGTAAACCTTATCTTAAATTGCACGATATTATAGGGAAGAATCGTTGAGATATCAAGCTAGAACACCTTATGCATCTCCTCTTCATATTACCATTGGAGAAATAGGATGGAACATCATGTCGTCATCGAAAAATTGTGCAGTTGTGCAAAAAAAGAGGGATTGTCTCAAATCGCCACGTATGCTACCAAAGATGAAGCTCTCATAGCAGGAGAGGGCTTGTTGTCACAGATGAATGGCTGTGGTTTTTGCGGTAAACACGAATTCCAGCTCGTAGAAGTAAATGACAATTTTGTTATCGGTATGGTCGGCGGTGGCTGTGGCTGTAAGTAGGAGGATGCTATGGATCATCATGTTGTCGTTGAAAAATTATGCAAATGTGCAGTACGAAAACAAATGCCTCAAATTAAAACATTGGATGACAAAGAAAACGCTATGCGTATCGCACGGGCGTGGGCACAGGAGATGAATGAAAGCTTTTGCGGACAGCATTCATTTACTGCTATTGAGGTAGATGACAACTATGTGATTGCAGTGGGAGAGGGAAGTTATTGATTTCCCTCTAATCTTTTACCCCAAGTCCGAACAGAGGCCATGTTTATAAACGTATCCTTTTGCTTTGTACTACGTTGAATTATTATTGGAGAGGATATCTTTTATTCTTCCAGTCGCTAAATCCGTTAATCATCCAGTAGACATTTTTGTACCCTTGCTTTTTGACCGCAAGAGCGGCTTCATAAGAGCTCGCACACGATTCGCCATAGCAGTAAAACACCAAGGATTCGTCTTTGTCTTTAGGGAGATCTATAGCCATGTACTCGGCTTTTGAACGGTCAAAAACGATGTGTTTTGCCCCTTTGATATGTTGTTTGTTGTAATGGCGTTTTTCACGAGCATCGTAAAAAAAGGCTTGATGGTCATGGAGTGCTTTGGCTTGTTTCGCACCAATAACCTTGATACCGTGACGAGCGGCCTCATTTTCCTGGGGAGCGATAAGACAAATATCGTATTTGACATCCATCAAATAACTTTTTTCACCGTCATAGTCAACACCTGACAAGGGTGGGATACTTAACAATACGGCAAATAGAACCAAATAGATTTTCTTAAACATGGAAACCTCCTTGATAATTTAATGTTATATGCTAAGATTTAACAACTGTGTTTAATATTATAAAATAATTTTAATTCACTACCCTTTGGTCGCAACGATCAGTCGAAGGATGTCAAACACTTTGTTCTCGGATGAGAGAATCGTAAAACCGGCATTTTCGATCCCTTTTTCTGTCTCTCTGAGCATCGATGTCCCCAACAGCGGCGTAGCCACTTTCTCGATCATCCACAAGAGAGTGTTGAATCCTTTTGAGTCGCTTTTCATGTGTTCGAGAAAGATTGCTTTGCCGCCAGGTTTTAGGACGCGGTAGAGTTCGCGGAGCCCTTGGTCGGGATGGGGGACGGTACAGAAGACGAAGGTGCTGATGATGGTATCAAAGGTATTGTTCGGAAAGCTCATTGCTTCGATATCCATGTTGATGAGGGGCATTTTGTGCAGACCGAGTCGGGCTGTTTTGCGTCGGGCGATCTCAAGCATCCCACGGCTAAAATCAATCCCAGTAAGATCGGCGGATAGGGGGTAGAGGGGGAGATTTTTTCCCGTACCGATCCCCACTTCGAGGATTTTTCCTTCTGCAAGAGCAATGACTTCGCTGCGCAGGCGGCTGAGATGCAATAGCTCTAGCGGCCACTGGAACAGATCATAGAGCTTGGCGATACGGGTATATCTCCGGGCTGTTTCATGTTCCATCGGTCTCTCCTGATAGGGAGGTATAAGTAAGAATAGTATAGCAAAAAACGAGGGGATGTTTTCTTTACCGTTTCAATACTTCATCAGCCCTGTTGTAGTTTATATAGCTCATTCAATTATTCATTATTAATTAGTAACTATTTTATAAATATAGATTATAATAATTTATATTTGTATCTTTCTGAAGTTAGGGGGTAGTTTTATGGCAAGCGAAATAACCGATAAAGATCTAGTCAAACTCAATATTACACCGAAGCTGGCGGTTCTGGCTGCGATTAGCTTGTTGGGTATGGTCGTGATCTTGCTGATCTTGCTTAAGTCGGTTACTGAAAGCCTCTATCATGAACGGCAGTTGCAAACGCAGCAGCTTATTGATATGGGAACAGGCATCATACGTCATTTTCATACCTTGCAAGTGAACGGGGAACTTAGCGAAAACAGTGCACAGCACATGGCGATGGCCACGTTACAATCGGCAATATACGGTAAAACGGGTTATTACTGGATCAACGATATTGAGGGTATCATCTTAATGCATCCGCATAATCCGGAGATGGTAGGGAAATCGATGCTCGACATGAGGGACGTCGAAGGAAAATACCTTTTTAAAGATTTTATTGCGACCGCGAAAGCCGGTGGAGGATGGGTCGATTATTACTGGTCAAAGCCCGGTGAAGAGAAAACTAACCGTAAACTTTCCCATGTCACACTTTTTAAACCGTGGAACTGGGTACTGGGTACGGGTATCTATCTTGACGATATGGAAGCAGAGATACAAAAGATCGTCTACCGTGCTATCGCGATTGTCGCTGTCGTATTTATTATTTTAATTTTTGTGTCCATTTTGATGTCGAATCATTTCTTGAAACAACTGAGTAAATTGGCCACACATGACCCCTTGACATCGCTGCTGACAAGGCGCTTTCTCTGCGAAAAAATGCCCATTTTAATCTCAAGTCACGACCGCGCAATACAAACTTATCTGGCGGTTATCTTTCTCGATATTGATCATTTTAAGATCGTCAATGACACGTATGGGCATCCTTACGGGGATAAGGTGCTTTCGCAGGTGGGCAAAGCAATGCTAAAGTCGGTACGTATAGGTGATATTGCCGTGCGATACGGCGGTGAAGAGTTTGTTATTGCCATGTTGTGCAACGATAAAGACGAAGCCATTCAAGTTGCCCAACGTATCCGTGCAGAAGTGCATGCCATTGAGTTTCAAAAAGGGCGCAAAAAATTCTCTGTTACCCTGAGTGCAGGGATTGCATACCGTCAGGAAAATGAACCATTTGAAGATCTGGTCAAGCGTGCCGACGAAAAGCTTTACGAAGCCAAAGAAGAGGGGCGGGACCGTATTAAAGAATAAGCGCTCTTGCTGCAATGAAAAGCCACCTGCATTCCCACTCTCTGAGTGGGAACGAGGATATTATTCTGTTTTTGCTTTGACAGATGTTGCCCCTTCGTTGATTTCCCCTTTAGTCCAAGCTGTTGCATTGGAGGTATCTTCTTTCATTCCTTTCCATGTAGCCGAGCATCCTGTGCAGAGTACTATTACAGTTGCGATAAGTAGTGTACGTTTCATAATGAGTCCTTTTTTGGATAAATATGAATCATTATAACAGTTATAATAACTTTAACTGTTAATTATTGCAATTAATAGTTTTAAGAAAGAGGTTGCTCTATAAAGAGTGATACAGCCACATTTTTTCAAAATAAGAGAGGAAATGGTAAGGGCATTTTTTTTATGTTGATATTTTGATCTTATAATGTACTGATAAGATATAAGGAGTCAGTCATGAGCACGGTTATTATGATGTTTATATTGCCGTTGGGAATACTGGTCTATTTTTGGGATCGTCGTAATTATGCGCAAAGCCTTACGATTTTTCGAGACTATATTTCACAGATGAGCCATGCAGATTTAGCAGATGAGCATAAAATGGTGAAGATCGATGAGATGTTCTACCATAACGGCTACACACGCATTCAGTGTTCAAGCACGCATCTTATCGTCGAGAAAAAACATTTCAATATTGGTATACTTTTTATCTCGGTTGGAGCTTTGAGTTATTTTGGGCTGTTTCTCTATTTACTTTATTACCGTTTTTTGTTGAAACCGCGCAGGCTGAGTGTCAATCTTGAGGATGAAGTGATGATGCGAGAAGTGAAAAAGTAGCTTGGAATTGGCGGTTGATAAATTTGTTTTATTGGATTATTATTCCATAAAATAACCAAAGGAGTAAAACATGAGATACCTTCTTCAAGTAGATTTTCCCCATAACGGGCCATTCGGTGATGAATTGACAGCAGCAATGAGCGATTTGGCAAAAGACATTGCAAACGAAAAAGGGCTTATTTCCAAACTGTGGACGGAAAACGAAGCCCAAAAAGAAGCAGGGGGGATTTATCTGTTTGACAACTCAGAAGATGCGGCGCGTTATTTGCAAAAGCATACTGAGCGATTAGAGGCATTTGGATACAGCAATATTCGAGGCAAGATTTTTCTCGTGAATGAAGCTTTGAGTGCGTTGTCTGTTCCGGCTAAGTGAATCGTAATTCTTTTATTTCGCTCCCAAGCTTCAGCTTAGGAGTGTAGAGCATTAGTCTGCTTTCCCATTTACTAAAACTAATTATTTTCTAAAGTCTAACACTGCTTCGAAACTACCGTTTTTATCAACACTAGTCAGCTTTAGACCTCGATATTCGGCTATTTTCTCTAGATTCCTCACTTCTTGTGCATGTTCTACGATAACGGTAAGTGTCTCACCCTTATAGCCATTGAGTGTTGACTTTACCTGATGCATCATGTCCGGAATGGGGAGTAAACGGTGCGGATCAAGTGGCATCCCACGGGTATCAAGAACACCGTTTTTGAGATTTTTCGGCACTTGATATTCATCCATAAGACGTTTTGATGATGCTTTCCACTGGGCTTTACTCAAGTTGGAAGGACCAAAAAGTGCACAATGACAAGTACCGTATTGGGCAATCTCGTCATCAATAAATTTACAAGGACACATCATCTTTTTGTTTAACGCTTCGTCAGCGGAAGGTTCAAAACAAGGGCAATACCGCTTGCCAAAAGTCGCTTCCATCTCGCATAGATTACTTTTGAGGTTCGTTAGCATCATCCAACTCGGATTAAGGGCATAATTTTTCTGCTTAGCATACTTTTCTAACCAGTTTTGTTGCTTTTTTGCACTTTCTCTATATTTAAAAAAGTCTTTGAAAAAACCAATCATCATATTTATCATTTGTATCCCTTATGTTGTTAAGAATTATAGATTATTTAAATTAAAATTAGATTTTAGGGATACAATGAAGTGTAAATTAGAATCCAAATTTTACGGGGAGAAGAGTATATAAAAAGATTGAGAAGTGAAGATTGGAGATCTGACCCCTATCTTAATTTACGGTAAATTTCTGTCTCGTGACTATTCCCCAATAGGGATCATCATAGCACTCTTCGGTATAGGTAGTTTCGTTAAATCGTTCAATCGTTTTTCGCCAAAATTTGGTAGTATATTCGGCTTCCTGAATCTGTTTAATCTCCCAATCTCCTGGGTAACTTTCAAAGATGGCGTGAGCAAATCGCATTCCGATAGCGTTTTTCCGAAAATAGGGTACAACGTAAAACTCGCATACCTCATAGCTATCCTTCTTTACACCTGATCGCGGCGATTCCGGCGGGAGTATCATCAATTTTGAGCAGGAAATCTTGGGAATGATGTGCATAGAATTCAATCGTACTCTTTTCTCTCTATACTATTTATATCAGGCACTTTTTCCGCTTGCCACTATGGCATTATCCAACGATAATTTTCCTTCACCCAGCTAAAAAGTGAAGATTGAATACCTGACCCCTCGTTTCGCAGATAAGATAAGAAGAAACGAGTGAAATTTCACGACAAACCTTATTTGACTTATGTTGATACGGTTATTGTAGCATAATTTGAGATTGTGTTTGCAGAGTGGGGGTGAGGAAAAAATCTATCTGTTCCATCGGTATCTCTCTTTTTGCCATCATGTCAAATACCCCTTCGATTTCTTGCTCTTTTACGCCGTTATCCTGACCGATATATCCCATCGGAATTGTTGTCTCGGCAAAATAGTATTTTTTTCCGTCAAATGTCAAATAAGAGGAGGGGTGTTTGATATCTTTTTCATTTGGTATATGTACGCCAATAAATCCATGATCTTTTGTTGTAATGAAAAGGCATGCATATTGTTTTTGTAAGAGCAAAGTCGCCAATAAAAATGATTTTTCATCGCAATCACCGCCATTTTGGTTGATGACATCTGCTGGATTACGATTGATTGTACTCGATTTATAGGGAATACTTAGAACATATTGGTAGACATGGTCTATCTCGCAATAGGCATCTCTATTGCACGTTTTTGTCAGCCTATCTACTATAGGTTTCATCTCATCGTGTTCATAGATATCGTATTTGTAAAATCGGTCATGAATTTTTACCATTCCCTTTCTTTTGCAATACTGCGCATCTGTTTCAGGGGGTACATTTGCTCTAGCGTAGAGTGAATAGGCGATGATAGCAGCCACACTGTACAATCCAATGCGGTAATAAAGGCGTTTATTTAGTATGGACATGTGTGATTACGCTCGTATATTTATTAGATCTTTGTTGAAATTGTATTCTTTATGATAAAAATATTGCTAACTATTTATTCATCTTGCAATGTATTTTGCTTAACCTCAATCAAAAGATTTTTGATTTCTTCAAGTTCACTGCGAATATGATTTGACGCCACGCTTGACTTGTACGCCATGATGATCAATTTGATGGAGACTAAAAAAACACCGGCTTCGAGTAAAAGGTCATGAGTGATACCCGTGAAAAAGAGAGCCATACTGAAAAGGACGAATGTAGTAACAATCACGATGAGTGAGCCTATATCAAAATGCTTCATTTTTTTCCTTTTTCATACTTCGTCAAATTTTTTTCTTCAATAAAACCAGTTGACGAGATATTGTAGCATAAGTGCGAATATGTCCTTTTCTTTTTTAAAAGAATGCAAATAAAATATATTCCCCGTGATCCAACACCTAGCGCCATTTCGGAGGCAACAGTGCCGAGAAGAACGTGCGTTCTTGGATCGCGGTATACTCTTTTGCTACTTTTCAGCTAAACAGAAAAGTAGGGTAAGTTATTGCATTTTGAAATGTGGGTGAGGGAAGGGGAATAAAAGTAGCCTGTCTTCTTTTTCCTAGCAGAGGTAAGAACTAAGCTTCGTAGCATTACAAATTTGAATGTTAGGAACGAGGGAATACTTAGAAATCCTCCACAATTTGTTCTGTAGTTATTATTCTTGTCATTAATCTCTCAACATCATGATATGAGTAATTTTTACCTTTTGTGGTTTTAAATAACTCTAAAAATTCTGGTATTTCATTTTCATTTTGAATAATTACGTATTTAATATCATTCGGCTCAAACTTTAGCCGATATTTATCTATATCTTTATTGGCATTTTCTTTGTTATAGTGCTCATCTAAAGCATAGATAAATGGTATGTCATTATTATAATCTAAAACATAGCGCCATTCTCTTTCATCAGAAAATCTATAATCTTTATATATATTACCACCCCTTGTTAAATCATCTTGGTAGTTTTTCATATACCTAAGAATATCAACAATTGATTTTTCTTTTTCATCCATATTATAAATAAATTTATTAGAATTTATTATATACTCCATATAAATATTCAGATATCGCTGAGCTAAAGATGAATGTTTTTCAATATAAAATACTGGATTTAATTTTTGTTTTTCTGCCCATTTTTTAGTCAATCCAATTCCATATGCACCGTATTTGGTTATGTGGTTTTTTACCTGAGATAAGGGGATGTCACAAAAACTAACCATTGGTGCAGCAAATTC
>DASUNE010000158.1:0-4649 GCA_036277315.1 Sulfuricurvum sp.
ACTTGCTCGAAGTAACCGCCAGAGGTTAAGGTTTTCTTTTCCCAACCTCCTCGTTGGGAATGTATAGTCCATTAGCACATTACCCCATATCATCACCTTCCGTACAACATTCATCCCCTTAGCGATCTTCTTTTTACAATAAATTTACAGATTATCGAGTACACTATTCGTCTATGCAATAATGCAATACCCTAAAAGGATGTGCGAATGAAAACAAAAGTCATATCGGTTTGTCTCACACTTGCCGCCACAGCAATGATGGCTCAGCCGGTCACGTACGAAACAGAGGCCAATCTGATCACGAGCGATATTGAATATGTTCCGGTGACCCACTCCGAACCGGTTTATTCAACGATTACCAAAAATATTCCGCATGAAGTATGTCAGGATCAGCAAGTACCCCTCCAGCGACAAAGTGACGGGAACAGCGTTGTCGGCGGCATTGTCGGTGGAATCATTGGCGGGGTATTAGGTCATCAGATTGGAGGCGGAAGCGGCAAAGTTGCTGCAACAATCGGGGGTGCGGCCGTAGGGACAATGATCGGACAAAATGCCGGCAATGATCCTCGAACCACCTACCAAACCGTGCGTCGATGTGTCATACAGTATGAAACCAAGAGCGAGAAGGTCCTTACCGGATACATCAACTATGCCAAATACCGTAACCAAGACATCGCAAAAATGAGCGATGAACCGCTTAAAGAAATAAAAGTGACCAACTCTTTTAGTTTTTAAAAGAGACCATCACCCTATCAAGGAGTCAAAATGAAAAAAATACTACTGCTAAGTGTAGCCGTTGCGATGGCTGCCGGATCGCTGCATGCCCATGGAGGAAAGCGTGGATATTACCGGGATTGGGGATATGGCGGCTGGATTTTCCCCTTTGTGGTGGGGGGTATATTGGGCTCTGCCGCCTCTCGACAGAGTGTAGTGTATGAGACGGAGCCGAGGGTTATATACACAACACCCCCAACCATGATCGTTGAAGATACCGGAGTGGATACCTTCGTAGAGGACTCTGAAAATGAGTGGAGGGAAGCGCCTGTGTATGAAGAACGCTGGATCTATTTTGAAGATTGCAAATGTGAACGAAAAGTACTCATCAATACGCAACACTAACGATGGTATTTGCACGCTATCGGTGCGGTTGCTAATTTTAGAAAAAGAACCAGATGAGCAGTGCCGCACCGATACCGAGATTAAACCAGCTTCCCCCCTCTTCAAAAAGGATCACGAGAAGGTCATAGTATTGACGCTCAACGGCAAAGGTGGCGGTTAATAACTCTTTTTTTGCATACGCAGTAATCTCGATCCCCCAAATAAAGGCGATAATCTCCGGTACGATTAAAAAGAGGACTATTCCCAAAAATCCCCAAAGCGATTTTTCCGGCTTCATAGCGGCAAGGGCTTTTTGGGTGGTAGGATTCTGGACGAGTTGTTGGGCTTTGGCTTTGATTTTATGTTTCATTGAATGGAATTATAGTCAAAAGAGAGCACTAACGCTAACATCTCTGCTACAGCAGAGTACCGTTAATGTTTTTTGGATATCATGTCCCCAAAAAAGGGTATCCATGTTCTTCGACTATTTTCTCTCCTTCGGCCTCTTTTTCCTGACCGTCATGACCGTTTTTGCACTGTTTCTCTTTCTGTACGCCAAAGTGACTCCGTACGATGATTACCAAATGATTTTTACCGAAAACAATACTGCTGCGGCTCTTGGATTCGGCGGAGCCATCTTAGGACTCTGTATTCCTCTTTACAGTGCATTGACGTATTCCGTCTCTTACATCGATTTTGTCATGTGGGCAGGGGTGGCGATGTTTATTCAGCTCATCTTTGCTTTCGTCCTAACTCGCTTAAGCGGTAAATTTTCTGTGAAAAAACATATTACCAACGGGGATATCTCCGTAGGTGTACTGATGGCGTTTATGTCCATCTCCATCGGTCTGCTAAACGCCGGTTCGATGAGCTATTAAACGGAATTAGGGTATGAAACGAATCGTCTATACCAGTGTTCCTACTGCCAATACGACATTTGCCACTGCCAATGATATTTTAAACACAGCAGCGAAAGCGAATAAACTCGAATCAATTTTAATATAACACACTCCATCGGATAGACTTTCTACCAACAAAACATTAGTTGCATGGATGATTTACCCATCCATGCACATCTCATAATTTTAATGTATCCTTCATCCGAAAAAAATCTGATAGAATAGTACAAAAAGGAAAAAAATGAAAAAGATTCTCATCGCGATGTTTAGCATAACGTCTCTTCTTATGGGGAACGAAACGGTAATAGCCGAATTAAATGCCCTCACAGTTATCAAAGAAAACCAAATAACGGTGCTAAAAGTCAAGGATGAAGGAGATATCTATTTAATCAAGGGTGAGTCAGCACTGGGTCCCGTCGGTCAGCCGAAAAAAGTATTCAATTTTTATGTGACGAAAGATAAAAAAATTCTCATCATGGGTAATGCGATCTATACCGAAACGAAGGCAAAAGTGACTTTCCCCTTGGAAAAAAATATTCTTGAAGGGAAAGAAGCATTCAGTTACGGGAGCGGCAAGGAAACATTGTATGTCTTTTTAGATCCGGAATGTCCCTACTGCAAACTATTTGAAAAGAAAATGGCAACACTCAAAGAGAAATATACGTTCAAAATCTATTTGTTCCCATTGCCGTTCCATGCTGATGCTCTGCCGATGAGCAAATGGATTCTCTCGGGGCAAGACAACGCCGGTATGGGGGAAAGACTCATAGCCATAGCAAATGGTTCAACCGAGTATAAAAATATCGTGTTGAATCCGGAATCGGACAAGCGGCTGACAGAAATCATTAACAGCCAAATAGAAGTGGCCAACAAGGCAGAGATAAGAGGAACCCCTACCGTGCTTGACAGCAAACTCAACAAAGTAAGTTGGCAAGGGTTATAAGACGTACTTTGGCCATTAAGAAATTGCATTTTGTTTGAGTGAAAGGAGCCAAAATGGAGATCACCAACCGTGATATAGCGGCGACTTTCAATGAAATAGCGGAGCTTCTCGACATTCAGGGGGCAAATCCTTTTCGAATACGTGCCTATCGCAATGCGGCGCGTGCCATTTATTCCTATCCCCAAGAGATGAAAAGCCTCGTGAATGAAGGATTTGACCTCACGACGCTAAAAACGATCGGTCATGACCTCGCAGCAAAAATAATCGAGATGGTCAAGACGGGAGAACTCGAATTTCTAAACGATCTAAAACGCCGTATTGCCCCGGAACTCGAAGAACTGCTCAAAATACCGGGACTAGGGCCGAAACGGGTCAATCTTCTGTATGAGCACTTACATATTCGCTCCCTTAAAGAGCTCCAAACGGCTTTAGAAAACGGTAAATTAGACAGGATTGCAGGATTTGGTCCGAAACTGCTGGCAGCACTTCAAAATGCTCTTGGCAATAAGCCCCTACAAACAAAACGCTACCGTCTTTACGATATCCGTCCCATAGCACAACACATATGCGAACGTCTGCGAGGTACCGAAGGGGTCATCCGCATAGAGATAGCAGGCAGTATCCGGCGCCAAAAAGAAACCGCCAAAGATATCGATTTGGTTGCGGCGTGCAAACATGAGAGTGATATTATGGAACGCTTTATCTCTGCCAATGACGTTCAATCGATTGTGATGCAAGGACCTACACGCTCCTCGATCATCTTGAAAAACGGAATGCATGTTGATCTTCGCGTTGTTTCCGAAGACGAATTCGGCGCGGCACTTCACCATTTGACGGGGTCAAAAGCGCATAATATCGAACTACGGACGATGACGTCCAAACAGGGGATCAAGATCAACGAATACGGTGTATTCAAAGGAAAAAGTAAAATCGCCTCCAAGAGCGAAGAGGAGCTTTACGACGTTCTCGGTATGCCCTATATCGTCCCTGAACTGCGCGAAAACCGAGGCGAGATCGAAGCAGCTCTCAAAAATGCCCTTCCCCGTCTCGTCACACCCTCTCAGATTCGGGGTGACCTGCATCTGCATACAACCTATACCGATGGGATCAATACAATTGAGCAGATGGCATTAGCCGCCCAGGCAAAAGGGTATGAGTACGTGGCCATTACCGACCATACCCAGCATTTACGCATTGCCCACGGACTAGGAGAAACGAAACTGCTCGAACAGCTCGATGAGATCGACGGGCTTAACCGCACGCTCAAGGGGATTACCCTGTTAAAATCGGCCGAAGTCGATATCCTCTTTGATGGCACACTGGATCTGCCGGATACCATCTTGGAACGCCTTGATTTCGCCGTATGCGCCGTCCACTATCGCTTTAACCTCTCTGCCAAAGAGCAAACCCAACGGATCCTCAAAGCGATGGAAAACCCCTATTTCACAATCCTCGCCCATCCTACAGGGCGCCTTTTAGGGCTTCGTGAACCCTATGAGCTGGATATGGAGACCATCATCCGTTCGTGCGCCGATCATGGCATTATCTTGGAACTCAATGCCCAGCCCGACCGGCTCGATATCGACGATTTACACTGCCGCATGGCAAAAAACGCCGGTGTCAAAGTAGCCGTTTCCACCGATGCCCACTCTATTGCCGATTTAGAATTGATGAACCTTGGAATCGGTCAAGCACGCCGCGGTTGGCTT
>DASUNE010000159.1:0-4504 GCA_036277315.1 Sulfuricurvum sp.
ATCCAAGAGCTTCGTGATGACGCCGAAAAAGTAAAAGCAATGCGTGAAACATTCCGTGACGATGCGTGCCGTGCAGTAAAAGCGACCTTTATCGTGGATGCTCTTGCCCGTGCTGAAAACATCGTTGTCAATGAGCAAGAATTGATGCAAACCATCTATTTTGAAGCAATGCAAATGGGTCAAGATCCTGCGGCAGTTTATAAAAACTACCAAGAATCAGGTTATTTGCCGGCAATCCAAATGGCGATGATCGAAGATCGTGTTTTAAGCAAACTGCTTAACGATAAAATCAAGTAAGTACCATGAGCTATATCCCTTACGTCATCGAAAAAACAGGACGCGGAGAGAGATCGTATGACATCTACTCCCGTCTTCTCAAAGATCGTATCATTATGCTCAGTGGCGAAGTCAACGATCCCGTAGCCTCGTCCATCGTCGCGCAAATGCTCTTTTTGGAAGCGGAAGATCCTCAAAAAGACATCTATTTTTACATCAATTCTCCAGGAGGCGTTATCACCTCGGGGATGGCCATCTACGATACGATGAACTACATCCGCCCGGATATCTGTACCATCTGTATCGGGCAAGCCGCTTCCATGGGAGCATTTTTACTCAGTTCCGGAACCAAAGGGAAACGTTATGCTCTCCCTCATGCCCGTATTATGATCCATCAACCGCTTGGCGGCGCACAAGGTCAGGCAACCGATATCGAAATCCAAGCCAAAGAGATCTTGCGCATGAAAGCCGAACTCAATGAGATTTTGGCAAAGAACTGTGGCCAAAGCGTTAAAAAACTCGAGAAAGACACCGACCGTGACAATTTCATGTCAGCCGCAGAAGGTGTAGAATATGGTATCATTGACGAAGTACTTGTTCAAAAAGAAAAAGAACACAAAGAGTAGGTTATGGCAGAAGAGCAAAGCAATCCACATCATGCCGCATCACGCCTTGAAGCGGGTATTCCAATCCAAGTAAGTTCACTGGGTGATCCAACAAGTGATTTGGAACTCTTTTCCAAAGAAGTGCTCAATGCTCTGATTGCCGATAATCTCCCCCCTACCCCCAATAATTTTTCTCTTTATTTTGATCGTATCCTCGATGATAAAAGCGAAAGTCTCCGTCGTCAAATCGGCTCCATTTTAGAGCTTGAAGAGAGCAATGATGATGAGAAGAATATTGAATTGGAGAAAACCCTTAAGAATGGTTTTTCTTCCATTAAAAGCATTTTACAGCTCAGCACTACCTTGTATAAAAATATGACGTTGATGGAAAAAATTCTCGACAAGCGCAAAGAAGAGATTAAAGACACCCCTTCTTTGTCCGTCGCCAATGATCTGCTCTCCTCTCTTGGAAATGATGTCGGGAAATTAGGCAGTATCTTAAAGAAACAAGTTTCGCACATGAAAACCCTTTATAACGAAACCGCCACTATTGTCCGTCAGGTCGAAAATGAAACCATTTTTGATGATCAATACGGGGTTTACAATAAGCGTTACCTCATCTCCAAGCTCACCCAAGAATCCCAGCTTATCGTTGAGTTTCACCACAAAAGCTCACTCATCTTTGTCCGTCTTTCCAATGCGACACTCTCTCAGATCAACAGTGATAAAGCCAAAGGATTGATGATTCGCACGGTGGCACGATTGCTTCTAAAAACTTCACGGCGAAGTGATACGGTGGCACATTATGGTGATGGAATATTTGCGATGATGCTCAAACACACCGATATAGAGAGTGCAAAACGTGCAGCAGATCGCCTCTTTGAACTCGTCTCATCGACCAACTTCTTTTTAGGCGAACAAGAGATTACGTTGCGTATCTCCATCGGTATCAGTGAAATCAATCCTGCCTACTCCATAGAACAAATGCTTACCTGTACCCTGGATGCTATGGAAGCCTCCAATGATGAGACTAAAAACAATTACGTCATCTGCAACGCATAATTTTCTACTCCTATGCTGCTAAAAATAATCACGTATCCCGATAAATTGCTCAAATCACTTTCCAAGGAAGTGACAGCCTTTGATTCCCAGCTTCATACGCTGCTGGATGACATGTTCGAGACCATGATGGAGAGCAATGGTATCGGTCTTGCTGCGATACAAGTAGCCCATCCGATTCAAGCTCTTATTCTTTGCATTCCCGACGAGGAAGGCAATCAGCTCAAAGAGAATACGCTGGAGATTATCAATCCTGTTATTCATAATCCGCAAGGGACGATCACTTACCAAGAGGGGTGCTTAAGTGTTCCTGGGTTCTACGAGGATATTGAGCGTTTTGAATCCCTCACGCTTCATTATCATGATCGCCACGGCCAAGCGTGTGTACTGGAAGCCTCTGAACTCCTAGCCATCGCTGTCCAGCATGAGATGGACCATTTAGCCGGCAAACTCTTTATCGAAAAACTCACTTACAATCGTCGTAAAAAATTTGAAAAAGAGTACAAACGGGCCCTCAAAGAGAAAAAACAATCCTAAATATTGCATTGTGCAATATTTTTTCCCAAAAAAAATCATTTCTGTTACAATTATCCCACTAAAAGAGTGAGGACGTATGATGAAACAACTGCTCTGTGCAACATTTGAAGGGATTGATGCCAAAACCGTTGAAGTTCAATTTACCGCCACCAAGGGTCTGCCTGCTTTTACGATCGTCGGCATGGCCAATACCGCTATCGCCGAATCCAAAGAACGGGTCAAATCGGCATTGCTCAGCAACCAGTTTACCTTTCCGCCCAAACGCCTTACTATTAATTTGGCCCCCAGTGACATCCGCAAAGAAGGTTCCCATTTCGATCTTGCCATCGCAACTCTCATAGCATTAGGGGAGCAAAAAACCTCTCTTGAGGGGTGGTATGTTTTTGGTGAGCTTGGATTGGATGGCAGTGTCAGCGAAAATACCCTCCTCTATCCCATCATCCTCTCCCTCGCCAACCAAGGGATCATCACCAAAGCCATCGTACCCGCCAACGCGCTGGACAAGCTTTCTCGTATTCCCAATATTGCTTTTTATGGAGCCAGTACCCTCACGCAAACGCTTGAGATACTTTCCACACAAAACCAAAGTGCCCACGTCAGCAGTTCGACATTTACGTTCCCCACTCTTAAGCATAAAGAGACCAACTATTTCTATCACCAGCACTACCCCCTTGATTTTAAAGAGATCAAAGGACAAGAGCATGCCAAACGTGCAGCCCTTATCTGTGCCGCCGGCATGCATAATTTACTTCTCGAAGGTTCTCCCGGTTCAGGCAAATCGATGATTGCCAAACGTCTTCAACACATCCTTCCCCCTTTGCATAACGATGAGATGCTCGAGTGTGCCAAGCTTGAAATCCTCGATGGCAAAGAACCCTCTTTTACCCCCGAGAGACCTTTTCGATCTCCGCACCACACTTCAACCCCATCCAGTATCTTTGGCGGAGGAAGTCATAAAGCTCAGATCGGAGAGGTCGGATTGGCGCATGGAGGGATACTTTTTTTCGATGAACTGCCCCATTTTTCCAAAAACATTCTCGAAGCTCTGCGCGAACCTCTCGAAGATCGCCACATTCGCATATCACGGGTCAATAGCAAAATCACCTATGCGGCAGACTTTCTCTTTGTAGCAGCGATGAATCCCTGCCCGTGCGGGAATCTTCTCAGCAAAGTAACCGCATGCCGTTGCTCTGATCTGGAGATCAGCCGCTACCGATCCCGCCTCTCCGACCCTTTTTTGGACCGTATCGATCTCTTTATCCAGATGCACCAAAGCAACGCGGAAGACAAAACGTCTTACAGCTCCGAACAGTTCCATGAAAAAGTTCGCAGCGCATTTTTTCATCAAAAAGAGCGGGGACAAATACGGCTAAACGGTTCACTCACCGATAGCGAAATTGCACAGTTTTGCGTTTTAAAAGACGAGGTACAAGAGATTATGGATCAGGCGATCAACCGCTTTGGGTTATCGTTTCGTGCCGTGGGGAGAATTTTAAAAGTAACACGGACGATTGCGGACTTGGAGGGGAGAAAAGATATTTCCAAAGAGCACCTCTTAGAGGCACTCAGCTATCGGAAGCGGTAAACGGGGTATCCTAAAACGTCGCCACAATCCACTGTGTAATGACAAAACCGCCCACGACAAGCCAAATAAACATAGAACCCGCCGTATAGACAGGAGCTAGCCCAAGCCCCTTGAATTTCGCGAAACGGGTCCCCATTCCTAAAGCGGTCATCGCCATCGTCAGCAAAAAAGTATCGATCAGATTGATATTGCCTATCACCCCTTTGATAATCGTTGCTAACTCTTCTGGAGCGGTTATCGTATACGTGTGAATCAAGGAGTTCACCCCTGCCATACCGATAAAATAGACGGCAAACCAAGGAATCACAAGCTTGACCTTGGAGCCTTCACCTCCTGATCTCTTGGCCAGATAGCTCAGAATCACCCCTAAAATAATAAGCATCGGTGCAATCATGATCACCCGTGTCATCTTAACAATAACGGCCGTGTTGGCCATGCTCTC
>DASUNE010000160.1:0-3006 GCA_036277315.1 Sulfuricurvum sp.
ATCAAAACTATAGTCTCCTTTGATAATAAAATTTTCGAGCTTCGCATGGAAAGATTCTTTCTCTAAATCGACCCCTGTTACATTGACCCCCTGCGAATAGCCTGCCGTTGCAATTAAAGCGCGTTGAGTGATCCGCGTGACGTAACTTTGTACCTCTTTTTGAGAATCGAGGAGTGCGGTAATTTTCTGGGGGTTTGCAATCGTGTATTTTATGTTATTGTCCGATCGAAACATTTTGTGCTGAATCGAGACAGTTCCGCTACCGGTTTTTATCGAGTTTTGGGTGATTTGCACCATCATCCCCTCGTACATCCCTTCCATCAGAAGCAATCCGATCATCGATATCGCGATCATAATGGAGATCAAGGCGGCACGCCCCTTGCGGCGGAAAATATGCAGCAATGCCATTTTAAGATAGAGTATTTCGGTATGGCTAAACATAGCGTATCGCTTCAGTCGGGGTAAATCGGTTGATAAGGACAATTGGATATACCACTGTCATAAGGTTTAACAGCATCATGATGAGCATATCGATCATAATCCTTGGAGGATTGAACTCGGCAGGAAAGGTGGCCTCAGCTACCATGTTGTACTGTTTAGCATATTCTTGTGCATCCACATCTACCAAAGAGGTGATCTCGATGGGGTATTTTTCATAATGGTTACTGGCATAGGTTCCAGCCGCTCCTCCCAGACCGACACTCAAAAATCCCAAAATCAGGGCTTCTATCAGCAACATTCCCATCACCTGCTTGGGCGTCGTCCCGATGGCACGCAGTACACCGATCTGACGAATACGGGCATAGACAGAGAGAAATGCAAAGATACCGATAACGAAGAAGATAACGATAAAAAAAATCCCCAAAGTGATGTAACCGAAAATCGTATCGATCTCCATTGCTAAAATCAAATCTTCGAGAGTTGTCTTATAGTTTTGAATTTCCAAGCCTTGACCCAAAGATTTTTGAACTTTTTGCGTGACGGCATCAATCTGTTTTACATCGGTTGGCGTCATGATAATATGCGTAGCAATGTTACGGCTTTGCATCACTTCGTCAAAATACCCCTTATTCACAAAACCCGAACCGTTGTCGAACTCATAGAGCTTGGTTTTAAACAATCCTTTGACAACCAGATTGTCCGCCGCAAAGGAGTAGTCTGCCCCAGTAGAGATAAAAGAGAGGGTATCCCCTACTCCTACTTTGAGCCGTTTGGCCAGTTCTGCACCCAAATAGATCGCATTGGTATCCGTAGCTGTTAAATACTCCCCCTCAACAAGAGAGCGTTTGAGCCTTGAGACCTGCGCCTCTTTTTCAGGTTCGATTGCGGTGAACATCCCTCCGATAGACTGTTCGTTGGTGGAATAAAGGGCGTAGGCCTCAAAGCGTATAGCGGAAGCGTTGATCTCATCTATTTTTTGCAACGCTTTTGTGACATTTGCCGCATCAAAAATGAGATTGTCAAAGTTGGGATCGTCTTCGAATTCGCGGTTGGTGACTTGCATATAGCCTGGGTAAATCTCGACGCTGGAACGGATCAGCTGATTATGGGTACCGTTATTGAGGGCATTTGCGAAGATAAAAAGTGCCGTCGAAAAGGCACTGAGCAATAGCGTAACAATGGAGCGTTTTTTATGCGTCAAGAGTTCGCGAATCGCCATTTTAAAAAGAATCATTGACTGTACCGCATGAGTGCATTTTTCGTAAAGCGCTCATCCTCGATGTGAACATCAAAATTGACCTCTTCCATTGTAACAACGGTCTTGTTACTCTTTTTATTCTGCGGGATCAGCGTCATAACCGTCGGGAGATAATGATCCCCATAGAGCTTTACATCACTGTAATAGAGGATCCGCTGCTGTACCCCATCCTCGTCATAGTAAACCGCCCGTAACGGGATAAAATGCTCTTTGGCGACTTCGAGTACAATTTTTCCCCACACCACGGCGGCATCGGGTTTTGGAAGAAGGGTCAGAGTGTATTTTTGCGAATCTTCAAAACTGATCTGCGCATGGTAATCATCCACGATAGAACTTTCTTTGGCCATATCATCATTGGTAAAATCACTCCCCATCCAGCTTTGCATCATCATCGAGCTTGGGATTTTGATCGTCTTCTCGATCTTGGGGACATACTGCCACATTGTCGTATCGACTTTTAAAAAAGTGATCCCGCGGTCTTGTTTGGGATAGAGTACTTTGATAAAGCTTTTCTCATGCCCACGGTTCCAGCTCTCCATTTTCATCGTCCGTTCACCCCGTGCCGTCGTAACTGTCATCGTGATTTTGGAATAGCCGCTGTCGCTTTGAATATTATGCTCAACCTTTTTGATGATCGCGTCGGGAGAAAGGGCAAAAAGAGGGATCGATAAGATCAAAATAAAAAGTAGTCTGTCCATAAAGTCCCCTGTTTATTTAGATAGAACTATTCTAACAGAAAGACTTTGTAATAATGTTTTAACGTGTAATGATAACTTACCCTACAAATAAGAAAAGGTAGATACTCCAACCCATAACCGACGTTAAAGTCATCGCCGCAAAAATCCATTTACCCATTCGGCGGTGTTGCTTCATACCTTCCAGCCCTTGTTGTTTATATGTCTTGTACGATGTGATGATAAGGTATATCCATCCGCCCACAGACATCAATGCAACAAAAATATGTATTGCCAAATAAATAAGAAAAAAATCATACGATATAGAAGAAAACTTCACATATTCGATAAAACCGCCACTAATACGAACTCCAAGTTCGAAGATAACCACCATGACTATAGTCAACAACAAAATGGCAATTTGAGAACGATAATGCCACGTTATTTTTCCGATGACTGCCTGACGAATCGAAAGTCCGAGCAGAAAAGGAAGTATCGCAAAGTACAACGTCACAACATCCATAAAAAAGAGCGCACGAGTACCCAAAAAACCAGGTTCTAAAAACATATATCCCTCTTGTGTGGTAAAATTTGGGCATATTATAAAATACGAGGGCTATATGGACGATAAAA
>DASUNE010000161.1:0-3361 GCA_036277315.1 Sulfuricurvum sp.
AGGCGTAACGCGGATCCGTCAGGTTTTGAGCGGATGATGATGTTTTGGAATTCTTCCGGGGTTGAGAATCGCCCTTGGCTGACGAGCTGCATGGTCCACATCTGCTCACCGTTCGTGGGGCCTTGCCCTAAGCGGCCTGGAGAGACTTGGAGGTTTTGATCTTTGATCGCACTTGCGATGTCGGTCGTACTGACCCCCAACGACGCCATACGGTCCGGATTAAGCCAAATACGCATCGCATAATCACGTTGACCGAAGATTTGTGAACGTCCGGCACCGGGAATTTTCTTGATCTCATCGAGAAGCGTAGAGGAGATATAGTTACTGATCTGGGTCGCATCATGGCTTCCATCGGGGGATGTGATCGCCACGATAAGAAGAATATCAGACGTTTTTTTCTGTACGCTCACCCCTAAATCGCGAGTACTTTGGGGGAGCAGGGCGAGGACGGAATTAATTCGGTTTTGGACATCGACGGCCGCCATATCCTGATTGACGCCGATGTTAAAGGTACACGTGATCGTTGCGCTTCCAGGAAGTGCTGCGGCTTTGGAACTCATGTACATCAGCCCATCTGCACCGGAGATCTGTGATTCCAGCGGAGTGAGGATCGTATTGGCGATGGTTTGGGCATCAGCGCCGGGGTATTGTGCGCTTACGACAACCGTAGGGGGAGTGATGTTGGGAAGTTGAGAGATGGGGAGACTTTTAATCGCCGCAAAGCCCAATATCATAATCATCAAAGCGATGACGGCCGATAAAACAGGTCGGTTAATGAAATATTTACTAAACATAATTATTTTGTATTCGGAATGATATCCGCTCCCGGTTTGAGTTTTGCCAGGCCATCTGCCGCGATTTTATCTCCGACATTCACACCGCTCTCGATCAAGACATTGTCTCCGATCCATTGGGTTGCTATAACCGGTTTAGCCGTGACCGTATTGTTGGCTTCGATAGCATAGACAAATTTCCCCTTTTCCCCTGTCAGAAGGGTTTTTTGAGGAATATAAAGAGTCTCTTTCCACTCCATCCCCTTGACTTTTACGTGGACAAATTGTCCAGGCAGAAGTTTGTGATCTCGATTATCGATGGTCGCACGGTAGCTGATCGTCCCTGTTGTGGGATCAATAAACGGGGCTACAAAATTGATTTTTCCTTGGCGGGTAAGGGTCGTTCCGTCTCCAAGGGTAAGCTCAACGTCATAATTTCCATTTTTAGGGGCGATGAGTTTGCCGCTTGCAAGAGCATTTTGACGAGCGATTTTTTGATTTTCGCTAAACGTAAAGTTCACATAGATGGGATCGTTTTGATACAGTGTGGTGAGAAGGCTGTTCGCACCTGCGGAAATATACGTTCCCACGTCCATTTTTGACTTATCAACGAATCCGCTGATCGGAGCTTTGATCGTGGCATAGCTAAGATTGAGTTTGGCTTGTTCCAATGAGGCTTTGGCCCCCATCAGTGCAGCGGCGCTGTTACGCTCACTGGCCGTTGCGGTATCGAGGTCTTGCTGACTCGCCGCATTCGCTTGCGCTAACGGTTTGATCCTGTTTAAGACGGCGGTTGCATTGATATGGTTTGCATTGGCGAGTTGGTAGGCTGCTTTGGCACTTTCGAGAGAGTTTTTTAAATCAGAGGGATCGATAATAAACAGCGTTTGCCCTTGTGTGACCATTTGCCCCTCGGTATAAGCACGTTTGAGTAAATATCCTGAGACGCGGGCATACACTTGTACGGTATTAAATGCTTGTGTCTGTCCCGTCGCTTCGAGAATGGCGGGGAAGTTCCCTGATTTTACTTCGGTTACGGTGACCGGTACAGGCCCTTCCGGCGGTTTTTGCATCCCTGCAGCTTGTGGGCGTTCACATCCCCCTAATGCAAGCAATAAAACAGATGAAAGGGTTAAGGTTGTAAAGTGGTTCATAGGGATTCCTTGGGTGAGTTTTTAGGGTAATGTAAAAGAGAACACATCTGCTTCAAAACGCGCAACGTTATTGCAAGTTCATCCGGATCGATATCGTGATGGATATAATCATTGGCCTGAGCCAACACTTTCATAGTGGGCTGTTCCAAAGTAGCTCCTTGAGCGGTTAAGGTGACGAGATTGCACCGTTTATCATTTTTATCGGTGGCCCGTTGTATTAGGGAACGCTTTTCGAGGCCGGCAATAAGACGGGTAACACTCGTTTTGTCTTTGCCGACAAAATCGGCAATCGTTTGCTGCGTGGCACTTTTTTCATTCCACAGGACCACCATCACTTTGAACTGTTCGATGGTCATATCGATCCCGTTCAATGAAAGTCGGCGTGTCAAAAAAGTACGTGCCGCAGAAGCGGCATGGTTGCTTAAGCATCCCAATGATTCGTCGACAGGACATTCACATCGGTTCATGTTTTCCTCCTATAGTTGACTATGCAACTAATTAAGGGGAATTGTATCGCCAGCTCCTTAAAATGTCAAGAGTAACGGTAAAGATACGACCTAATAAGCTAATAAAGAAAAAAGATATAGAATGATAGTAATTATAATTCAAGGATATACATGCTCAAATACGCTCTTTTATCGTTTGCTCTCTCTTCGGTGTTCGTGTATGCCGGAGTTCTTTCAGAAGAACAGGCCATTCAAAAAGGTTCAGCTGTTTCTGTTGCGCTCGTTCAAAAGCTAAGTAGCGAACTCAAAGGACAAATGCAAATGAAAGGGGCGATCGAAGCTCTCCATTTTTGTTCACAAAATGCTTTGGTTCTCACGGAACAAGTCGCCAAAGAATCGAATGCGCAAATCAAGCGTGTAAGTCTTCAAAATCGTAATCCTATCAATGCTGCGAATGTGGAAGAGCAAACGCTATTAAGAAAATGGGAGAAATTGGGGCATTTTGGGAATCCATTGCCCGCATACGAAATTAGAGACCGATCTAACGGTGAATATACTTACTATAAACCCATTGTAATCAATAATGAAACATGTCTAAAATGTCACGGAGACATTCTACCCGGTTCAGCCCTTTCAAAAGAGATACAGACCCTTTATCCGAAAGATAAAGCAACCGGCTATGCTATGGGCGATTTACGAGGAATGATCGTCATCCATTTAGGAAAATAATGAGTTTGACACAATCATTATGTAGTCCTAATCTAGATTAATGTATACTGGTAAAAGTTAAATTGAGTGTCAAATAACGTAATGTAAACGGATGAATTTTAGATGGTTGAGTAATAAACGCACCATTTTAATTTAAGCTTAAATATTATTTCGCTACAATTCGCAACTTTTTGTAGACTTATAGGTAAGGAACGCTAATGTACGCAATCATTAAAAATGGTGGTAAACAGTACAAAGTTCAAGAGGGTGATATCCTCTT
>DASUNE010000162.1:0-16617 GCA_036277315.1 Sulfuricurvum sp.
ACGATTGTCAAAATCGTAGCTAAAGAGATAAACTCGGTCAGCATTCACGAATGTAGCCATCTTTTCCAAAGCATAGTTGATTGCAGGGGGTATTTCTTCCAATGGAAGATTAATAAAGCAGGATGAGAGATCAATGAGAATATCTTGATAACGATTTTGATGGTGTATTTTGTCTTCCAACCATTTCTGTTTTCGAACCTCATACAGCAGCTGCAAGGTATTCGCAGACAACCTTTCATATATGGATAAAATCATATCAATCAGCGTTCGAGTAAACCCGCTCATGCTCTCAATGGAATACTGCTTGGCAGCTTCCATATCCATCCCCTTTTGGAGAGCCAGAACTATATACGCCATCGTCCGATCCGTCTCTAAGATATGGGAAGCAAGCCAACGTGCCAAAAATCCCAAAGTCTCTTCAGCCACTTCAGCCATAGATCGTGAATTTTGATTTTCTTTCAGCCGCACAACCGTGTCAATAAACTTCTGATGCACGGTTTTATGCTGCTCTTCCATAGGATCATGATGAAGATAGGTTTCCCAAATCGCCTCTTCCGTCTCAAAATGGTAGACCGTATACTCCAAAAGTTGATCAAAAATCTGGTTCAAACGTGAAATTTCAGATTTGGTTGTGACCTCTCTTGCCAGCTGATTGAGCAAATCAACAAGGACCCGATGCTGTTCATCAATCTTCGCTATACCGGTATTAAAATGATCATCCCAGGGAAAAATATCAATCGATTGCATGCACTCACTTTAGGCTCTTTTTATGGCTGTAATAATACTAAATATTACTTTAAAAAATGACTTTAAAGCAAGCTTCTACATTAGTCGGAAGTTATTTCATCCTAAGAGATTTTGTCTTTTAACTCGATCGCCAAATATTTTCCCGTAAAACTTCCGCTCTTTTCCCAATTTTGTGCAACGCTTTCCGGAGTTCCTTCATCAACGATCAATCCGCCGCCGCTTCCGCCTTCAGGACCCATATCGATAATGTAATCGGCATTTTTAATCATATCAAGATTGTGTTCGATGACCAGTACGGAATTGCCCAGTTCAACAAAATTATGAAGCACTCTAGTAAGACGATTGACATCATCAAAATGCAAACCTGTCGTCGGTTCATCCAGTATGTAAAGCGTACGCCCTGTATCACGACGGCTTAACTCTTTGGCGAGCTTAATGCGTTGCGCTTCCCCGCCTGAAAGGGTCACTGCATTCTGTCCAAGCGTGATGTAATCAAGACCCACATCGCTAAGCGTCTGCAAAATCACTTTTATTTTCGGAATAGGGGCAAAAAACTCCAACGCTTCTCCCACGCTCATATTCAGGACATCAGAGATGGTTTTTCCCTTGTATTCGACTTGCAACGTTTGGAGATTGTAGCGGCTTCCATGACACGAATCGCATTTGACCATGATATCGGGCAAAAAGTGCATTTCGATTTTGATTTCACCCTCCCCTTGGCACTTCTCGCAACGTCCGCCTTTGACATTAAAACTAAAGCGTGACGCCGTATATCCTCGGATTTGGGCCTCTTTGGTCTTGGTGAAAAGATTGCGTATTTCATCCATGACTCCCGTGTACGTCGCAGGATTGGAACGGGGTGTTCGACCAATGGGGCTTTGATCCAGATAGATCACTTTATCGAGTTTCTCCAGCCCTTCGACTTCTACGCCGGCAACCCGTTTTATCTTACGGGCATGATTGAGTATCTCACGGCTTACCGGAAGAAGGGTTTGCAAGATCAACGAGCTTTTACCGCTTCCGCTGACTCCCGTTACACAGACAAAATTATTAAGCGGGATCGAGACACTTAAATCGGTAATATTATTGAGCGTCACGTTTTTGATCTGCATCCACTCTTTTTGAGCTCTACGGTAAAAGTATTCGATTTTTTTGCGACCTGAGAGATACTGTGCCGTTAATGTATCGCTTTTTTTCATCTCTTCCAATGTTCCGGCAAAAACGACATTTCCCCCAAACTTTCCAGCCCCTGGCCCTATATCCACGATGTAATCCGCATGTTCGATCGTCTCTTTGTCATGTTCAACGACGATGACGGTGTTCCCTTTTTCCTGGAGAGAGCGCAAGGTTCGGATGAGTTTTAGGGTATCGCGTTCATGCAATCCGATACTGGGTTCGTCCAATACATACATGACGCCCGTCAATCCGCTGCCGATTTGAGAAGCGATACGGATGCGCTGTGCTTCGCCTCCGCTAATGGTACGAGCATCACGATTAAGCGCTATGTATCCCAGTCCGACATCAAAAAGAAAAAAGAGCCGTTCTCGAATTTCATTCAGAATCGACGCGCCGATCATCGCATTTTGCGAACTTAAACTTTCAAAAGTCGTCGGATTGGTGAACCATGCGTAGCTGTCTTTTAGAGGCATGGAGATCACCTCGCCAATCCCTAAACCTGCCACTTTTACCGCCAATGATTCTTGTTTTAAACGATGGGAGTTACAGATATTACACGGCTTTTCCGACATATAGTCCGCCAAATCTTTTTCGTCTTTGAAAATATCATAGGCGATTCGGACAATCCCGGGCCAGGTTCGTTTTATCGGATGGTCCTGCCATTTAAACTCGATATCATCAACGCTTCCGTGCAAAATCGCCTTCTTTTGATGTTCTTCAAGCGTGTAAAACGGCTCACTGATGTTAATGCCCGTAGTGGTACAAAAAGCTTTTAGAAAAGTGAAGTAATACCCTTTGTTAAATCCGTAAACAATTTTTACCGCACCCTTTTCAACCGAGAGTTCGGAATCAATAATTTTGTCGTAATCGAGTGAATAGCGGATACCTAAACCATCACACTCCGGGCATGCCCCTTTGGGTGAGTTAAACGAAAAAGACAAGGGTTCAAGAGGATCAAAACTCACTTTGCAGTCAAAACAGGCACTGTGTTCGCTGTAATGGATCAGCTTTTCGTGCACCCCTACCTCTTCGTGGTTTTGGATCTCAATTTCCACTTCACCGTAACTCTCTTTGAGCGCTTTTTCAACGTCTTGCGCTACGCGGTCATGGTTGTCTTCTTTGACGACCAGACGGTCAATGACCACTTTGATGGAGTGTTTTTTTGTTTTGGAAAGCTCTATCTCTTCATCCAAACGCACCATTACTCCATCGATCATGGCACGGACATACCCCTTGTGCCGCAGTGATTCCAAGATATCGGCAAAAGACCCTTTTTTCTCACGCACCAACGGTGCCAAAATGACAATCTTAGAGTTTTCAGGAAGTTTGAGAACTTGATCGATAATGTCCTGAGCCGACATTTTGGTAATGGCATTGCCACATAAATGACAATGCTGAACCCCAATACGCGCATACAAAAGGCGCAAATAGTCATAAATCTCCGTAATCGTCCCCACCGTCGAACGAGGATTTTTAGAGGTTGTTTTTTGATCGATTGCAATGGCGGGGGTCAGTCCTTCGATTTTATCGACATCCGGCTTGCCCACACGATCCAAAAATTGTCGTGCATAAGACGAAAGTGATTCGATATAACGGCGCTGCCCCTCGGCATAGAGGGTATCAAACGCCAGTGTCGATTTCCCGCTGCCGCTGATTCCCGTACAAACAATCAACTTATTTTTTGGAATTTCAAGAGAAATATTTTTGAGATTATGCTCTCGTGCGCCGATAATTTTGATCATATCCATGGGGTACCTATTCTAGTATGAGTTTGTAAGCCGTTAGGCTAAAAATAAAAATATAAAACACGATGAGTGTTTGCTTGTAATGACGCAAATGAACTTTATGCATCAGCCAAATCCCCAACCATATTCCCCCTAATGATGACAGTGCCATCACCGTACCTGCAGTCCAATTAAGCATCCCTAAAACCGCAAACGTTGCCAAAGCAGAAACAGAGGTAAACATTACGAAAAAATGGGCGATTGCGGATGCTTTCTTCAGCTCAAACCCCATAAATGTGACCAAAATAGGTGTCATCAAAATCGATCCTCCTACTCCAAGCATTCCAGAAAAAACTCCTATTATACTTCCGATAAGCCCGTATAGCCCTCGATGGACTATTTCCGGACGTGTTGGCTGAGCAGATGTCATCGCAAGCCGTCCAAGGGTAAACATCACCATTCCTAAAAATGCCCACTCCAAAATAGATGCATCCAGCAACTTAACCAACACGGCACCCATAGCAGCGCCAGCCAAACCGCCAAATCCAAAATATTTAATATCTCCGACTGTGTACGTCTTTTTTTTCTGATGGACCCAGGCTGCCATCAGCGAACCGGCAACCATCTGCATAACCGAGATCCCAATCGCCTCTTTAATGCCAAATCCCAAATACAAAAGTAACGGTACACTTACCGTTCCGCCGCCCACACCAAAAAATCCTGAAAGCGCCCCAACAACAATCCCTATCATGATCAGTTCTAATGTCATTGAGGTTCACTTTTCCCTTTATTGATCAGGATTATACTCGTTATTTCCTTGCAGATTTACGCTATAATCTACAACAACCATAATTTCTAATATTTATCGCCATGAGGTACCCATGCTTTCATTGATTCTAAAAGCGGCAGAAAATTTTTGTATTCACCAAATACGCGCATCCCACGAGACTCAAGAGTCCATTCCAAAAAAGAGAACACTTATTGCTTATCTGGATATTGAAGCGCACAGCGGCGGGAAATATCGGACCTATATCGGGTGTGATGAGATCCTGCTGCAGTGCATCACTGAAATTTTTTTAGGTGAAGAAACATCGGATACGGAGACCCTGCAAGATATGTTACTGGAAACTACCAATATGATCGTAGGAAGCGCAAAAGTGCTCGCTGGAGAATCTTCTATCCACCCTTTTACGATCTCTACGCCGCACTACATCACCGATGACGCATCCACCATTGCCTTTGATGCGTGCAATACGCTGTGTATCTCTGGGGGCGAAATGCTCATCGCATTTAAGGAACTGTAATCATGGATGAAGCACTCGATCTTCCTGTTGAACCTGCCATTATCGATAAAAAGAGTTCTTTCGACTCTGAAACAGAACTTGGCTGGATGGATTATGAGGGTCTTTTGGATATGGAAGTGGAATTTGTATCCGATTTGGGACAGACAACTCTTTCACTGGGAGAAATTCTAAAACTGGAAAAAGGTTCGGTTATCGATTTGGGAAAACCGGCAGGAGAAAGTGTTGAATCGTATGTTAATAATCGTATTATCGGGAAAGGGGAGGTAATGGTCTACGAAAAGAACCTTGCCATCCGCATCAATGAGGTACTTGATTCAAGTGCTGTACTCTATTATTTATCCAAAGAGAGATTATGAAAAAAATCATCCTGCTTCTATTGCTCGGTACGGCCCTTTTTGGGTCAAAAATCCTTAGTTACAACGTCTATGATCGCCATGATCGTGTTGATATCATGTTAACGTTTGATACCCCTTACGAGGGTGTTTTACGTCAAAACCAACAAGAGAATATTATTACCATCAAACTCGAAGAGGCATCCATCGATGCTCCAATTAATAAAAACATCCATTCAGCCTACCTCGAAAATATTACCATTACCCCTACAGATGAACAACTGCAAATTACTGCAAAAGTCAAGAATGGCGTTATTTTACAAGCGTCTAAAACATCCGATTCCTATGGTCTTCGCTTACGTTTCAGTCCGCCGGCTTCTGTTAGTGAACTTTCATCCCAGGAGAACCCTGATAGATTGGCACTCCCAACAAAAAATGCCAGTGAATTTGAACGAAGCTACTATGTCGTCATTGGAATTTTAGTCGTTGGCATCATCATCTTGTTTTGGCTTAAACGCAGTATTGCCCAAAAAACCACTGCCATGCAATCGCAGCCCGTTACTCCGTGGCTTTCCTCTTTTACATCCAAAAAGAGACCGTTAACCAATACAACCATCCCCGTTGGAAATATTGAAAGTGGCGGTGTTCAGATTCGATTCCAAAAAACGCTGGATGCTGCACACTCTGTCGCAATGCTCGATTTTGGAACGCAAAGCTATCTCGTTCTTTTGGGGAACAACACGATCTTGTTGGATAAGTTTCAAGACAATATACCCGTTAATCAAAATGATTTTGAGACATTATTACAATCAAAACACAGAGAACTTGACGGATTTTTTCAGATCGGGCATGTAGAAGATGAAGTTTTTGATGCCTACAAAGAAAAGGCATCAGGATCGTATTAAAATTTTTAGGCGTTGTTTAGTTCATATCTGCTGTAAACATCATAGGCCTCTTCTCCCCCTGTTGTCGCGAGAACATCCCGTATCATTTCAGCGGCTTCTTTGCGGCTTCCTCCGGCATATCCTTTGGCATAAATTTCTGCTAAGGTTATTTTTGCCGCAGGCTCACCCTGAGCTACTGCCATCTTCAGATAATAGGCTGCTTTCTCAAAGTCCTCAGGGACCCCCATAGCGTTTGCATACGCAAAACCTGCACTTACCTGTGCCGGCAATATACCAGCTTCCGCTGCTTGTGCATAATATTCAGTGGATTTTGCAAAACTACGCTCAACCCCTTGGCCATTATAATACATTGTACCCAATGCATAAATACACCGTGGATCATCTTGAGCCGTACTAAGAAGATCAAAGGCATCTTTAAATCGGCCTACTTCATAATATTTCATAGCGGTAACGTAAAAATCAACAATCACTTCAATACCTTTTTTTTAGAGTGATTGTATCCAAAGAGACTAATGCTTTGCTATATGAAATAATTTACTTTGATTCAATAATCAATTGGCGTGCATCATAGAGGCAATCATCGTAGATGTGAGCCCATACTTCGACAAGATTTTCATTTCATCCTGGGTGAAATTTTTATAGATCAGTGCATTGCTGCTGATGTATTCAATGATGCTCTTTTCCGGTATTTTTCCATACTGTATTTTTTCTACAATATCAATAACTCTCCAGCCGCTTGGTCCTATGTAACGAAGCTGCTGCTTTGGATCGGTGATTAAAACGATGGCCTGAGGGTTGCTATCCAAATAATTTCGGATACCTTTCGTTTCACGGCGAGCAATCATCCCATTTAAAACCTCTTGAGCATCTTTAGGGATAACGATAGGCGAAACCTCTTGTATCCTTATTAGCTGGTGCTTTGGCTCTTGTGGTACTATCTCTTTCGTAGGAGATTTCTCAATGGTTGCTTTCGTTATCTCAACAACATCAGCCTTAGGCAGCAGCGGCTGATTGACCTTTGCCATCAAGCTGTTGATAGCCTCACTGTTTTTCTCTCGAGCAAAATCAAGGGGTGTTTTTTTATCATAATTTTGAAGGGTTATATCCGCGTTATACTTCAGTAAAAGAGTTACCAATTTGCTGTTGCCTTGAACAATTGCATGGTGCAAGGGTGTATTTCCCAAAACACTGTCTGCGGTATCAACATTTGCACCGTATTTTAAAAGAGAATGGACACTTGCTTGTTGATTCATCTTAATGGCTTGTATTAACGGTGTTTCTCCTGAATCATCCAATGCGTTCATGTCATTTTCCTCGCCGACGAGCCGATCAATTGCGTTAATATTCCCCTTAGCAGCTGCTGTATGCAACGTGGTACAACCACTCGCCAACAGCACTGCTGTTACCAACACCAAACCATTAAAAAGACTCTTCATCTCTTTCAATCTTATTAACATTCGCAGCTCAGTTCAAAAGGCTTAAACCCTTCACTAATTTGACGGTGGGTGAGAAAAAATTCGTCAACTACCTCACGGTAATGGGCAGGGTCATCAATACGGTTGATGAGATCACGAAGTGCCGAAGCTCCCTCATACCCTTTTGAATACGTATGCGCATGTTTTCGAAAGGTAATCACACCTCTGTCACCGTAAAAGCGAATCATTCCATCCAGGTGTTCCATAATAATAGCATGTTTAATAAGGGGATCCACATCGACAGAACCCGTTTTGAGCTGATGAAATATCCATGGTGCGCCCACAGCTCCGCGCCCGATCATAACACCGTCGGCTTTGGTATGATTTAACACCCACTGCGCTTTCTCAAACGAGTCAATATCACCATTGGCAATAACGGGGATATTGACCGAAGCTTTGATCTCTGCGATCGCATCGTAGTCAACAGGGGCTTTGAATTTTCCTGCACGTGTCCGTCCGTGAACGGCGAGAAAATCAGCTCCGCACGACTCAACGAGCTTCGCAATCTCTACATGATTTTTATCTTCAAAACCTAACCGTATTTTGACGCTGAGGGTTGATTTATTGGAAGTTTTCTTTATG
Source organism: Sulfuricurvum sp. (assembly GCA_036277315.1). Classification (GTDB taxonomy): domain Bacteria; phylum Campylobacterota; class Campylobacteria; order Campylobacterales; family Sulfurimonadaceae; genus Sulfuricurvum. Next base: position 8,246 of record DASUNE010000162.1, read on the forward strand.
GTTTCAATAATACGGGCCATACGAGGCAAATCCCGTAAAAGCGAGCTCCCCGACCCGTGACAGACAATTTTAGGGACAGGACATCCGCAGTTTAGATCAATGATATCAATGTTTTCCACATCATTAAGGAACTCAACTGCACGGCGTACGATCCCTTCTTCAGAACCGGCGATTTGAACGGAATAGGGATCTTCATTGGGACTGCGTTCTAACATTCTAAGGGTCTTTTCTGAGCCGTAGGCAAGAGCATTGGAGCTGAGCATTTCGCTTACTGTCAAATCAGCACCAAATTTTTTCACAACATTTCGAAAAGGGAGATCGGTATATCCCGCAAGAGGAGCGAGAGCATACACGGGCGTCTCAAAGGAAAGTTTTGGAGTCATCTATCTCTTATTTACCCAAAAAAAGTGCAATATTGTAGTGTTTATTGGCACGTTTCAAATCACGGTACGCTTTAAAAATAAGATAATCATCTTTTGATGTATTGTTAAGTATCTCATTGGCCGTATCAATCATTTGCAAGTCATACAAAGTATAAAAATACCCTTCCATCGCATCATCACATTGTTCACTCATCATTTCAAACAAACGTATTCGCTGTTCAGGAATCATGTTTTTCGACATGGCTATGGAGAGATCAATAAAGTTATCAGGAGTAAGCTTTAACGTTCTCAAAAGTGAGATCAACTCATCATTGCTCATCTCAATCCCATTGTGAGCACTGTTAATACGTTCCACAAACTGGCACAATGAAACGACATTAAAAAACTGTTTGTATTTCAAAACGGATCCGACTGATGCCGTTTTAACATACGATTCATACGCTTTAGCACTAACCACGTCTCCATACATCTCAGCGCGTGACAACACTTCGTCTGCTCCAAGTTCTCCACGTTCTAAACGATTAAGATTATTCTCGATAGCAATCGAGGACGTCTGTGATAGATGAAACTTTTTAAGATCGACTTTTTTCTTATCTTTGACATCGCGCAATACACTTAGGGCTTCATCGATTTTTTCATTGCCAACTTCACGTAACGTTTCATAGGGCAAGATAACGGAGTTGTCAATCAATTTTCCCATCAATCGATACGCATCGGTCTTATAGGTATTGTTTCGGCCGCTCACACCCAAAAGGGTATCGGCAAGAGAGTCAATCATCTTTTCATGATCGCGATTAAGCTTACGAAGCTTTAAACTGCCTAGCAATGAATGAAATGCCATATGTAAAACACTGAGCAAATACATCAAGGCAACAGGCATGGCCACCCAAAAAGCGACGGGGAGATTAGGAAAGTGAAGTCCGAGCAAATCAAACGATACTGCCTCTTTACTGACACTGTAGGTAGCAATCCCTATGAATAAAATAAAAATAAACGAGGCGATCGTATAACGCTTTAGTTGCATGGACTTTCCCTTTTAGACTTTGTTTTTCTCTACAATCGGACGGCACACGATACAGTAGCGCGCATGAGGCTTCACTTTAAGTCGCTGGAATCCAATCTCATCTTCGCACATATCACAAATCCCGTATTGCTTCGATTTTATTTTACCCAAAGCACACTCAATTTCAAGTAATTCTTGTGCCTGTTGTGCACCAATCGCATTTTCAACCAGACTATCATTACTGATAGACGCATAATCGCCTTCATCATTGAGTTCACACTCACGCAATTGCATTATCTCTGCTTCAACACCATTCAAGTTTTTGATAATTTGAGTTTGTCGGGCCAGCAAAATTTCTTCGAAATAATGCAGTTCATTTTCTCGCATATGGATCCTTATTTGTGATAGGGGTGGTTGCTCAATAGACTAAACGCGCGATAAATCTGCTCGAGTAAAACCGCTTTAGCGATTTTATGACTCATGGTCATCTCTGAAAGACTGATTACACTGTCACATTTCGAAACAAATGACTCCTCAAAGCCATACGCCCCACCTATAAAAAATTGTATCGCGATTTTATCACTTATAAGCTTACTAAATGCCAAAGAATCTATTTTTTTTCCATCAGGATGTAACGCAATCGAATAATTTTTTCCGATCATTGGTTCAAGCAGCTTAGAATAGGCACTTTTAGAGGCTTCAGAACCAATCGTATGTGCCTTTACAATCTCTTTTGGAAACAGTTCAATGTCATCGACTTTTGCAAAACGAGAAATCATTTTTATGTGTTCTTGATACAGTGGATCGTAGAGTGAGCGCTCTTTTTTGGCAATCGAAATAAGTGAAATATTCACAGTAACCCTGAACCAATAACATGATACGTAACATGGGCAAAGACATCATTGATTTTGACTCCGCCGATCGCCCCTACCGGATGCTTAGAATACGAGGCCAATTCATCCAGACTCTCCCCTAAAACTTTTGCTTCGCTTTTCGTTGACGTTGCACGGTAAGCGCCCAGACCGATATAGTTGATATCAAGCCCATTCGCGATCTCAATTTCACTTTTATTATGGGTAGACAGTCCAATGATCTTATCATTTCCAATGGCCGTTTTAAGTATTGTGATGGCACGAATCGGATCACGGTCAATCGCGTAAAGATCTTCTTGTCCAATATGCACTCCATCACAAAATGAGATGAGTTCATAATAATCATTCACAATCAAAAATCCATCCCATAATTGCCGTAAAAGAATCAAATCATTTTTAATAAGGGCGATGTCGTCATGTTTGTTTCGGTATTGAATGATTTTTGCGTCGTGCAGCTTGGCTTTTTGGATAAACTCTTCCAATGGTACATCTCGTGCGCGCAAGGCATCACGATCACATAACGCATAAAGCTGCATACTAAGGGAGGAGAAGTTTAAGGAGATCACCCAATGTTTCTTTGAGTTCATTGCGCGGTACTATCATATCGATAGAACCTTTTTCGAGTAAAAATTCGGCGCGCTGGAATCCGTCAGGAAGATCCGAACCAATGGTTTGTTTGATAACACGCTGTCCTGCAAAACCGACAAGGGCACCCGGTTCAGCGATGATGATATCCCCTAAGGTTGCGAAAGAGGCACTGACGCCGCCCATCGTCGGATCCGTAAGCAATGAGATATACGGGAGCTTGGCTTGTGCCAAACGGGCTAATGCCGCAGAGGTTTTAGACATCTGCATCAATGAAAAAGTACTTTCTTGCATACGTGCTCCGCCACTGGCACTCACGATGATCAAACCTTGACGTTTTTCAAGGGCACGATTGATCGCACGAACGATTTTTTCACCCTCTACGGAACCTAACGATCCCCCCATAAAGTTGAAATCAAAAACAACCAATTGGGCTGGCGACCCTTCTATCGTACATTCACCGCTGACGACCGATGAATAACGGCCATTTTTAGCGTATCCCTCTTCGATGCGAGCTGCGTAACTTTTTTTATCCACAAAATTAAGCGGATCAACCGGTTTCAGGGATGCATCAAATTCGACAAAACTTCCCTCATCCGCGATCAGGGCAAGACGTTCATTGACGCCGATTCGAAGATGGAATCCGCATTTTGGACACACATTGTTTTGTTTTTCCATCTCTTTGTAATACATCAACGATTGGCACGAAGAACATTTTACCCAATGGGAAGGGGCTTCACTCTTGGTAGGCTGTTTCTTTTTTTCAGATTCCCCAAACAGGTTAAATAAACTCAAAAATACTCCTTTTCTACAATCATACGTATCCGCTCAAACACCTCTTTATCGGAACTTAAAAGGATATACCTCTCATCATTAAACCCATAAAGGTGTTGGCTCAAAAATAAGCCTGCTTGGATATCAAACTTTCTCATTGTACCTAAAAATAGCACATATTTCACTAAGGGCGCATAGGCAAGCGAGAGAGCCAGTGCTCCCGGGGAACGAAATTTAAGCTTTTTGTCCATTAATATTTTGATCAGATCAGGATGCTCTTGCGATTTTTCAAAGAGACCGATTTTAGGATTTTTTGATGGATGAACGGCTAACTTTAGACTTGGATTCTCCAACGAACATCGATAATATTCATCTCTTGTGCGAATAAAAACATCGCCATTGGCTAAGTTGCACACAATCCCTTCCGTCGTTTCACCTTTCATTTCTCTCGCAATGGAAACGCCATAATAGGGGAATGAGGAGGAAAAATTATCACTTCCATCGATAGGATCGACAATGATATTGACATCACTTTGAGGTGTCATCCAGCCGCTCTCTTCGGAATAAATCGATCCAAAAGGCTCCAGGTGTTTGAAGAGAATCGTTTCAGCAGCAAGATCACAACCGCTGCTTACGTCACCCCCCTCACCACGAGAATGGGTATCAAACAAGGAGAGATCGTTCGAGTTGACACAGCCACGAATGTCGAGAAGTGAGAGGATCACCGCATCGATAAAAGCACTCATTAATTCAAGAGTGACTTTGCAATAGCGCGCGCTGCTTCACGTCCATCGTACGCAGCCGTAACAACCAAATCCGCACCGCGGTGACAATCTCCGCCTGCATAAATCCCGGCTGTTGTGGTTTGGAATGTCGAATCGATATTAATGCCGCCCCAACTGTTAACCGAAATACCATTTTCCGCTAAAAAGCTCGGAACGGCAGGGTCAAATCCAAGTGCCATGATGACGATATCAGCGCTGATATTAAAATCCGAACCTTTAAGCTCTTCCATTTTTTGACGACCGCTCTCGTCTTTTGCACCCAAAACTGTTTTAGCCATATGCACGGCAACCGCTTTGCCACCATCACCCAAAATAATCTCTTTGGGAGAAGCATTAAAGACAAAATCGATTCCCTCTTCAACCGCATTTTTGTACTCTTTTTGTGAACCTGGCATATTATGAGCATCACGACGATACAAACACGTAACGTTTTTAGCCCCTTCACGTTTGGCAGTACGGACACAGTCCATCGCTGTATCTCCTCCTCCGATAACGACGACATCAAGATCTTTAAAATCAAATTGCTTATCGTAGGAAACGGCAAAGTTTTTACGTTGGATCGCCGTTAAATACTCCATCGCATTATAGACATTCGATGCATTTTCCCCTGCGATCTTCGCCCCCTTAGGCTTGGTTGCACCAATACCGATAAAGACCGCGTCGTGCTGATCGGCAATCACGTCGAATTCAGCATCACGCCCTACTTCGCAGTTGACCACGAGGTTTAAACCTGCTTCCACGAGGAATCCAAGTCTGCGATCAACGATTTTTTTATCAAGCTTAAACCCTGGAATACCGTACGTCAACAATCCGCCGGCACGATCACTGCGTTCATACATCGTTACCGAAATACCCGAACGCAATAAATACGTAGCACACGAAAGACCGGCAGGACCGGAACCTATGATGGCTACTTTTTTATCTGTAGTAATGCCCGGGAAGAAAGGTTTGAGTCCATGCTTGAACCCCTCTTCGTTGATAAAGGTCTCAACTGATCCGATCGTAATGGCTCCATGCCCATCGTTAAGGGTACAATCCCCTTCACAAAGACGGTCATGAGGACAAATACGTCCCATCACTTCCGGAAACGGAGAGGGCTCATTGGAAAGATTGAATGCAAATTTTAAATCTTTTTCCGCAACGGCTTTTAGCCATTGGGGAATGTAGTTGTGCAAAGGGCATTTGTTGAGACAAAACGGGTCACCGCATTGGATACAGCGATCGCTTTGAGCAGACGCTTCATAGGGTTCTACCGGCTCATAAATCTCACTAAAATCTTTGAGTCGCTGTACAACACCTCTCTTGATAGGATCAATACGTTCAATGGTTAAAAATTCTCTCATAAGTGTTAGTCCCCTTTATCAGGATTAAGTGGCAATTTGGTTAAGTTTTTCGGTCGAACCAGCCAGAAATTTCGAATCTCGTTACGGAAATTATTCAAAATTCCTTGCGCTTTTTCACTCTGTGTTTCGGCAACGTAATCTTTTAAAAGACGTTTGAGATAATGACGTGCTTCATCTCCATCATCGGTATCAATGCGCAATGCATCGACGAGTTCGCGGTTGACGTTTTCTACAAAACTGTGATTTTCATCGTACACAAATGCGATACCGCCCGTCATACCTGCACCAAAGTTGATACCCGTTTGACCTAAAATGACGACAATCCCTCCGGTCATATACTCACACGCGTTGTCACCCGTCCCCTCGACGATCGCAAGAGCCCCTGAGTTACGAACCGCAAAACGCTCACCCACCGAACCTGCAATAAAGAGTTTACCGCCCGTTGCACCGTAAAGACACGTATTACCGCCTGCAGCAAATGCTTCACCTTGATTTTGGGATTTAATGACAATCTTTCCGCCGTGCATCCCTTTACCGATGTAATCGTTCGCGACACCCTCAAGACGTATCGAAACACCGTGAATCAAAAATGCGCCCAAAGCTTGACCTGCGATCCCTTTAAGATCAATTTTGATCGTATCGGTTTTAAGTCCTTTGTCCCCATAATATTGAGCGATTTCACCGCTTACACGCGCACCAAAGCTGCGATTTAAGTTACAAATATCTCTTGTAATACGAATAGGACGTTCAGGATTTTTGATAGCATCCATGGCTTCAGCCAAAACATCGATTTCAAATGCATTGTCATCAAACGGTTTATTGCTTGGAAACTGGCACGTATCGAATCCCTCTTCACGGTGTAAAATATTACTGAAATCAAATTTACGAGCGAAGTCCGTATCAATAATACGCAATAGATCACTGCGGCCTACGAGTTCTTCCATCGTTTTGTACCCAAGTTTTGCCATGATTTGACGGACATCTTCGGCTAAATAGGTGAAATAATTGATAAGCTGATCGACAGTACCGTTAAAATAATCCGCTCGCAACGTCTCGTTTTGCGTTGCAATCCCGACCGAACATTTATTGACATGACAGATACGAAGCATTTTACATCCGATTATCGTCAAGGCTCCCGTACCAAAAGCATAGCTCTCAGCTCCTAATAATGCCGCTTTGACAACATCCACACCGCTTTTGAGTCCGCCGTCGGTTTGAAGATGAACCAGACCTCGAAGGTTATTGACTTTGAGGGCATTGTGCGCTTCGGAAAGTCCTAATTCCCATGGATTTCCCGCAAATTTAATCGAGGTAAGCGGAGCTGCACCCGTACCGCCATCTCCACCGGAGATAATGATTTTATCGGCGTATGCTTTGGCAACACCCGCTGCAATCGTCCCGACACCGGCAGCTGATACCAGTTTTACCGCTACTTTCGCCGCCGGATTGACTTGTTTCATATCAAAAATAAGCTGCGCCAAATCCTCGATCGAATAAATATCATGATGAGGCGGTGGTGAAATCAGGGTCACACCCGGAGTGGTGTGGCGAAGGCGAGCGATCAGTCCTGAGACTTTATGCCCTGGAAGCTGTCCCCCCTCACCCGGTTTTGCCCCTTGAGCGACTTTGATCTGAATCTCTTGGGCACTGCGTAAATACGCAGGTGTTACCCCGAAACGTCCTGAGGCTACTTGCTTGATTTTTGAGTTTTTCAGCGTATCAAAACGGGCCGAATCTTCTCCGCCCTCTCCTGAGTTGCTTTGCGCACCGATGGTATTCATAGCAACAGCCAGACACTCATGCGCTTCAGGAGAGATAGATCCTAAACTCATCGCCGCAGAGGCGAAACGTTTGAAAATTGCCTCTTTCGGTTCAACTTCAGAAATATCAATGCTTGAACGATCCGATTTGAATTCAAAAAAGTCACGGATAAATTTTTGACCCCGTTTGTTGATTAAAGCACTTAACTGATCAAAATCTTCCCGTTTACCGCTTTTGGAAACACGATGAATCGCGTGAATGACATCAGGATTGAAATCGTGATGCTCTTGACCGTTATAAAACTTGTAAAATCCGCCGATTTTCAGAGGAAAAATACGGTTAAAGCCGTTTTGTTCAAATGCCTCTTTATGATTTTTGTTTAAACGCTCGTCGATGTCTTCATACGACAGACCCGGAATCATGACATGCGAATCACCAAAACACTCATCCACGATCTCACGACTTAGACCGATAACATCAAAAAGACCTGAATTGCGGTACGATCCGATCGTTGCAATCCCCATTTTCGACATGATTTTAAGCAATCCGCCATTGAGAGCATGATGGGCTGCTTTGAATGCTTCTGCACAATTCTCTTCGTTTTCATCGGCTTGTTTAACCCGAGCAGCAATCGTCGTAAACAAAAGACTCGGATAAATAGAACTCGCACCGTATGCAATAAGGGTTGCTGCCCCGTGAGAATCAACGACTTCGCTTGTACTGGCAACAATCGAGCCCAAATGACGTATTTTTGCTTCCAATAAGGCACGGCTGATTCGCCCTACGGCCATAAGCATCGGAATGGTTTTATGTTCGCTGTCAAATCCGCTGTCATCAAGGATAATAATACGTACCCCCTCTTCTTT
>DASUNE010000163.1:0-7106 GCA_036277315.1 Sulfuricurvum sp.
TTGGTCTCTTGCATTTGCATCTCCTCCAAGGGTATACTCTAGATTTGCTTGTGCTTTTTGGGCTTCACCTATCATCTTTGACAATCGCATCTGAGCTTCGCCGTAGCGACGTTGATCTTCGAGAAGCTCATAAATACCGTCCAGCATCCCATTGTAAAAAAGCTGAGTTTCCCTTAGTATTTGCCCATTAACCGGGACAATCACCTCATCCATTTCACGCGCACCCTCATACGTATAGCGGGAGAGAGCATACGCTTCACGCACTTGCGAGCGGATATTGACCGCCACTTCATGCAAACGGTGAACACTTTGGTTGTAAAGTGCCCTCGAGTGGCTTACACGCCCCTGCCCAAAATCAAAGAGCGGGATAGGTATTTTGATACCAAACGTATTAAAATGGTTTGTATCGGTTGATTTTTCACTCTGGGCTGAAACCTCTGCTTCGCTTAGCAATCGTGTATTTTTTGCATATCCTGCTTGTGCAGCGGCATAATCTACTCTTGCGATTGCAGCATTCATATCAAGTCGATGCTCGATGGCATACCGCTCCAATCCCGCTTCGGTTTTTAGAGGATCAAAGAGCTTTAAGGGTTGTGTCTCAAGCGTATAATGGGTTTGCATCCCATACACGCCAAGGAGCCGATTGAGTGTTTCTCTGGCAACCGCATTTTCCCGCTGAAGATGGATTGCTTCAAGTCGTGCGTAAGCATAGTTGTCTTGTATTTTTAAAAAATCCCGCTTCGAGAGGTTACCCGCAGTATTTTGACGTATCGCTAACTGAAACGATGCCTCGTGTGATTTCATCTGAATACTAAAGAGCGCCACTTGTTCTTGTGCGACACGGGCATCGATGTAACTTTTTTTAACCTCTAAAATCGTTTTAAGGACTTCATCCCCGACTCGATATTTCGTCTCTTCAAGTGCCAATCCTCCCAGCTCCCGTCGAAGCGGTATCCACAAAAGATCCAAAAATGCCAAATCCACACTCACAGTCGATGTCGTAACACCGCCACCGCGTCCAATTGAATATCCAAACAAAGGGTTACTCATCAAGCCCGCTTGCACCAGCTCGCTTTGCGAAATCCCGATCTCCTCGTAGGTTTGCTGTAAGGCACGGTTGTTGATCAATGCTATGCGTACCGCATTTTCTTGGCTTAACGGGTGTGACAAAAGAGTATTGACGCTCTCATTGATACTCGCAGCTTCTTCTTGCGTTTTAATCCATTGAAGATTTCCCATACTTTGGTTGGAAGTGAGTTGCTTGACCTTATCAAAAACGTTATTTTGAGATATCGTTGAACACCCTGAAAAAAGAAACGCTATCATCAAGGCACCAAGCTTTTGTTTCATTGTCCGCTCCCGGACTCCGTCCTGTTTTGATCTTCTTTTTGCACGCATCCTTCTTCCACCATGTCGACGGATGGGGCAGAGGGGACATAAACACTTTTTCCTTGAACGTTATCAGGAGATGAGGGAGAATCTTGCGTTTGAGCACTGTAAAGAAACCCCATACTCACCAAAAATACAACAGCAATACGACTCATTTTTTTTCCATTCGAACGATAATATTTTTACCCTCTTTTTGAATAAATTCAAAATTCACGTGATCGCCCACTTCGAAAGGATGCGTCAACTCATGATCAACCACATCAAAAGGCATATTCATCGCAGGCCATTTAAGTGCAGGGATCGGATCATGAAAAATGCGTACACTTTCATGATTGTCTGAAATGGATTTTACCGTTCCGCTGGCTTTTATCATTTGCATACCATTGGTCGAAACAGAAGGATGATCGCGGTGTTCATCTCCCATCCCAAAAAGAGAAAGAGACAAAGAAGCTGTAAACAAAAGGGAAAAAGAAAGGTATCGCATCATAAATCCTTGTAATAACAAATTACCAAGAAGTGTACCTTAAAATAGCTCTATGCCTATTAATCTATTATTAACAATATTAACCGCGAAAGCTCCCCTCTGTTAACGTAGATTGCTCTATTGGTACCTATCAAAAACAAAAAAATATTGACTTTAGACACGATAGAATGTACGATTTTGCCTGCGGTTATGGTATTATCTCCCCATACAAATTACGACCAAAAGCAGGTAGCACCATGAAACTCGTTCTTATTGCAGCAGGAGTACTCGTACTCATCCTCATTTTGATATACAACTCACTCATCGGCAAAAAAAATCAGGTCGAAAACATCTTTGCGGGAGTTGATGCCGTCTTAAAAAAACGGTTCGATCTCATCCCCAACCTCGTCGCATCGGTCTCACAATACATGGAGCATGAAAAATCGACACTCGAAAAAGTAACCGAACTTCGGGCTCAGGCGATGAAACCGGGGATTACCCCTGACCAAAAGATTTCTCTTGATGCGAAGCTCACTTCAGCGCTAGGTGCGATCAATCTCGCGATGGAAGCCTATCCTGATCTAAAAGCCAATGAAAACGTCATGCATCTGCAACGCTCGCTCAATGAAATAGAAGAGCAGATTTCCGCTGCACGCCGCTCCTACAACCAAGCCGTTACCGACTTGAACAACGCCATCGAAATGTTCCCCACCAACATTGTGGCAGGATGGATGAAGCTTTCACGTCGAGCGGTATTTGAGATCACCGTAACAGAACGTCAAAATGTCGATGTTGGTGCACTATTTAATAAATGAAATCGACGTCTGAACTCACCGATTTTTATTACCAAGAGCTCTATCCAAGTTTGGATGAATTAGAAAAAACGCGTACGCAAATTTTATCTCAACTCAAATGGTACGGGGGGATGGGAATAATTCTCTTTGCTCTTGCCGCTATTTGGATGGGAAAGACCTTCGGCTTGTTTCATCCATTTTCCATCGCTATAACGATTGGCTTTATTGCCATTATGGGAATGGCCTATCGTTCTATGACGCAAGGGTATGCAAAAGATTTTAAAAGCAAGATCATTTCCCCTCTCATTGGCGCTATTGATCCTCATCTCCTCTACAATCCTGATTTTATGATTTCACAACATCTTTTTGAACGCTCAAAACTCTTTAACCGTTCCGTCGACCGCTACAGCGGAAATGATTACGTCAAAGGCTCTATTGACGGAGTACCGCTGGAGTTTTCCGACGTTCATGCCGAATTTCAGTCCAAAGATTCCAAGGGACGGACTCAATGGCATACCCTATTTCGTGGACTTTTTATCGTCGCAGAGTTCAATAAACACTTTAAAAGCAAAACCATTATTCTCCCCGATCTTGCAGAAAAAACATTGGGTAATTTGATAGGAGGATGGCTTCAATCCAAAAATATGTCACGCGACAGTGTCATACAACTCGACGATCCTGAATTTGAAAAGCAGTTTGTCGTCTATGGAAACGATCCTATTGAAGCTCGCTACATTCTCAGCCATTCGATGATGAAACGGATTTTAAATTTTCAAAAAAAACTCACCTATCCCTTGTTTATCTCGTTTGTCCATAACCATATTCATATCGGGATTTTAACCAATAAAGATCTTTTTGAGCCCAGTGTCTTTCACTCACTTCTTGACTATGCAAAATCAATGGAGTACATCAACATATTACGCAATACCATCGGATTGGTAGAAGAGTTGAAACTAAACGAAAAGTTGTGGAGCAAAAGCTAACGTTAATCGATATCTACGAGAATATTACAACTATTTTTAGTTTTATTTTTGTATTATAGTTCTTAATAATATAAAATTGGCAGAAGGGCTTTAATGTTGATCCGCATCATTTTAATGCTCTTCCTCTCTTTTTCTTATTCGCATGCATCCCTTGTGATCACAGACACCACCAAAAAATATACGGATTTTTCACTATCGTATTTAAATGATGAAAATAATGTATTAACCATCGACGATATCGCTGATGCCAATTTCACACAAACGCTTCCCAGCCAATTCACTCTAGGGTACAAAGACAGTACCGCATGGTTTAAATTAACGATTGAAAACCGAAGCGAAAACAGTGATTTTGTCCTCTACTTCACGGAACCCTTTTGGGCTGAATTCGACCTCTTTGAGCCGACTAAAAGTGGTTGGATAACACACCGCAATGGCCTTTTAACACCGCTTCAAAAACGCGGGATTGAAGATCAAAGCCCCGCTTTTTCACTTCACATCAACACCGGTGAATCGAAAACATACTTTATCAAAGGGAAAACAGTCAATGCACAAATCGGTGCTTTTACCCTCTATACCCAAAAAGAGTTTTTCAGACCAAGCCGTTTAACCCTCAACACCTTTTATCTCTTCTATTCAGGCGTCCTTTTTATCATCATTTTTTTGAATTTATTTCTTCTTATTGAGATGAGAGAGAAGATTAATCTTTACTACATCGGGTATGTATCTTCTTTTATCCTCTTTATCAGTATGTTTAGCGGTTCCTATCTCTCTTTGGGTCTTAACGGATGGAATGAAGGGCTCCATACCGTAGGGACTGCCGTATTGGCTTTTCTGACACTTTTCTCCGCCGAATTTCTTCAACTGAAAAAATATTTCCCTAAAATAAATCAGCTTTTCAAACTCTTTTTCGTCTTATTTGTTATCTTGGGGATACTGATAAGCCAAAACACCCCCCATGTCCCCTTCTTATTTAATATTCTTTCTGCCACTCTTGTCACATTACTTTTTATCCTTGCCGTTAAGACATGGTTGTTAGGCCATATTCAAACACGCTACTACCTCATTGCTCTGATCATTTACATGCCGACCATGGGGCTTATGGTATTAACGTTTAATGCCTTTTTAGATTACACGGACTTCTCACGCTATGCTTTTCTTTTTGGCGCCTTGATCGAGATCCTGTTTTTCTCTCTCATTCTTGCCAGCAGATTTCATACGGCCAAATATGACGAAATTCGTTTACAAAAAGAGTTGCTGGATGAAAAACGGAAAAATGTAGTATTTCTCAAGAGTGAAGTCGAAAAACAGCATCAAGAGATTAAAGAGAAAAATGCTATCTTATCGCACCAATCCAGACATGCCGCCATGGGTGAAATGATCTCATTGATTGCGCACCAATGGCGTCAGCCGCTCAATACCCTTGGGCTTATCAATCAGAACTTGTATTTCAAATACAAACTGGGGACCTGTGATGACGCATGTTTTGAACACTCTCATCAGCAGTTTGATGAACATCTGCAGTACATGTCCAAAACCATCGATGATTTTCGAAATTACTACAAGAATGATAAAGTCAAGAACCCTGAGGACCTCGGTGAAATTGCCCAGTTGGCCCTGAAATTGAGTGAGATCTTTTTAAATTATTCCAAGATTAAAACCGAATTGATCGTTACAACCCATACCAAAGTCAAGTTGGCTAAAAATGAGATGCTCCAAGTATTTATGAATCTGATTAAAAATTCTCACGATGCGATCATAGAACGACATATTCCTTCCGGTAAGATCACCATCCGCGTAGAAAAAATCGCCGAATCTGTTTGCATACATGTCTGCGATAATGCCGGAGGGATCTCGGATGAATTTGCTGCAAAAATTTTTGAACCCTATTTTTCTACCAAATCCGATGATGGAACGGGACTAGGACTTTATATGTCCAAGTCTATTGTTGAAGATCAGTGCAAAGGGACGATCACCTTTAATAATACCGAAACAGGCGCATGTTTTACCATCACCCTTCCACTGATGGAAGAAGGGTGATCGCACGTCCCAGCATCGTGAAAAAAATGTCTAAATTTTCCGTCGTTCCCTCAATCTCGAATACTGCCCCTTTTTCACCAAATTCTTTCGAAAGAATACGGATATTTTGCTGTACACCCTCATATTCCACCATTGAGATATCTGAATAGTCACACGCAATTTTTTGAACCAAGAGTTTTTCATACGGGAACAGCTTCGCTTGTCCAAAAGCAGCATTTGCCACCTGGGCATACGCACGTACCAATCCTCCGGGACCCAACTTCGTACCGCCGAAATAACGTACCGTAATAATCGCAGCATTGATCAGTCCATGCCCTTGCAATACCGATAGTGTCGGTTTCCCCGATGTTCCCTTAGGCTCACCGTCATCACCGCTGTATTCGACAATTTGATCAAACTCATTGAGACTTCGGAAGGCACTGACAAAATGGACTGCTTTGGAATGCTGCTCACGCAAATGAAGCATCTGCTTCTCATACAATGGCATAGGGATCAAAAAGGATATAAATTTTGATCCTTTGATCTCTATGGAGTCTGTAAAGATTTCATTCACACAGACCATCACCTACTCCTTACTCAAATTATCCTGCATGGGCAGCCTGCACTCCCCTAAATATCTTAAGATTTTAACTATGGCTAAAAATTAATCACTATAACCCACTAAAATTGGATACAATTTTTTCAATGAGATTTTGGGTCTGCTAATGAGAGCAGGTAATGCCAAAATACTCATTATCCTATCGCATTCACCTTAGCAAAATCATGCTTTACCCAATGGTTCACCAATGCTAGCAGTTATGTTAAATTGATTCGTTATTGGTTAAAATTTGATTTTTCAGGTCGATTATATGACCGTGGTCATCATGATAAACCGTCACCAATTGGCTATTGACACACTCCTGCAACTGTCTCTCATCTAAGTGAAAATAATCGGTATAATCGTCAGAATGATAGATTAAATGCTCCGTTGGGGCCTGATGTCGGCTTAGTCTAGACAAGATAAACAGGACAATAGGCGTTACGACCAACATGGTTACAGCATGTTCAAAAGTGACACTGTGGATTTCGCCAAAAATCCAATCGGATAACTCTTCTGCCGGTGCATTCAATGTAATGATTCTATAAAATACGTGAAATACAGGCTTCCATAAATAGATAAAGCCCAACCAAAGCAAAACAGTGATGATGTCCCAAATGATTCGTTTGGTTTTAGGCAACTCACGGCGTTTATTAATAATTAACGTTTCCATTTTCTTAGCCTTTTTTGACCTGTTGATGCGCACCACGATCGGGACTAACCCACCTCGCCCGACCTTTTTTACCAAATAAAACCTTAGGAAGTGCCGTTACCGCAGTAAACAAATTCAGCAGCCAATAGGCAAACGGATACCAAATCATCCAAAAATAATTTTTTCCCAAACCTTGGTCATAATGACCGTC
>DASUNE010000164.1:0-2299 GCA_036277315.1 Sulfuricurvum sp.
TCATGGGACGGATCGGTGTTTTTGCTTTCACCGTCGTTATTGTAGGCAAAGCAATACAAACACGCATTAAATATGCAGAAGGAAAGGTAATACTATGACATACGTCGTTATTGGATTGGGTAAATTTGGATTTCATGTGGCTAAAGGATTGGCTCAACAAGGAGAAAGCGTCATCGCAATCGATAACGATGAGGAAAAAATCCGAGACATCAGCGAATACGTCCAGGACGCCATCATGCTTGACTCCTCTGATCCCCGTGCCTTGCGTGAAGCGGGGATTGCCGATGCAGAAGTCGCCATCGTCAGTATCGGTGAACATCTCGAAGCCAGTATCCTCACCGTCATGGCACTCAAAGAGATCGGTATCGAAACGGTTGTCGCTAAAGCCATTACCCAAGTACACGGTCAAATTCTATCCAAGCTGGGAGCAGCCAAAGTCATCTATCCGGAAATGGAATCCGCCAAAAAACTGGTCAAAAAGATCGTCAAAAATATGCATTACGAGACGATCGACCTCTCCATCACGATGAAACTTGCCAAAATGACTTTGCCTCCATTTTGGGTAGGGACATCCATTCTTTCCCCAATATTTGAAGAAGAATTTGACGTCAAACCAATCGCCTATAAACACCAAGGCGAATGGCACACGTCGTTTGAAAAAGACGATATCCTCGAAAAGGGTGACATCCTCGTCGTCCTTGGCAACAGCAATAATGTCGAAATCTTGAGCAAAAAAGTTTAATCCTCTTTTTTGTTTTCCTTCTTTTGCTACAATAACAACTACCAATGTTTATGAATACGAAGGAGATTCTAATGAAAATTTTATTACCACTGTCTATCGCGCTCTTGTTTATAAGCGGTTGTGCCACTTGGAGCGGACTTAAAGAAGACACGGCCACTGCAGCGGACTGGAGTAAGAAAAAAGTAAATGACAGCGCGAGCTATGTCAAAGAAAAAACGGAATAGTTTCCGTTTTCAAAAAGAGTGCTGAAAGGCTAAACCGACATATTTTCCCTCTGCAGCAGAGTTGTTTACTACCGGCGATAAAATATATTGATCGGTTACAAATGCCCCTAACGCCGAGCCTGCTATGTGGGCAACAGCATCCAATGTCTGCCCTTTAGCATCTCCTCGGATAGCAAATTCCACTGCTGATTCGAGAATGATGGCTGCACTGCTGATCCCAAAACCGATCATTCCTCTATCTTCCTTATATTCTGGATAATAGCTATCCACGACAGCCGTAATCCCTCCCGCCATGACAGCTCCCCCAATCACATGACTCATTTCACTGCTCAAACTGTCATTTGCGCTAATACTGCTAGCGCCCATCAATAAAATAAAAACCATCGTGTAAAATTTCATATTTTCTCCATACTCATTTTTCGGTATTATACGCTTAAGGAGCTTTTATGCTATTTAACTTTTTATGTTTACTATGGATCGAAATTATTGTTGCAGCGTCCGAAATTCCCACACCAATACAATGGGGCGAAAATGTTACGGGAGTCGTAACCCGCTTTCACAGTGATAAAAAAGAGATCGCATTAACCTTTGATGCCTGCGGGGGAAGTGTAAAAAGTTCTCAATACGACGCAGGACTGATCGAGTTTTTACGTGTCAATCACATACCCGCTACCCTTTTTATCAATGCGAGGTGGATCGATACCAACCCCGATATTTTTATGAAACTCTCCGATAATCCCTTCTTTGAGATCGCCAACCACGGTACGGCACACAAACCGCTCTCAATCGAGGGAAAAAGTATTTACGGCATCCATGGTACGGCCTCTGCCGAAGAAGTCATCGCCGAAATCCAAGGGAACAATCAAAAAATAGAGAAACTTACCGGAAAACGCCCCGCATTTTTTCGCTCAGGAACGGCCTATTATGATGAATATGCGGTTAAACTTGCTCATTCTCTGGGAATGGAAATCGGCGGATTTTCCGTTCTAGGGGATGCGGGGGCAACCTTTAGCGCACCAAAAGTAACCCAGCAACTTCTCAATGCCCAAAACGGTGATATTATCCTCCTGCACATGAATCATCCTGAAGGGGGAACCCGTGAGGGGATAATCGAGGGGATCAATGCGTTGCTAAAAAAGGGATTTACCTTTGTACGTCTAAGCGATGTGAAAAAAGATCTCGTAAAGATTCCCTGAATATTAGGATAAAGGTTAATGCCAATGCGCTTTCAAACACGATAAAGGCCACAAGCTTAATCACCGCAAAAAAGTTCAATCCAAGGACGATAAAAATAGGGGCACTTTGATCGATCATAAACAGCCCAAACAATACA
>DASUNE010000165.1:0-17955 GCA_036277315.1 Sulfuricurvum sp.
AAAAGAAGACTCTTGTGACGCAGAGGCTGATGCGATCTGGGATGATTATCGGTAATCGAAAGACGCTGATGGGCTAAAAAAAGCTCATTTTCTTCGACGATACCACAATAATCACGTCCACGATGGCTCAGCGTCTGGAGAGCGGCACGAGCCTTTGCAGGGGTATAGTTTCCGATGATTCCAAATACTCCACACACCTTGCGACTCCTTTATGCTTTTTTTTTCGTAATTATACGCTATCATAAGAAAATCACATTTTTATCCAAAGAATCTAATGCATGATACCCGTATCTATTTCTCAAAAACAGATTGTCCTTGATTTCTTTGAGGATGATATTAAAGTTGTCAAAAAATATTTTAATGCCATCGGTTTTGATTTTGATGAAAACTTTCGATTTGATGTTTTTAAAATGTTTATCTATTCCGCCGCAGGGATGTTTAAAGATATAGACCCCACTATTTACAACCAGGAACTGGTACAACAATTCAACACCATCCGCTTTTTACATGAACACTACAGCGATTTTGAACAGCGCAGCCGGTATGCTATTAAAATCTACAGTAAAAATTTTCTAAGCGCCCAAGAATCCTATATGAGCAAAAAGAAAGAGTTTGAAACCCTTAAAGCCGGATTACAAGCACTCGTTACCGAAGAGCAAGCACTCACCGACAAACGAGCCGTTATGGAAAAACAACTGGAAACGATCTCTGCGGAAACAAAAAATGCATTTGAATTTGAGCTTAAAAAAATTCGTCGGCAACAAGTCGATACCATTCACATTATCGGGACAAATCGCGCCCTCCTTGAGGCACATCAAGCTTCACTGAAAGCATTTGAAGATCTACACCGCGAAGAATTTCTCAAGTATTTTAACGAGTTCAAAGAAAAGCTCACCCATCAATACACGGAATCACTCAATTACTTCGGATTCGATTTTAATGAAACTTTATTTCGCAATTCTGAACTTTCAGAGCCGGTTCAACGATTTAAAAAAGAAGCCGGGATACAAGGGAATATTGATTTATGCAAGTATGTCGAATACTATCTTCGCAGTGTCATTACCGAAGCATTGGCAGATGCCGGACACAGAGAACGGCTTTTGTATGCTAAACGATATTGTGAAAAAAACAAAGCATAAAAACAGCATGAGATGAAACTATTCTTTTCTAAACTGTTTTCTATTCTCACGCGCCACGATCAAAAATTTTTGGTCATTTTGATTTTTCTATCCATAGCCATTTCCTTAATCGAAATGATCGGCGTTACCGCGGTCTTGCCTTTTATTGGTATTGCCAGCAATTTTTCGACCATTCACAGTCATTCTTATCTTGATCTCGCCTATCGATTTTTTAATTTTCACAGTGATATTGACTTCATAATAGCAACAGGAATTGCTCTATTGATCTTTTATTTTCTTCGAAGCGTGCTCAACCTTGGATACTTTTACCTTCTTGCAAAATTTTCAAAAGGGCGTTATCATCTTATCGCCTACCGTTTATTTGAAAATTATCTCGGAATGAGTTATAGAGCCTTCATCGATAAAAATAGCGCAGAATTAAGCAAAGCAATCATTAACGAAGCACAAAATATGACCGCTTTGATCTCTGGCCTTTTATTAATGCTTAGTGAAATGTTTGTTGTCTTATTTATCTACTCCATCATGCTGTACATCAACTGGAAAATCACCCTTTTGATAAGTGTGATCCTGATTGCTAATGCTCTGTTTTTAGCGATGACCGTTTCACGTGCTATCAAAAAAGCGGGAATCTCCCGAGAAGAACACCAAAAGAAATTTTACGAAATCATTCAAAGTAGTCTCGGCAATTTCAAACTCATGAAACTCACTTCAAATACCGAACCCATTCTCGGAAAATTCGCGAGCGCCAGTGCGGGCTACGCATCCGCTAACATACGAAATGAAACCCTAACCCATGTCCCTCGTCTTTTTTTAGAAGCTCTTGGATTTAGTATCGTTATTTTTATGGTTGTCTATATTGTCCATAAGTATCAAAGCGATATTTCCGGCACATTGGCGATGATCTCAATGTTTGTAGTTGGGCTCTATCGGCTTATGCCCTCAGCTAACCGTATCTTATCGGGTTACAATCAAATCATTTTCTACAAAAGCTCCCTTGATATCATTCACAATGATCTGATGTATGATCCAGAAAATTTTGGTGATCTCCCCATCACCTTTAAGCACTCAATTCAGTTGGATCACGTCTATTTCGAATATGACTCAGCCAAACCCATTTTAGATCATATTTCCCTTACCATCCGCCAAGGGGAAAAGGTTGCGTTTGTCGGTGAAAGCGGGAGCGGAAAATCAACACTTATTGACCTTATCATCGGACTATACCGACCAAAAACCGGCACTATTGTCGTGGATGGTATACCATTGGATGAACACAATATCAAAGCATGGCGTAAAAAAATAGGTTATATTCCCCAAAGTATTTATCTTTTTGATGGTACGGTTGCTCAAAATGTCGCATTTGGTACAGACATGGATGAACAAAAGATAAAGCACGTTTTACAACAAGCGAACATCTTAGAATTTTTAGACTCTCAGCATGAAGGAATTGAAACACAGGTGGGGGATGCTGGCATCAAACTAAGCGGTGGCCAACGCCAGCGGATTGCTATCGCAAGAGCGCTCTATCGTGATCCTGAAATTTTGGTTCTCGATGAAGCCACCAGCGCCCTCGATATCGACACGGAAGCAAAAATTATGGAAGAAATCTATAAACTATGTGAAAACAAAACTCTCATTATTATTGCTCATCGGCTTAGTACGATAAAGGGATGCGAAAAAGTGTATACACTAAAAAACACGCGTCTAAACTTGGAATTTGTTCCTATGATCTTTAAACATGAATGAGTATAAAAATATGTATACAAATCACAAAATAATCAATGTTACTAAGACTTATCTTCCTGATAAAGACAAATATAAACAATACATTGATGAAATCTATGCAAACAATTGGGTGACCAACAATGGTCCATTGACACAGCGACTCGAAAAAAGACTGGCAGATTATTTGGGTGTTAAAAATATTGTGTTAGTGGCGAATGGTACAGTAGCCTTAGAAATAGCCTATCGTACCCTCGGACTGAAAGGTTTTGTCATTACGACTCCTTTTAGTTTTGTAGCTACGACCAGTTCCCTTGTTACCAATGGTCTTTTACCGATTTTCGCTGATATTAATCCCTATACTTTTAATATCGATCCAAGCAAGATCGAAGAGAGTATTACCAAAAATACATCCGCGATTTTAGGGGTTCATGTTTTCGGAAATCCCTGTGAGGTTGAAAAGATTGAACGGATCGCTAAACAAAATGATCTCAAAGTAGTCTATGATGCGGCTCACGCTTTTGATATACAATATAAAGAGCAGAGCATCCTTAATTATGGCAATATTTCTACCCTCAGTTTTCATGCAACGAAGCTTTTTCATACAATCGAAGGCGGCGCGCTAATCATCAATGATGACGATCTCGTTCAAAAAGCACGCTATTTGATCAACTTCGGTATCGAAAACAGTGAATCAATCCCCGAATTAGGTACCAATGCGAAAATGAATGAGTTTGAAGCAGCAATGGGACTTTGTATCTTGGAAGATATGGAACAAATCAAACAAAGCAGAAAAACCATTATAGAGACGTATCAAAATGAATTGCAAGGATTACTTCAATTTCAAGAACAAAATTTGAATGCTACAAAAAACTACAGTTATTTTCCTATAGTCTTGGAAAGCGAAGAACAGCTCAAAAAAGTTCAACAAGCACTCACTGAACAGCAAATCTTTCCGCGACGCTACTTTTATCCTTCACTGGATACATTAAACTATATCGAACCTAAGCAATGCTGTACCATCTCAAGAGATATATCCAAACGGATTTTATGTTTGCCCATATATGCTGATTTAGAAAAAAATAATTTAAAACTAATTATAAAAATTGTGAAGGAAAATATCTAAATGGATAGATACCATATCCCCGATGTCAAAACTTTTGAATACACCAAAATTATAGGTCTTGAGAATATCGACTTCGGAAAATATGTCATCATCGATGATTTTGTCCTGATTTACGCAAAAGAAAAAATCACTATTGGAAATCATGTTCATATTGCAAATTTCACCTCCATTACTGGAGGAAACAAGCTTATCATTGGTAATTACGCTGCTATTTCACAAGGATGTAGAATTTTAACCGCTACGGATGATTTTAAAGAATGGGGATTCGGTAATTCTTCCGTTTCTAATGAATATAGAAATATCAAAACTTCCCCGATATCCATTGGTGAATTTTGTATCATAGGAGCAAACAGTGTCATTCTGCCGGGGGTAAGCATCGGTGAGGGGACAGCAGTTGGAGCAAGTTCTGTCGTAACTAAATCATTAGAGCCTTGGGGGGTTTATATCGGGAACAAAAAAGTTGGCGAACGAAACAAAGAAGAAGTTTTGAAAAACTATGAAAAGTTTTTAGAAGCTCCGGAAAATAAAAGAATCGGAAGTTTATTCAAATGATATTGAGGCGTATTAAAACTAAGTTTGACACCGTCTTGGCAACATTACCATTTGCTCAACACCATGAATGTAATTTTTGTTCCTCGAAAATTCGAAATTTTTTACCTTATCTCGGTGGATGGAAAAATCAACCAGCCCTTATGGTATTACTTCATTTCACTGGTTCTGATGTTGATCATTTTAGCTGTCCTGTATGTGGAGCACATGATCGCGAACGTCATTTACGTATGTATATGGAGAAACTTGAAATCACCTCTAAATTTAAAGATGCTGCTATTCTTCATTTTGCCCCTGAAAACCTATTGTCTGGCTATATTGCCAAGCAGGATCCATCACTTTACGTTAAAGCAGATTTATTTCCTACAGCACCTGATATTATAGAAATGGACATGCTTAACATTCCTTACGAAAAAAATCATTTCGATTTTGTCATCGCCAATCATGTTCTGGAACATGTAAATGATTTACCCAAAGCCCTTTTTGAAATTCAAAGAGTTTTAAAAATCGGCGGCTATGCCATTTTGCAGACACCATTCAGTACACAGCTGCATCACACTCTGGAAGATGACGGGATAAATACAAATAATTTACGGCTTGAATTGTATGGACAAGAAGACCATGTACGACTTTTTGGCAGTGATATTTTTGACGTATTCACTACATACGGTTTTTTATCCCATGTTAAAACTCATTCAGAAGTATTATCAGAAAGTGACCCTAAATATTGGGGTGTCAATATCTCTGAACCTCTGTTTCTTTTTGAAAAAAGAGACCTGTATGATTAATAAAACAGAACAAGAGATTACGAGTACTTGGAATTCCCAAAATTCTCCTTCCGTAAGTATATGTTGTATAACTTATAATCATGAAAAGTTTATAAGCGAAGCAATCGATGGTTTTTTAATGCAAAAAACCACTTTTCCCTTTGAAATTATTATTGGTGAAGACGATAGTACCGACAATACCCTCAACATAATTAACAAATATAGAAATCGTTACCCGAATTTGATTCAAGTAATCACAAGTGATTCAAATGTAGGAATGCAAAAAAATTTTGAAAGGACTTTCAAAGCCTGTCAAAGTCGCTATATCGCATTGTGTGAGGGCGATGATTATTGGACTGACTCTTATAAACTTCAAAAACAAATAACATTTTTAGAAAACAATCCGGAATACTCGATATGCTGTCATATGAGTGAAAATTATGATGAAAAAAGTCAAACTGTTATCAGCCATTTTCCAAAAATAGTTCATGAAACAGAGTTGACAATATTTGATTTATTTAATGCAAATATTGCACACACTTGTACATTTGTTTATCGAAATAAAAATGTAAAAATCCCTCCATTTTTCGAAAAACTGCAATTAGCGGATTGGCCTTTACATATAATACATGCTGCATACGGAAAAATCAAATTATTGTCTGATAATATGGCAAGATATAGGATTCACCAAAATGGAGTTTGGTCCTCCATCAATGCAATTCAACAATTAGATGCTTCCATTATGGCATTAAATTATATTGATGATTTTTTTCAAAAAAAATATTCAACGCATATTCAAAAATCAATTACTCGACATATTCTTGAAAAAGCACTTATTTACTTGGACTTGAATCAACCTGTAGAAGCAAGTCAGTGCTATAAAGAATCCAGTCTCCATAGTAAAATCAATTCTCTTTACACAAGTAAATATTTCATCAAAAAAAATCTCTCTTTTTGTTACCCGCTTATTTCATTTATTTATCGAACAGTTAAACGCACATGATGAACTCGCTTATTTCCATCGCAATGGCAACCTACAATGGCGAAAAATTTATTGCCGAACAGCTGGACTCTATACTTTCGCAATCTTATGGTAATCTTGAAATTATCATCTGTGACGATCATTCAACAGATTCTACGCCTGCTATACTTAAAAACTATGCCATGCAGGATGGAAGAATCAAAGTTTTTTTCAACGCCGAAAACCTCGGTCTTGTCAAAAATTTCGAAATAGCCCTCTCTTTATGCGGAGGGGAATACATCGCCCTCGCCGATCAGGACGACATATGGGAAAAAGAGAAAATTGCCACGTTGCTGCAAGAAATCGGGGATTGCGCACTCATCCATTCGGATGCATCATTGATCGACGGCGAGGGAAAGCTCCTGGCACCCTCCTACTCACGCTATTCGCGCAAAATCCTCGGCAAAGATATCTATTCGTATCTCCTACACAACAATGTAACCGGATGCACAGCGCTGTTCTCCCGAAAACTTCTGGAATACGCGCTCCCTTTTCCGGACCATATTTTCGTTCACGACTGGTGGCTAACGCTGTGTGCCTATAAATTTGGCGGTATTACCTACATCGACGAGCCTCTTATCCGATACCGCCAGCACGGATGCAATCAGATCGGCGCAGCTGACACACGCAAAATCCACCCTTTCAATGCACGGGAAAAAGCATACAAAAAAACATTGATGTTTATGAAAACCCTTATGAACGTCTCCTTTTTTTCATCACAAGAAAAAAATTTTATTACAGAAGTTCACTCCTATTTTTCAGAATTTTTCTCAAATCGTTTAAGACCCCGTTCCTTTCTTTTCCATTTGCGCTATTTCAACTATTTGAACGAAGGGAAACCATTTCTATACAAACTCATTGGACTTTTTTTATCCTTCTTCGGAGATAAAATCCAACGATTGATGTGGAGACACCAAAAATGACAAATCTCTCCTTTTTCACAAAATACCCGACACAAGGCGCCACCAGCCGTTATCGCAGTTTTGCATTCGCCTCCCGTTTAGCTGAGCTAAATTACAACATCGAAATCCACTCTTTCATGGATATTCATTATCTCTCAAATCTCTTTGCTAAAAAACCAAAAAATACATGGCGGATTTTCCTCTCTTATTGTCAGCGGCTTTTCGCTGTCTTACGATCTTCAGACAACATGATGATTGAACGAGAGCTTTTCCCGTATCTTCCGTATGGATTCGAAAAATTGTTTCTACGCAACAAGCGATATATTCTGGATTTCGATGACAATGTCTGGGAAGATTACCGTGGGAAACTATTGCTGGATGGAAAATATGATCATCTCGTTAAAAATGCCACCGGAGTTATTGTCGGTAATCATTATCTAGAACACTCGGTAAAAAAACTTAACGCTCGCGTCATTAAAATTCCGACGGTAATAAATCTCGAACACTATCAACCGGACAACTCTGTTCAAAAGTTTGAACGATTTTCACTCGTATGGATCGGCAGCAGTGTGACCTACCGCTACATCAAAGCATTTGCTCCAATGTTTCAACAACTCTCAAAACTGATCGATTTTGACCTCCTCATTATCGCCTCAACACAACTTGAATCCGAAAAAATAGAGGGTGTGTCGATGAAGTTTTATGACTGGTCGAGCGAAACAGAAACCCTTCTTCTCCAACAATCTCATGTAGGGATCATGCCCTTAACCGATGACCCGTTTAGCCAGGGAAAATCAGGATTCAAACTCATCCAGTACCAAGCCGCAGGGCTACCAATGGTCGCTTCACCGGTCGGTGAAAACACCCATATCGTTGAGCACGGAAAAAATGGATATTTAGCATCTGACCCATCGGAATGGATTTTAGCCATTCAAAAATTGGCATCCGACCCTGAACACTATGCTGCACTGTCCAACCAATCCAAAGAGAGAAGCTACCAGTTCTCCATTCAACACTATTTTCCAATTTATAAGCAATTTATAAACGAAACGTTCAAAGAGACTTCTACTACATGACTTTCGGCTTCCTCTCCCATCTCGATCTCAACCTCTGGCTTTTCCGTTTGCCCATTATGCAGGAGTTAGTGCGACAAGGGCATACTGTCTATGCGATTTGCCCATCCGGCAATAAAAGTGATAGGTTTAAACATCATGGCATACTTCACATTCCGTATGAAATCACCCGTTCAAGTCTTAACCTCTTCAAAGAACTGCAAGCGATCCGTAACATCTACACGGCTATCAAACCTCTCAATCTCGATATCCTCCATACCTTTACGGCAAAGCCAAATATCTATGGAACGATTGCCGGGAGGCTCGCAAGAATCCCGCGTATTATCAATCTCGTCGAAGGATTGGGGAGCTTTTATCTTGAAAACGATCTCAAAAGCCGTATTGTCCGTGAGCTCATCGAAATACTCTATCGGCAGACATTCAAACTCGCCGATACGGTCATGTTCGTCAACAAAGATGATCCTGCTTACCTCATCAGCAAAGGGATTATTGCTCCGTCCAAAGTATTCACGATCAAAGGGGTCGGAATCGATACAAAAGTCTGGACCCCGATTCCCAAAACACCGTCTGAAAAAATTGTCGTAACCATGATTGCCCGTACACTAAAGCACAAGGGGGTGTTAGAGTTTATTGCGGCAGCTGATTTGCTCAAACCCCTCTACCCCAATGTCGAATTTCGCTACATTGGCTCTCCCGATCCAGGTAACCGTTTTAGCTTTAGCGAAAAGTTTATGCAAGAACAGCCTAGTATCACCTATCTAGGGCATCGTGACGATATTTATGAACAATTGGGCCAAACTGATATTTTTGTCCTTCCAAGCTATCGGGAGGGGCTTCCACGGACAAGTATCGAAGCTGCGAGCATGGGATTGCCGATTGTTACAACTGACGTCGTCGGATGCCGCGAAACCGTGGAAGATAGGAAGAACGGCTTTATTGTTCCCTTAAAAAATATTCCGGCTCTAGCCAAAGCAATCGAAAAACTAATCGGTGACCGATCATTACGGCACCAAATGGGAGAAGCAGGCCGTAAAAAAGCAATCCGCGAGTTTGAACTGGCTACAATCATAGATAAACATCTCCAAATATATGGACTCAAGCTTGTATCGTAAGATCATAAAACCCCTGTCCGATAGAGTCGGTGCTTTATTTTTACTGATTCTCTTCTCTCCGCTCATCATTGCGACGGCTCTTTTGATTATCGTCTCAATGGGAAGGCCCCTATTCTTTACTCAAATGCGGCCCGGATACCGCGGGAAGATTTTTACCATTTACAAATTCCGGACCATGAGCGATACACGAGATGCAAACGGAGAACTCTTAAGCGACGAAGCGCGGCTTAATGGGATCGGAAAACTGATCCGAAGCCTTAGTCTCGATGAACTTCCACAGCTATTTAATGTTGTCAAAGGAGAGATGAGTTTTGTAGGTCCCCGTCCGCTACTCGTTGAATATCTGGATCTCTACTCCCCCAAACAGGCTCAACGGCATAATGTGAAACCCGGCATCACAGGGTGGGCACAGGTAAATGGACGCAATGCACTAAGCTGGGAAGAAAAATTTCGTTATGATGTCGAGTATGTGAACCGTATTTCATTTTGGTTTGATCTGAAAATCCTTTTTTTAACCCTTGTAAAAGTGTTAAAAAAAGAGGGAATATCCCAACACGGGAAAGTCACAATGGAGAGATTTCGTGGCAATAGATGAAATTTTTATTTATGGGGCAAGTGGTCATGGTAAAGTCGTTGCAGACATCATTCAAAGCTGCGGATACAAAATAGGCGGGTGGATTGATGATCGAGAGATCGAAAATAGTTATTCATGGGAAATTTTTTGTTCAACGCACCCTTCAGCTCACATTGCCCTTGGAATAGGGGATAATACCTCACGAGCAAAAATCTACCATAAAATTTCTGAAGCCGGATACCATCTTCCCGTCCTAATCCATCCAAGCGCGGTTGTCTCTGCATCTGCAATGTTAAAAGAAGGGACTGTTATCATGCCCCTTGCTGTCGTTAATGCGGACACCTATATCGGTTACGGATGCATTGTCAACAGCGGTTCTATTGTTGAACACGATTGTGATATTCAAGATTTTGTCCATATATCTCCCAATGCTGCTTTGGCTGGAAATGTACATATTGGGCATCATACCCATATTGGCATCGGATCTTGTATCATACAAAATATCACGATCGGCTCCAACACTATCATTGGAGCAGGAAGCGTGGTCATCCGTTCTATTGCGTCCAATGCAATAGCAGTAGGAATCCCAGCCTCTGTTAAAAATACTAAAAGCTGATTTAGATTCCTAATTCGATACACTATATTCAACCATTTCAAGTACAATAGGGACCATCTTATGCACTACAAACTTACCAATGAATCGATTGGAATCAAAACTTTAATTTTTTTAGTCTTGCTATCGTATCTTTTTTCTCTTACCATGCGCTATGTGTGGGTCATTGATGTCCAGGGATTTGAATCTTTTTACTGGAATAACGCTCTTATGATCAACACCAATGACGGCTACTTCTTTGCCGAAGGGGCCCGAGACATTCTAGCTGGAACTCATCAGGCAAACGATCTATCCCCTATCAACGAACCAATCTCTCTATTAACGGTATGGCTATCAAAAATCATCCCTGTCAGTTTTGAAACACTCCTTCTCACGATGCCGGCGTTCATCGGTTCGCTGGTTGTTATCCCCCTTATATTGATCGGCCGTGCACTCGGACAAACAACGTTAGGCTTTATCGCTGCATTGCTCGCCAGTATCGCCCACAGTTACTACAACCGTACCATGACCGGATATTATGACACCGATATGCTCAATATTGTACTCCCCTTGTTTGCCCTCTATTTTATTATTCTTGCGATTTTGCATCAGCGCAACCGCTTTCTTATTCCCATTGCCGTCTCGTTTGCCCTTTACCAGTGGTGGTATCCTCAAAGTTATGCACTCAACAGCGCTATTTTGGGAACGATGATACTCTACACCCTTGTTTTCGATCGATCCAATCATCACTTGTATAAAATTGTCCTCTTTATCATCATTGGCGTACTATCGCTGCCATTTTTTGTGAAAATTGCCCTGGCTACAGCCCTCTACGCTTTTTTCCATTACCGCCCGAATCTTGATAAAAAATGGTTTTGGCCTCTGTTTGGGGCTATTGTGGCCCTCTATTTTGCCGCCGGGGGCATCGATCCTATTTGGGCTCAGCTCAAAGGATATCTTGTCCGAGAAAGCGTATCTGATAGTACGGGCCTGTATTTTTATGATGTCGTTCAGACTGTCCGCGAAGCGGGCCACATCCCCTTTACCGTATTCGCAGAGCGAATCAGCGGCCACACTCTCACCTTTATACTCTCGGCAATCGGCTACGTTCTGGCCGTTATCGTTTACCGCCCGCTCCTAATCACTCTACCCTTGGTGGGGCTTGGTTTTATCGCGATGTCTGCGGGCTTGCGTTTTACGATCTATGCCGTTGCCCCGATGGCGATCGGATTTGCCTATTTGCTATTACTCATCACGCAACCCATAGGCAAAAAATGGTTGCGCGCTGTTGTTTTGTTTGTTTTTACAAGCACCGCCCTCTATCCCAACTATCTCCATATCAAAGAATACATGACCCCTACCGTTTTCACAGCCCAAGAGGTGGATACCCTTGATAAGCTCGGAACAATAGCATCGGAAGAAGACTACGTAATCACATGGTGGGATTACGGATATCCTATCCGCTACTACAGCGATGTCAAAACGCTTGTCGACGGAGGAAAACACAGCGGTGACGTCAATTACCCCGCCAGTTATATTTTGACACAACCGATAAA
The DNA here is from genome assembly GCA_036277315.1 of Sulfuricurvum sp. Taxonomy (GTDB): domain Bacteria; phylum Campylobacterota; class Campylobacteria; order Campylobacterales; family Sulfurimonadaceae; genus Sulfuricurvum. The sequence continues at coordinate 12,131 of DASUNE010000165.1, forward strand.
AAATGCGGCGTATATGGCACGTCTAAGCGTCGAATACACCGAAAAAGGGTTTGAAACAAACGATAGCGCTATTATTGCGACGATGCTTAAGGATTATAAAGCCGACAGCATTGATGATTTAATGGTCTCTGTCGACCTCAATCCAAGATCGTTGCCCAAGCCAACTCGGGATGTTTATCTTTACTTGCCGTTTCGAATGATGGAGATTCTCCCGACAGTAACACTCTTTAGCTATCTTGATCTCAAGAATCCTAACAACGCATTGAAACAGCCATTTTTTTATGCGACCGGATCGATGCAAGATACAGGGAAAACCATTGAGCTTGGAAACGGTGTATCCATTGTTAAAGATAAAAACAGTGTGAAAATCGGAAATGATGAAGTTCCGATCAAACACTTTTTTCAAGTCGGTTACGATCAAAAAAACATCCTCACAATCAATGAGCAGCAATTTACCTCCGAAGGGGTGAATGTCATCTACATGGCAAGCTATGGACGATTTTTGATTTTGGATGATTTTTATTTGAATTCCGCCTATATCCAGATGTTTGTGTTTGAGCACTATGACAAAAACTTTTTTGAACCGGTGCATAGCGATCCGATGGCTAAAGTCTATAGACTAAAAGTGTAATAATGCAAACCTCCCGCCTCTTCCTTTCTCCGCCTCACATGAGCGGCCGCGAACAAGAATACATTGCGCAGGCATTCGAGAGCAATTACATCGCCCCTTTGGGGCCCATGGTCGATAAATTTGAACAAAGCATTCGAGATCTTACGCTGACCCCTCATGCTATTGCCCTTTCCAGCGCTACAGCAGCTCTTCATCTTGCACTCAGAGTGCTTGGGATTGGAAAAGGAGACATCGTTCTGGCCTCTTCCTTTACTTTTATCGGCTCTATAGTGCCGATTCTCTACCAAAATGCCACCCCTTTTTTTATCGACAGCGACGGCTTGAGCTGGAATCTCGATCCTCAGCTCCTCGAACAGGCCATACAAAAATCCCCTAAAAAACCAAAAGCTCTGATTCTTACCCATCTTTACGGGCAATGTGCCGATATAACAAAAATTGCCACCATTTGCGATGCACATGGAATCCACCTCATCGAAGATGCGGCCGAAAGTCTTGGGGCTTCTTATCAGGGGAAGCAAACCGGCACATTTGGAACTTTTGGGGTCTACAGCTTTAATGGAAATAAAATACTGACCACCTCCGGAGGAGGGATGCTCGTCTCTGCGCACAAAGAGCTCATCGACAAAGCCCGTTTTTACTCGGCACAAGCACGTGACGATGCGCCCCATTATGAACATACCGACTATGGTTATAATTATCGTATGAGCAATATTCTTGCCGCTATTGGAGTCGCTCAAATGGAAGTTTTGGGAGAACGCATCGCCAAACGACGAGAAATTTTCAACTGGTACCGTGAAGAACTGGGCTCTGTTTCCGAGATTTCTTTTATGCCGGAGCTTGACCGTACCGCAGGAAACCGTTGGCTTACGACCCTCACATTTAACCATTCCGACCCCAATATGCTTCGTCTGGCGCTCGAAGAACACGCTGTCGAAAGCCGCCCTTTATGGAAACCAATGCACCTTCAGCCGCTCTTCAAAAATGCCCTCTGTATACAAAATGGTACCTCACAAACCTTGTTTGAAAAAGGGCTATGCCTGCCAAGCGGAACCCAAATGAACCAAATGGATGTTATACGGGTCTCCAATCTCTTAAAAAAGGCTCTTCGCTGATGGAATTCCTTCGTCCAAACAGCAATAAGCGCCTGGCTTTTTTCGTCATTGCGGACATTCTTATCTCCCTTTTTACCCTCTATGGTGCCTATCTTCTCCGTTTTAATTTTGATATCACAGAAGATTTTCTTATCCCCTTTTGGGCGGTTTCCTTTTCAATCATTTCACTCAAACTGTGGATGACCGCACTTTTTGGAGGCTACCATTTCATTTGGCGGTTTTTTGCCCTCAGTGACGCAAAAAGACTTTTTTTGGCGCATCTTTGTACCTACACCTTGTTCTCCCTGCTCTTCTTCGTTTTCCCTGAGCCGTTTAGTCCCTTCCCGCGAAGCGTTATCATCATTGATTTCTTTCTTTCTTTTACTCTTTTAGGGACCCTACGTTTTTCGAAGCGGCTGATGATAGAGTCAAGCAGCAATGTTAATCCCCTCAAGCCCTCGATGATCATAGGGATTTCACCCAACACCGACACTCTCATCAAAAGCCTGTTAAAGGGGAACTACTACCCCGTTGCCCTTATTGCGGTACTGGAAAAAAATCACTCCATGATTGGTTCTGCCATTCATAATATCCCCGTTTTTGATCTCTCTAAGCTCTCTGGGCTCATTACTCAGCATGCCATCGAAACGGCCATCATCGAGGGATCATTGCCCCAAGAAGAGTTGCAAAATGTTTATGCCCTGCTTCAAGAAACCTCCATTAAAGAGATCAAACGATCGCGGGTTCTCCATGATGCCATGGAAAGTATTGAGCCTCTGAAGATCGATGATCTTCTCGCCCGTCATCCCAAAGACCTTGACACGCAGACCATTGAAAACTTTATACGCAATAAGACGGTTCTCATCACGGGCGCGGGAGGGAGTATCGGAAGTGAGATTTCGTTGCAATGTCACCATTTTGGGGCCTCAAAACTTATTTTGCTCGACAATAGCGAATACAATCTCTATCAAATCGGAGAACGACTTCCTACAGCCACACTACAGCTGTGTAATATAGTAGAGAAACGGGTCCTTGATGCCATTATTGCCTCGAGCAAGCCGGATATCCTCATCCATGCGGCCGCCTACAAACATGTTCCTTTGTGCGAAGCCAATATGCACGCCGCGATCATGAACAATGTTCAAGGCTCCCGCAACGTCATCGACAGCGCGATCGAATATGACGTTGCTAAAATCGTTATTATTTCAACCGATAAAGCGGTACGTCCCACCAATGTCATGGGAACGACGAAACGTATCGTGGAACTGTATGCCCAAAATGTTGATCCGCGCAACAGCGAAATTGTGGCGGTACGTTTTGGTAATGTGCTGGGGTCAAGCGGAAGTGTCATCCCAAAATTCAAAGAACAGATCGATGCAGGCGGTCCCATCACGTTGACACATCCGGATATTACCCGCTATTTTATGCTCATTAGCGAAGCGTGTCAGCTCGTTCTCCAAGCTGCCGCTATTGCCCGTGGCGGGGAGCTTTTTATTCTCGATATGGGCAAACCCATCAAAATTATTGATTTGGCGCGCACGATGATTCGTCTTTATGCCCACAAAGAGATAGAAATACGCACAACAGGGCTACGTCCGGGAGAAAAACTGTACGAAGAACTGTTGATGGATGAGAGTGAGCAAAAAACCGTATTTGAGTCAATACTGATTGCGGGGAAAACATCCTATCCCATTGACAAGCTTTGTCAGGATATCGAAGCGCTGCTCGTTTCTAACGAGCAGCTTAGATTGTTAAAACAAATCGTTCCCGAATTTACCCATCCTGGGGTGTAAACACTATAATGATAAGATGAAGTGATTTCCCGTAAAGAGAAATCTTAGAGTTCGGTTTTTAGTGCAGCGCCATTCGAGGCATTGGAGACAAGAAGGCTGTAACGCTTGAGCCATTTGGAAGTAATCTCTTTTTTGAGTGGCTTCCACTTGGAGCGTCGCACGGAGAGGACCTCTTCATCCACATTGAGTAAAAGCTTGTGCGTATCGACATCGATCTCGATCTCATCTCCATCTTCTATCAACGCGATAAGACCCCCCTCAGCCGCTTCAGGGCTTACATGCCCGATGCTTGCCCCGCGAGTAGCACCCGAAAAACGTCCATCGGTAATGAGTGCAACGCTCTCGCCCAGCCCCATCCCCATGATAAGGGCTGTTGGCGCTAACATCTCCTGCATCCCAGGACCGCCTTTTGGCCCCTCATAGCGGATAACAACAACATCGCCCGCTTTGACTTTATGGCTCATTATCCCCGTAATCGCTTCATTTTGGGAGTTAAAGCAGATTGCTTTTCCCGTAAACTGGCGCATATTAGGGGTGATTCCTGCCGTTTTGACCACCGCTCCTTCCAACGCCAAGTTACCGAATAAAATAGATAAGCCGCCCACAGGAGAAAAAGCATTTTCGTTCGTGTGGATGATATTGGTATCTTTGATAACTGCATCCTTGATCCGCTCACCCAGCGTCTCACCCGTAACGGTCATCGCGTCCGTATAGAGAAGACCGCCGCGACGGCTTACCTCTTTCATAACCGCATTGACCCCGCCTGCACGGTTAATGTCATCCATGTGCACCGTTGAAAGAGACGGAGAGATTTTGGCGATATGGGCAACATTTTCAGAGATCTCATTGATTTTTTGGATACTAAAATCAACCTCTGCTTCTTTGGCAATGCTCAACAAATGCAACACCGTATTGCTTGATCCGCCCATCGCCATATCGATGACAAACGCATTGTGAATCGCTTTGTCATTAAGAATATTACGCATATTCCATTTTTCACTGTTTTTATCCATCGTCATCTCTACGATACGTTTTGCCGCGACTTTGACCATTTCGATACGCTCAGGCGTCATTGCCAAAACCGTACCGTTCCCCGGTAACGCAACCCCCATCGCTTCACAGAGGGTATTCATAGAGTTTGCCGTAAACATCCCTGAGCACGATCCTCCGCTTGGACATGCCTCACACTCGATTTCATACAGCTCTTCATCCGACATTTTTCCGTTCGCATGCTGCCCCACTGCTTCAAACGCTGTTGCAAGGTCGATGGGAGTCCCATCTTTTTTATGCCCGGCCTTCATCGGTCCGCCAGAGACAAAAATCGTCGGAACATTGACACGCAACGCCCCCATCAACATTCCCGGAACAATCTTGTCACAGTTGGGGATACAGATAAGCCCATCAAGCTTATGCGCATTCATCACCGTTTCAATACTGTCCGCGATCAACTCACGGCTTGGCAAGGAATAAAGCATCCCATCATGCCCCATCGCAATCCCGTCATCCACACCGATGGTATTAAACTCAAACGGGACACCGCCTGCTTCTCGAATCGCCTCTTTGACAATACGACCATACTCTTGGAGGAAAAAATGTCCCGGAATAATATCGATGTGCGAATTCGCCACCCCAATAAACGGTTTATCAAAATCCTCATCTTTAAGTCCGGTAGCTCGCAAAAGGCTTCGGTGTGGAGTTTTATCAAACCCTTTTTTTATCGTATCGCTTCGCATAAAAATTCCTTAATTATTAAATTAAACGCTATCGAAATAGCTACGTTAGCACTAGGCTTTCTTCGGCAAAATGCCTAAAATTGCTTGTAATTTTAAAAAAATCAAGCACACACCGCTAATCTTAATATCATTATACGCCAAAATTCACTAAAACCTCTTTACACACCCACTTTTTTTTGCTATACTTCCAGTCCACAAAAAATGCGGGAATAGCTCAGTGGTAGAGCACGACCTTGCCAAGGTCGGGGTCGCGAGTTCGAACCTCGTTTCCCGCTCCATAATATCCCAGTTGAAACATTTTTTTTTGATGTTTGATCTGGGATATTTTTTTGTTATCGTTGCCCGGATGGCGAAATCGGTAGACGCAAGGGACTTAAAATCCCTCGGTGGTAACACTGTGCCGGTTCAAGTCCGGCTCCGGGCACCACAATTACAGGGATGGTGGCATGGCCAAGTGGTAAGGCGCTGGTTTGCAAAACCTTGACCCCCGGTTCGAATCCGGGTGCCACCTCCAAAATGTAAAAAATATGCTCATTCTTATACGGGTCACTGGCAGAGTGGTCGATTGCACCGGTCT
>DASUNE010000166.1:0-5336 GCA_036277315.1 Sulfuricurvum sp.
CACGGGATCATCGGTCGGCTTCAAAGTTCACTTGCAGATTTGACTGCGCTTTCTCCGGAACTTAAAGTTATTACGGCTAATATCCAAAGCGTTCACATGGCGATTTTGGAGGGGGAAGAAGAGATATTTCTGACGGTACAAAACCGTTTGGAAGAGCGGCTTAACGGCATCCCTCTTTTTATACGGCCCAAAAGCTTTTTTCAAACCAACACCGATGTGGCGGCGAAGCTGTACAAAACCGCTGCGGAGTGGGTCAATGGTACAAAGCCAAAGGTAGTTTGGGATCTTTTTTGCGGGGTTGGCGGATTTGCCCTCCATTGCGCTGCACCCGATCGTGAGATTATCGGTATCGAGATAGAGAGCGAAGCGATTGAATGTGCTAAAGATTCAGCCTCTGTGATCGGATTTGAGAATCTCCGTTTTGAGGCAATGGATACGGCGAGTTTCACAGCTGTATCGGGAGATAAACCCGATGTGGTTATTGTCAACCCTCCGCGAAGGGGATTGGGTGAACAGATCTGCAAATGGCTTGAGCGAAGCGCTCCTGAGAGGATTATTTATTCGAGTTGTAATGCGACAAGCTTGGCTCGTGATTTGGGGTATCTCTCAGGATATCGTCTGCAAAGGGTTCAACTTTTTGATATGTTTCCGCACACACCGCATTATGAGACGTTGGTGGAGTTGGTGAAAAAATAAACGGGATATTTTTCGTTAATACAGTGCCCCAAAATGATCGACTTGCGTCAAATAAAGCCGTACATCAAATTCGAGTTGGTGGTAGCTTGGTTCGATGTGGGTACAGAGGTTATAAAATGCTTTATTGTGCTCTTTTTCTTTGAGGTGAGCCAGTTCATGGATCACTATCATCCGCAAAAAGGGTTCAGGGACTTTTTTGAAGAGATGGGAGATGCGTATCTCATTTTTAGCCTTTAGCTTTCCCCCTTGCACTCGTGAGACAAAGGTGTGGGTGCCCAATGCCGATTGAAGATCACGAATTTTAGTATCGTAGAGAACCTTGGCTATCGGGGATGCGTTGCGCAAATAACTGTTCTTTAGATCAATAACGTAGTCGTAGAGGCTTTTATCGGTTGTATAGGGATGGGTATCGGGATATTTGGCACGTAAATGTGCCCCAAGGATATTTTGGTGAATCAGAGACTCGATTTGAGCTTGAATGGTCGGATTGTAACCGTTGATGTACTTTAACATATGATATTATACAAAAGCATTGTTTTGATACACTTTCAGAATTGAAATAATAGGGTATTAATAGTGAAAATAGCATTTATAGGGGATGTCGTCGGTCGTCCGGGTCGTGTGATGATTAAAGAGCATTTGAAAAAACTTCGAGCGGAGCACGGGATCGTTTTTGTCATTGCCAACTATGAAAATGCTTCCCACGGTTTTGGTCTGACGCTGAAAAATGCGCAAGAGCTTTTTGATTCAGGCATTGATGTCATGACGGGCGGAAATCATACGTGGGACAAAAAAGACATACTCCCTTTGCTGGCGACACTTCCCTTGCTTCGTCCCCATAATTATCCTGAGGGTGTGCCGGGAAGCGGATGCCGAATTTTTGAGGTGGCAGGCGAGAGATTGGCGGTTCTTAATATCATGGGGCATTATGGGATGCCGTATGTGGACAATGCGTTTCGATGTGCTCGTGATAGTGTCATGCAGCTTAAAGAGCAGGGTATTGACCATATCTTTATCGATTTTCACGCGGAAGCCAGCAGTGAGAAGCGTGCCATGATGATGTTACTCCAAGGAGACGTCAGCGGTATCATCGGAACTCATACTCATGTGGGGAGTGATGATTTCCAAATCTCCAAAGGGACGGCGTATCTCACCGATATGGGTCTAAGCGGATGTCGCGATAACGTCATCGGGATGGATGCCACCGTGCCATTGGAGCGATTTCTCACGGGCGTATCCGGACGTTTTGAAGTTCCCGAAAAATGCAAAAAAATCCTCCAAATCGCCATCATGACACTCGAAGAGGGGAAATGCACCGATGCTTTCAAGCTCAAAATCTTTGATGATGGAAGAGTTGTCCGAACCGATGCGTGGGTCGAATCGTAATGGAGCTTTCTGATTCATGGGAACTTTTTAGTGCCCTTAAACGTCTCAACCTCCTCGAAAACTCACAACCTCTTTGGTGGCCACAGCACGGCACGTTTGAAGTAGTCGTGGGTGCAATCCTCACCCAAAACACGCTATGGACCAGGGTTAAAATTTCTCTTGATAATCTTGCTCACCATGAGATGCTAACGCTTGAAGCCCTTTCGAAATGCGATCTGGATATTTTAAGCGAACTGATTCGTCCAAGCGGGCTGGTCAAAGCCAAATCCCAAAATATTATCCGACTTTGCCAAAAATACTCGAAGATTTTGGATCATTTGAGGAGTTTGCCCTGAGTGTGAGCCGGGAGTGGCTCTTGGCACAAAAAGGAGTTGGTCCTGAGACGGCCGACTCCATCCTTTGCTACGCCTGTATGCGTGAAGTGATGGTCGTGGATAGCTATACTGCACGTCTTCTCAGAGCGTTTGGATATGATTTTGAGAGTTATAGCGATTTACAAGAGTGGTGCGAGTACGGGATACGGGAACATTGTGAAGCCCAAACGCTTCAGGAAACTTTTGCCCATTTTCACGGAATGATTGTGGAGTATGTGAAACAAAACAGCAAGGGGAAGGTTGTTGATATTTCCCTTATTGCACAACAGTATGTTCAATGAAAGCTACTTTTTTTAAATTCTCTTTTTTTATTACGTTCTGTGTCATCGAATATCTCGCCCTTACTCCTCAGCATATTGAGGTAATTGAAGGGCTTTGGGATAAGCAAAACCATTTTATCGCTTTTTTTGTCCTCTATATTTTGCTGAGTCTTTCGACTACACAGCTTTCTACCCTTAAAAAATTTGGACTCTTATTCCTTGTGGGATTTCAGATTGAAGCAATGCAGTACTTTATACCGGGCAGATTTTTTTCCTTGATGGATATTGTGGCCGATAGTATCGGGATCCTTATTGGCCTTGGAGTCTATCACTATGGGTTAAAAAGATATTTTAACCATTGGCTGGGATAGATTTGGAGCGATTGATCCAATAGACGGCAAAGATACTGATCCCTCCGCCGATGAGAAGCGATAAAGAGGGGATCTCATCCAGCAGAAGATAGCTGCTGATGAGCGAAAAAATAGGAACCAGGAGCATATAGGAACTGGCTTTTTGGGATCCTATTTTGCTTGAGGCGATAAAATAGATCGTCGACGCCATCGTTTGAGCCAAGATAGCCAAATATAAAAGAGCACCCCAAAAACGTATCCCTTGATCAAACACTTGTAAAATACCATGCGGAAATGCGACAAAAAACATAAACACCGTGCCGCTTAGCCCGAGAAAAAAGGTATAGAGGATGGGGTCAAGATGATTGTGGCTGTATTGTGCCAATACGCTTATGGCACTCCATGCCAGTGCGGCTAAAACAATAATCAGATTGCCATTGTTGGTTAGGAGATCACCATTCCAGACTTCCAGCATGATCATCCCCCCTATGAGTCCCAATCCTAACCCGATCGTATGATGGGAAGAGGTACGGGAGCGGATAAAGATAAGGACTAAGATCGAGGTTAATATCGGGCTTAACGTGGTCATGATCATTCCGCCGGCTCCGGCAGTCGCAAGTTTAATCCCCCAAAATGCAAGAGCCATATAGAGGGCATACAACAATCCGCTTATTCCTACCCATATCCATGATGGTTTTGGTAAACGTAAGGGCTTTTTTTTCCACCACAAAATGGGGATGAACGCAATGCTCATCAAAAGAAGTCTCCAAAAAGTAGCGACTTCCCATGAGACATTCTCCGTGAGAATTTTTAAGACAGGCCATCCGGTTCCCCAGAGCATCATCGCAATGACCATCCAAAGTGAAAAGGGGATCAATTAAAGACTTCTTTGACTCGGCCTACATCGCCACTCATAAGACGTACTTTGATGCCGTGAGGGTGCGAAGATGAGCTTGTGAGAATATCGCGTACGATCCCCTCTGTTAATTTTCCGCTCGATTGATCTTGTTTGAGGACGATACTCACTCGCTTGCCCGATTGAATATTCTTACGTTCGTTTCCGTTCACGATAATTTCCTTGAAGATTGCTAAAAAGCAGAGATGATAGAGGGTATTTTATAGTATGTTGACTTGGAGGAGAGTATGAGTTTTAAGATTAAACACTCAAGATGATAATAGTTCAGATACGTTTCCTATCCATTGAAGATAGGATGCAGAGGTTTAATCTCTTAGATTAAGCCATGAAGGAGGATTCTCAAAACAAAGTTCACTTTGATTCCAGTCATTTTTTTCACCGTGTCTGGCATGAAGCTTTCCATCAATATAGATGTATTGGAGACCTGTAACGGTACTGGTGAGTTTTTTCCCTTTTGAAAGAGCGTCTAATACGGCTTCTCTGTTTTCCATTTTGTGATCCTTCTAAATCGAATAGGGTTGGTTAATGGGTAAAGGTGGATGAATAGTTAGTGGTAGATCGACGAATGAAACGATTGTAAATAAATGTGTGGGAGAAAATGAGCAGGATGAACCTGCTCAGGATAGAAGAGATTACAGTGGTGTAACGTTTTCTGCTTGTGGACCTTTGTCGCCTTGGCCAACAGTATAAGATACTTTTTGACCTTCTTCAAGTGAAACACGACCATAACCAGTACGGTTAATTTGACGAAAGTGAACAAACAAATCTTTGTCTCCGTTATCTTGTTGGATAAATCCAAAACCTTTTTCGCCATTGAACCATTTTACTGTTCCGTTGATTACATCTGCCATAGTAGACCTTTTTGTTAAAAATACACCCCGTTGCCGCGGTGGTCGAAAATATAAAGTGGAGTATTCTTAGAGCGGGCCGTACTGTTAACAAAAGGTCTTCAATAGAGAGCTAGCTAAAGATGAAACTCTAAATCATCTTTCAATAACTGAAGTATAGCTGAAAAAAAGTAAAAAAGCAATAAAATGTTTTGGATTCACTACGATAATCGGATAAACTCGCATAAAAAGTAGGGTGATAGGATGAACAATATTACAAAAGAAGAGGCCATCAAGGGGGCTTTTTTCGGTGCATTGGTGGGTGACGCCCTGTGTTTGGGAAGTCATTATGAATACGATGCGCAAAAGATTTTTAGAGCGTATGGAAATAAGCCGATTGAGAAATTTATGTCCCCAGGGGAGATGATGGGGGGAGAAACTCATGGTATCGGATGGGGACAGCGCAATTATCATCCGGGTAAAAGCGCAGGCGGTACAACCGATTATGGGGATTATAATATTGTTGT
>DASUNE010000167.1:0-3336 GCA_036277315.1 Sulfuricurvum sp.
ACTGAGACCGTAGAGCTGACATTGAAACTCCCGCTTTTGTCACCACCTGTTCCTACGACATCGATGAGCTTATGCGCTAGATCAGGGGAGACACTCAGCTTCAGAGAGTGTTCTCTCATCACTTCCGCCGCAATAGCTATCATAGAGGATGAGGTATTTTTATCAAGTGTCAGAGAGAGTAAAAAATCTCGCATCTGCTCATCGCTCATTTGGTGCTCAAACAGTGTCTCAAAATCTTTTTTTATCAAATTCACACAATCTCCTTGACGTATAAATGCTGCTGAGATTTTGGTGTAGACTTGATTGTTGGAAGTGCCAAGACTTCAAAACGTTGTTCGTGGGATAGATAGATCAGGGTGATAATGTCACCGACAGCAACATTTTTAGCGGGTTTAACTGCCTTGCCATTGAGTAAAATAACATCTTCATGGATCATGTCTTGAGCAACAGCTCGCCGTTTGGTCAGGTTAACTGAATTGAGAAATTTATCGATACGCAAAAAGTATTCCATTTAGTAAAGTTTTAGGAGGATATTGTAGAGGATTCAAACTAAAAGAGAGGTAAGAGTGCTTAAAAAAGCACCTACCGTTACATTTTTTTACATTAACCCGTTAAGCATCAAATAGCGATACATCGGTTGCAGTAAGTAGAGATCAAATGCCCACCATATCCAGCGAGGTTTCGCAGGGTCAAGCGGGAAGGACGGTGCTAACCCATCATAATTAAACTCCGCCATAATAATTTCGCCGTACGACGTTTTAAGTGGACAAACCGTATAGCCGTCAAATTTCAGTGTCGGTTCTTTTTTCTCCATGACCGAGATCAGATTTCCTACGACAATCGGTCCATGATGACGTGCACTTCCCCCTGTTTTTCCGATTGGAATACCGCACACATCGCCGATTCCAAAAACATTTTTATAGCGTCGGTGCTGAAGTGTCTCACGATCTACTTCAAGCCACCCTTTTGCCGTCCCTTTTTGCCATCCAAGCGATGAGTTAGCCACAGCATCGACGGCATACATCGGCGGAGTGACATGAATAAAATCGTACTCGAGGCTTACCTCTTCTTCTTTCGCAATCATCTCATATTCTTCATATTCTTTGTCGTATTCGCCCTGAACCTCATATTTATGGACGAAAGTAGCAATTTTATTGACAGCATCAATGGCTATAAGTTCATGACCGAATTTATTGGTGATATTGCCGTAGTCTTGTTGGACCTTCATGAGGGCGGTATCAATTTCGGGAAGACTAAAGAGTTTTTCTCCTGCCGTTGCAAAAGTGAACTGAGAGGTAAGATTCTCTTTTTTGAGAAAATCGTCACATAAATAGAGAATTTTTTGAGGTGCACCGCCACATTTCAGGGGTGTTGAGGGTTGGGTACAAAGAACACGGGGATTGGATGTTTTTGCCGCTTCACGAATGGATTTAAACCATTCATAGGTAATGGCTCCACCTTCTGCCGTTCCGAGTGCCAGATCATTGAGATAGACGCTGGAAATACCATTTTTTCCTATCATATCAGAGGTCAAGCCTGCAATCTGCTCATAATGATATTGTATTCCGGTGGCTACGATGAGGTAGTCGTACTCAACGATTTTGCCACCTTTGGTGGTGAGTTTATTGTTATCCGGATCAAAGGTTGACGCTTCGTCTTTGATCCATGTCACATCTTTGCCTATGTAGCCTTTATTGTCAAAAATAATATCTTCTGGAGCATACTCACCCGCCGCGACAAAAATCTGTCCCGGTTGATACACATGCTTGTCATTGGGAGCGATGATTGTGATGTCCGGCTTAGAAAGAGCTCGTCGCAAACGCGACAGTACCATCAAAGCCCCTGCTCCGCCACCGACAATCACTATTTTTCCTTCTGCGTTGGATGATGATGCTTCAACCGTAGTCGGTGTTGCAGATCCTGCCAGTATGGAGGCTGTTATGGGAGAAAGCGCCATCAATTTAAGGGCGTTACGACGTGAAAGACCTTTATTTTCTTCTATCTTTTTCATTATCTTTTCGTGATCCATACTAAATCCCTTGCTAACAGTATTATTCGAATTCCGTTATATTATCACGTTAAAGATATTAAAATCTCTTAAAAGAACACTTACGTTTCATCCAATACTACTCCATTTCCAAGCTCATCAAAAACATATCTTCCCCATCAATGACTTTTACCTCCAAACTTTCACAGTGAGGGCATTTATAATAGATTTCATCCAACTGCGTAATCGTTCCGCACTGATTGCACTCAATCGTCAAAGGCTGTACATTCATTACAAAATTTGCGTTGTCACATAGCGTTTTCTCTTTAAAGGTATTAAACGCAATTTCGAGTAAATGGGGCTCAACTCCGGACATTTTGCCGATTTTAACCACGACTTTCGTAATTGAGTCAGCATTGTTTTGTTGCGCAATCTCTTCGCACTGATTTAACAACGCCTGCACGATGGAATACTCGTGCATTAACAAATCCTTGGAAGTAACTCGCCAGTGGGTAAATCCATAAACCGTTTTGATCCCCATGCGCTCAAAAGCATGACACGTCCGTCATACTGGTGGGTTACTTGACCGATGATCGCCGCATGATGTGCCTCTGTAAAACCCTGTAAAATGGCTACTGTTCTGAGTGCATCCTCACTCTTTACCGCCAGAACAAATGTCCCCTCATTGGCAAGGTTGTAGGCTTCAAATCCCAAAATTTCACAGATTCCCCGCACCTCATCGCTCACGGGTAAACTCTCTTCGTTGACTTCGATGCAGACATTGGATTGCTTAGCCCATTCATTCAATACCGCTGCAACACCGCCTCGCGTCGCATCACGCATCGCCGTGATTTGAATCTCTTCGGCCAGAAGCTTTTCCACCAACGGCCAAAGAGACGTGCAATCGCTTTGCAATGCAGAGCTAAACTCCATCCCCTCACGATTGGCAAAAATCGTTGCTCCATGGCGACCGATCTGATTGGAAACAATGATCGTATCGGTTTCACTGACACGGTTTGAAGATATCCCGCTTTTTTGAACAACACCGATCCCCGTCGTATTGATAAATATCTTATCGACACTTCCGCGCGGGACGACTTTGGTATCACCGCAGACGATTAAAGCGCCATTAATCTCAAGCTCTTTTTTCATCGACAGTACAATCGTCTCCAAATCAGCAACCGAAAATCCCTCTTCAACAATCACCGCACACGTCATATAAGCAGGTTTTGCCCCCATCATCGCCAAATCGTTGCACGTTCCGCAGATGCTGAGCTTCCCGATATCTCCGCCATCAAAAAAGATTGGGCTTACGGTAAAGCTGTCGGTGGTAAATGCCAAACGTCCAC
>DASUNE010000168.1:0-9607 GCA_036277315.1 Sulfuricurvum sp.
CCCCCCGATACATTACCCCCCATGATGCACAAGCCATTATCAAAGAGCTTCCCCCTTTTATCGAAAAAGTAGCCCTCTTCGTCAACGAAAGCGCGGAAACAATCCGCACCATCTGTTTATCAACGGGCTGCACCCTTGCCCAAATTCACTTCGATGCCCCCGAAACCCTTTTTGATACATTAGGATTTCCTGCATTGCGCGTGATACGCACCCAGAGCAAATCCGATATTTTGAACCATTCCGATCACTACCGTCTTGTCGATGCTTTTTGTGAAGGATACGGCGGCAGCGGAAAGCGTCTCAACCTTGAGTGGTTTGAGGGATTAGACTGCTCTAAAATCATCCTTGCAGGAGGGTTGACGCCTCAGAACGTAGCCAGCGTAAAATCCTATGGATTTTACGGCGTTGACGTCAGCAGCGGGGTCGAAGCCTCCAAAGGGGTAAAAGATCCGGTATCCGTCTCTACGTTTATACGCGAGGCAAAATCGTGAAGATGATGGATACCAAACTCTTTACTCGCCTGTGTAAAAACGGGGTCCCAAAAGAGGAGTTTGAATCCCATCTCTCCCCTCCTGCTGATCTTTCGATTGAACTCTTGAAAGCACAGGGATTAAACCTGGTTCTCAAAGAGAACAGCTACCGTCTCAGCAGCAGTTTTACCCCCGTAAACGATACTTTATTTTGCATTGTCGACATTGAGACCAACGGTTCAAAGCCTTCGCACCACCAAATCATCGAAATCGGTGCAGTGAAGCTTAAAAACGGCGTTATTGTCGATACCTTTGAAAGTTTGGTTTACGCCACCGATATTTCGAAACAGATACAGGATATAACCGGTATCAGCGTCGAGCAGACCCTTAAAGCGCCTGCCCTGGCAAAAGTGATGCAGGAATTTCGTGTTTTTTTAGGAGATGCGGTCTTTGTCGGGCATGATGCCAAATTTGATTACAATTTTGTTTCCGCCATGATGGAGAGGGTTGGATTTGAGAAATTGCTCAACCGATCGCTGTGTACCATTGATTTGGCTGAACGGACCATCGAAAGCGAACGCTACGGCTTACTGTACCTCAACGATGAGCTAAAGCTCTACAAAGAGGCTATTCATCATCGCGCCCTCTCCGATGCCATCACAACGACCAAGCTCCTTCAGCATGTTCTCCCGTATGTTCCAAAGAATATTCATACCGCCGAGGAGCTAATCGCTTTTTCAAAAGAGGCGAAGCGGCTGAAACGGCTGAAACCGACCCCTAAAATTATTGAAGAAAAGAATACCGAAGAAAAAAAGTAAAAAGCTCTATAGCGCAGAGGATCAAAGGAATTGAGTTCCTCTGAAAAGAGGATTATTCGGAAAAACGTCCCATGCTGACCAGACGGTTATAACGCTGATCCAAACGATCCGAATCGCTCAGTGTTTCAAGAGCACTGATTTGGTTGAGAAAATAGGTTTTGATCGCATCCGCAGCACCGTGTTTATCACGATGGGCCCCAATCAGCGGTTCATCAATAATATCATCGATCAAATCCAATGATTTGAGATCGGCACTGGTGATTTTCAGCGCTTTGGTAGCGGCTTCGACTTTTGAGGGATCATTCCACAAAATAGCGGAGCAACCTTCGGGGGAAATAACGCTGAAAACTGAGTAACGCATCATCGCAAGCTTATCGGCAACACCGATCGCCAATGCACCTCCGCTTCCCCCCTCGCCGATAACCACCGAAACGGTGATTGTATTGAGGTTTGAAAGTTCCAGCAAATTACGGGCAATCGCTTCACTTTGATTGCGCTCTTCTGCACCCAGCCCCGGATAGGCGCCCGGAGTGTCGATCAGCATCAAAAGAGGGATTTTAAATTTTTCTGCCATTTTTGCAGCACGAAGTGCTTTGCGGTACCCCTCAGGATTCGGCATACCGAAGTTACGCTTGAGTTTGTTCTTCGTTCCGCGTCCCTTTTGTTCGCCAATCACCATAACACGCTGCTCACCGATCATTCCCAAATAACAGACAATAGCAAGATCGTCACGAAAATGACGATCTCCGTGCAATTCGTGTTTTTTATCAAGGATTAGATTGATGTAATCGAGGGCATAAGGGCGGTCTTGATGACGTGCGAGCTGCAATTCCTGATAGGGAGAGAGATTTGCGTAGGTTTTTGTTACCTCTTTATCAAGATCCTGCTTGAGAATCTCTACCGCGTGGTGATCATAGCGAATTTCTGCCGCTATTATCTCCTCTTGGATCTGGCAAATCTTTTGTTCAAAATCAAGATAAGTAGCCAAATGAAAACCTTATTAGATTTTTTTGAAAATAACGACACCGTTGGTACCGCCAAATCCAAATGAATTGCTCATGACAACATTAAGTTCTGCTTTTCGAGCAACATTAGGAACGATATCCAAATCACAATCCGCATCCGGAGTCTCATAATTGATCGTCGGAGGGATAATACCATCACGCATAGCCATGATACTGATAACCGCTTCGATACCGCCAGCAGCACCTAAACAGTGACCCGTTTGACCTTTGGTCGAGCTGATCGGAGGACAATTCTCTTTTCCGCCGAACGTCTCTTTGGTAGCCATTGTCTCGTACCAGTCATTATACTTGGTACTCGTACCGTGCGCATTGATGTAATCAACTTTTGGATTGCCTGCCATTTTCATAGCGGCTTTCATAGCACGCGCAGCACCTTCGCCGCCCGGAGCCGGTGTCGTAATGTGATTCGCATCACCGCTTTCGCCAAATCCGATCAGTTCCGCATAGATATGGGCACCGCGAGCAACGGCACTTTCGTATTCTTCGAGTACGAGAGCTGCAGCACCCTCACCCATAACGAATCCTTCACGATCCGCATCAAACGGACGTGATGCTTTTTTAGGCTCATCATTACGGGTAGCCAATGCTTTCATCGATGCGAAACCACCGATGCCGACACCGCAGATTGCCGATTCTGCCGCCACAACCAGCATTTGATCGGCACCGCCGACCATGATGGTTTTAGCCGCTTCGCTGATTCCGTGTGTACCTGCAGCACAGGCCGTTACAGAAGAAAGATTAGGCCCTTTCAATCCGTGTTCAATGGATACGAAACCACCCAGCATGTTAACCAGCGCCGAGGGGATAAAGAATGGAGAGATACGACGCGGTCCCTTGGTTTCTAGTATAATCGAACTCGCTTCGATTGCCGCCAAACCGCCGATTCCCGCTGCCGCACTGATACCGAAACGATCTTTATCGATCTCTTCGTTCAAATTGGCATCCGCCATCGCTTCTTGAGCCGCTTTCAGTCCGAAATGGATAAAACGATCCGCTTTTTTTACCTCTTTGGCAGGCATAACGGTTTCAGGGTTAAACCCTTTTACCTCACCGGCAATCTGCACACTTTGAGCCGAAGCATCGAAAATAGTGATCGTGTCAATGCCACATTCACCGTCACAAATTGCTTTAAACGAGCTCTCTTTATCGTGACCAAGCGCATTGATCATTCCCATTCCGGTTACTACTACTCTTCTCACATTTTCTCCTGCTGATCGCTGATCTTAGGTATTCTTTCCATTCGAAAAAACACCTCTGATCATTAAAATTAATGAACTGAATATCAAGGCATACGCCCCGATAAAAGGATTACTTTTTACCTTCGATGTAGTTAATTACATCTTGGACAGTTTGGATTTTCTCCGCTTCATCGTCAGGAATTTCGATATCGAATTTCTCTTCAAGAGCCATTACCAATTCAACAACATCAAGGCTGTCTGCACCAAGGTCTTCTACGAATTTAGAATCCGCTTTAACTTCATCCGGGTTAACACTAAGTTGTTCAACCACTACTTCTTTAATATCTTCCAATAGCGCCATAATAGCTCCTGTTTTAATGAGTAAAATCGTAGAAATTATAACATATTTAGCTTAAGTGGCAAAATTTTGCCCTTAAGACTTTTTACATGAACATCCCGCCATTGACTTTCAGGGTCTCACCCGTGATATAACTTGAGTGATCACTGAGCAAGAAAGCTGTCGCTTCTGCAACTTCTTTTGGCTCACCAAAACGTCCCATAGGAATTTTAGCAGTGAACGCGGCTTTGATCTCTTCACTGAGAACATCCGTCATATCCGTGGCTATGAATCCTGGAGTGACTGTATTGTACCGAATACCGCTTGTGGCCGCTTCTTGTGCAAAGCTTTTGGTCATAGCGATGACACCCCCTTTTGAAGCTGCATAGTTTGTTTGCCCCGCATTACCTGTTTCACCCACGATAGAGGCGATGTTAACGATTGCACCAAACTTTTTCTTGCGCATTACTTTAAACGACTCGCGGCACCCGACAAAAGCTGAAAGCAAGTTAGCATTGATAACCGCTATAAAATCTTCACTTTTCATACGCATGGCCAATCCATCTCTCGTTATCCCGGCATTATTCACCAAATAGGAGAATTCACCATCTGCATCCACAATCGTCTTAATCGCATCCATAAATGCTGCTTCATCACTTACGTCAAAGCCTATCACTGCCGCAGTACCGCCGGCAGCTTCGATTTCCGCCTTAACAGCATCTGCTGCTTCCGCACCGCTGCGATAGTTGATCCATACTTTTAGACCATAACCCGCCAATACACGTGCTACCTCTGCACCGATTCCGCGGCTTGAACCTGTTACCAATACATTTTTACCTGTAAACTTCATCTCATTCCTTTTATATTATATAAGTGCTTGATCCATCTCTAAGGGTTTTTCAATCCCCATGAGTTTTAAAATAGTAGGCGCAACATTATTAAGCGCTCCGGGATGGACTTCTTTGATCTCATTATCGAGGACAAAACACCAAACTTTTCCCACTGTGTGGTTCGTCAAAGTGTTTCCCGCATCATCACGCATCTCTTCGCAGTTACCGTGATCCGACGTAATAACCACAGCATAATCATTGCGGTTACTCGCTTCGATAATCCGAGCCAGCTCTTTGTCTACCGCTTCTACTCCCTTTATCGCCGCTTCATAATTCCCCGTATGCCCTACCATATCTCCATTGGCAAAATTGACGACCACAAAATCGTACCCTTCATCCATCGCTGTCACAACAGCGTCACCTACTTCAGGGGCACTCATCTGCGGTTGCAAATCATACGTTTTAACCTGTGGACTTGGAATCAATACACGGGTCTCATTTTCATACGGTTCTTCAATACCGCCATTAAAGAAAAAGGTCACATGGGCATACTTTTCCGTCTCGGCCGTATGAAGCTGACGTAATCCGGCATTTGAGATCACTTCTGCCAACGTATTTACCGGCGCATCTTTTGGGAACAGTACCGGAAGAGGAAGATTTTTATCATACTGCGTCATTGTTGCCAAATGAACCGGAATATAGGTGCGTTCAAATCCTTTAAACGTCGCATCTCCAAGAGCATAAGCCAGTTGACGCATACGATCGCTTCTGAAGTTAAGAGTAAGAACCGAATCCCCCTCGTTAAATCCATCATATCCCTCAAAAGCACACGGAGTGATAAATTCATCCGTCTCCCCTTTTGCATAGGCATTTTCAATATAATCAGCAACGCTCTGTTCGCTTTTAGGATGAGCCGATACGATTGCATCGTATCCTTTTTTAATACGCTCCCATCGATTATCGCGATCCATCGCATAAAAACGCCCGCCTAATGTGGCTATTTTGATATTTTTGTCCCCATGTGCCAGAACGGTTTGTAAAAAAAGCAATGCAGAAGTAGGAGCAACATCACGTCCATCAGTAATCAAATGAAGCCATACTTCACGGCCTGTCGTTGCCGCAATTTCAGCAACCCCCAGAAGATGATCGATATGGGAGTGCACACCGCCATCACTCATAAGTGCGATCAAATGAAGTCGATTAGAGGCTTTTAATAGATCAACAAAGGGGATATTACGTGCAAAGCTGCCATCTTCCAATGCCAGAGAAATTTTGACGAGATCCTGGTATAAAACCCGACCGCTTCCGATACTCATATGTCCCACTTCCGAATTTCCCATTTGACCCTCTGGCAATCCGACGCTGAGTCCAGATGTATCGATCAATGAGTGGGGCACTTCTTTAAACAGCCAGTCGTATGTCGGTTTTGTGGCTGCACGAAACGCGTTGAAATCGTGCTTTGGAGAATACCCGATCCCATCAGTAATGACTAAAACGGTTTTTTTTCTCAAAACTTCTCCTTGATTAATCAAACTTTTTGCCGATTATATTAAAATATCACTTTGCATTGCTTTACATCCCGAACACAAAGAGTCTTATATATGTTACACTGGTTATACACAACGTTCGGCATCAACTTGTTCCAATACATCACCTTACGTGCAGGGATAGCTTTTTTTATTGGTCTTTTTTTAACAATGTTTCTTATGCCTCGCTTTATCGCCTGGGCACAGCGTTCTGCCCGTGTTCAACCGATTAACGAGTACGTAAGTGCCCATCAGGGAAAAGCGAAAACCCCTACAATGGGGGGTATTGTCTTTTCCTTCTCGACAATTATTGCCTCGTTGCTGACCGTCAATATTGTCAATCCCTATGTAATCGGTGGTCTTCTAACCCTCGTTTTTTATTCCTATATCGGGTTTACGGACGACTGGGGAAAAATTCGCGGCGGCCACAATTTAGCAGGTTTAAGTGCACGTTCAAAAATGTTTCTGCAAATCTTTTTTGGTCTTGGAATCGGTATTTTTTTAATCTTGGTTGCAAAACTCGAAACCGGTTTTTATGTCCCTTTTGTCAAAGCAAGCCTTTTTGACATGGGAGATTTCAGCATAGCTTTTTGGGTCTTGGTCATCATTGCAACCTCTAATGCCGTCAATTTGACAGATGGATTGGACGGATTAGCAACGGTCCCTTCGATCTTCGCCCTGCTCTCGTTGAGCATTATTGTCTATATTGTCGGAAATGCCGCATTGGCGCACTACCTTCTCATGCCAAAAATACCGGCGGGTGAAGTGGTTATCATCGCGGCTGCGCTTATTGGTTCGCTGTTAGGTTTCTTGTGGTTTAACTGTCATCCTGCCCAAGTCTTTATGGGGGACAGCGGCTCATTAACACTTGGTGCTTTTATCGCTTACATGGCTATTATCAGTAAAAGCGAGATCCTTCTTATCCTTATCGGTCTGATATTTGTTATAGAAACTGTTTCTGTAATCGTCCAGGTGGGAAGTTTCAAACTACGGCAGAAACGGGTCTTTTTAATGGCACCTATTCACCATCACTTTGAACTGAAACAATGGGCTGAGAACAAGATCATCGTCCGGTTTTGGATCATTGCCCTTTTATCCAATATTCTTGCCATCATCACACTAAAGATCCGTTAATGCAGCGTATGAATATTGCCTGTTTCGGGTATGGAAAAACAACACGTGCTATTGCCAAAGCTTACGGACCTTGCACCTTTTTTGACGACAAAGTCATTAAACCGTTTACGGATGAGGAGGGTAATCAGCTCAAACCGGTCAGCGAATTTGATTCGCATCTGTATACCCACGAGATCCCATCGCCCGGGTTTCCTCCCCAGCACCCTCTTATACAAAAAGCGACCCACCTCATCAGTGAATACGATTTTTTTGCTCCCAATATTCCTTTTTCCATCTGGATTAGCGGAACCAATGGCAAAACGACCACAACCCAAATGGTAGAACACCTACTCAAGGACAAAGGAGCCATCAGCGGAGGCAATATTGGTACTCCGCTTGCGGCAATGTCCCCGGATGCTCCTATTTGGATTTTGGAGACGAGTTCTTTTAGCATGCATTACACCAATATCGCCAAACCTGACATTTATGCTCTTCTTCCTGTCACACCCGATCATGTGGACTGGCATGGAAGCATGCAAGCCTACTTTGATGCCAAACTCAAACCTCTCTCGATGATGAGAGAAGGAGAAGCTGTCATTCTGCCAAAAATGTTCGAATCTGCCCCCACAAAAGGGTTTAAAATCGTCTACGAGAACGAAAAAGATCTTGCCAAATATTTTGGATTTGATATGTCAAAAATCAAGTTCAAAGGGGCTTTTTTGATGGATGCCATGATCGCGATGGGAACCGATAAAATCCTCTACGATCGTTGTGATTATGATAAAATAAACGCCTTTATTCTCGACCCTCACCGCCAAGAGGAATTCCGTGACTCACGTAACCGCCTCTG
Organism: Sulfuricurvum sp.; assembly: GCA_036277315.1. Lineage (GTDB taxonomy): Bacteria > Campylobacterota > Campylobacteria > Campylobacterales > Sulfurimonadaceae > Sulfuricurvum. Next base: position 8,148 of record DASUNE010000168.1, read on the forward strand.
GATCAATGACTCAAAGGCGACCAACATCGATGCCACGCTCGCAGCGTGCCGCACTTACGGTGACGCCCCTATTCATCTCATTCTCGGAGGAGATGACAAAGGGGTAGAGCTAGAAGAGCTCTTTACCCCTCTCAAAAAATATGACGTGAACGTTTATGCTATCGGGGCCAACGCTTTGCGTTTAGAGGCACTTTGCCAGCAATATGGAATTCCTTGCGTACTCTGCCATACCCTTGACGTGGCTGTTGAGCAGATCAATAAAAAACATACCCGAAACAGTATTGCGATGCTCTCCCCTGCCGCCGCTAGCCTCGACCAATTTAGCTCGTATGCCCAGCGTGGCGATTTATTCAAAGAACTTGTATCGGCAATAAAATAACCTTTAAGCTTACTTTTAAGCTTCCATGGCTATAATTGCAGTCCACAAAATGTGGCTAATTAGCTCAGTCGGTAGAGCAGTAGACTGAAAATCTGCGTGTCCTTGGTTCGATTCCGAGATTAGCCACCACCTTACAATTTAATCCCCTTTAATACAGTCTAAATCAAACAATAAAAGCCCCTAAAACAAGCACTTTACTCACTATTTAGCGTCTAATACGCACTTACACGATTTAATACAATCTCACTTCTTAATGTGGTTTTAAATGTGGTTTCCTCATAATGTGGTTATCTATCGCTCAAAAAAACCACATTAAAGAGTTTCTACAATGGCGAATAAAAAAGTAATCCCCCTTACCGATACCGAGATCAAAACCGCCAAACCACGGGAAAAAGAGTACACCCTACCCGATGGGAACGGCTTACAGCTCGTAATTAAAACCGACGGGCGGAAAGTTTGGGAAGTACGCTACACGATCAACTCGAAGCCAAAACAAACCACAATAGGAACTTATCCCGCCGTATCTCTCAAAGATGCAAGAGCTAAACGTGACGAACTCAAAAGCAAAGTTTTAAACGGTATCGACCCGATACAAGAGAAAAAAGCAATCAAAGCTATCATCCAAGAAAAAGAGATGGAAGCACAAACCACATTAACGACTCAATTTCACCTCATCACCTACGAATGGCTATCTACCCTTAAGAGTGCCGAAATAACCGCTAAAAAGCGAAAGAGAGCGTTTGAGCGTGATATTTTCCCTCACTTTTGCACGTATGACGAAAACCACATTATCATCTCCTCAAAACAAATCAGCGAAATAACCCACGGGGAACTATTGAAGATCATCACCGAAAAGGGAAAAGCTACACCCGAAACGGCGAACCGCCTCTTTGTGGATTGTAACCGTTTGTGGACGTATGCAGTCAGTCACGATTATCTCGATATAAACATCACGCACAAAATTGATAAGAACAACGTACCCAAAGGCGAAAAGATAAATCTCCCAAAGATCACCGATGAAAAGATTTTAGGGGAGCTTATTAGAGCCATAGACGCTTACCACGGCGAGGGTGGTGTAATC
>DASUNE010000169.1:0-20058 GCA_036277315.1 Sulfuricurvum sp.
TGACTCTCATTTTGATTATCGTTTTAGTGATTATGAATTCACTCAAACAAGATGAAGCTCAAAAATCACCTCAAATGATTCTCCCTCCGGAGCCTAGTGCACCGACAGAAATCATCAATGACCCCTTGTTTGAACCGGTTGAGGTATTGCAAGAAGGAAATGAGAGTATGGGTGAGCAAAACTTGAATCAAGTCGCTCAAAAAATCAAAGAAGAGTCGTTGCAGAATGTTCCCACAAGTGAACCTGTTGTCCAAACGGCTATTCCAACAAAAACGACTATGCAATCCGCACCGGTACCGGCTGTTTCAGTACCTGCCGTACAAAAACCTGCTCCAGTGGTTCAAAAAACGTATGCAGAGCCTACAATTGCTAAAAAGCCCGCTCCTAAAAAAGTTCAAGCTGCCCCCATCAAACAAGAACCAAAAAAAGTGGTACAGCCTAAAGCGACCGCACCGGTAAAAACAGCAGCAGCTCCCGCTCCTAAAGCAGCCGAGACAAAAGCCGAAACAAAGACAGCGCCTGTTGCTGCAACAGCGAATACCGGGACGATCTACTATGTCCAAGTAGGCTCTTTCAGTAAAGAACCGAATAAAGTATTGATTGATCGCTTAAATGCAAGCGGACTCAAATACACGACACAAAAAGTAGGTGAGACAACCAAAATCTTGGTTGGTCCGTTCCAAGGGGAAAAAGCCGTACAAGATGCTATGGGAAATATCCGTCAAAACATCGAAGCAAAAGCGTTTAAGATAAAGGGATAATGTGATTCACTCTCACCGTTTCTCTCTCGACCAATTTGCGCCCATTGCGGTCTATGAAAAGTTAAGATCTCACTTTGCCGGCGAGATCTCTTTTCTGCTAGAAAGCGCTGGAAACAGTAATGGCAATTACACGATCATCGCAATAGGTGCCCGTGAGCGTTTGCAGTATGCCGATGGATTAACCCAGTATTCCTCTGCCAATCAAGAGACACGTGTCTCTTCCGATTCTCCTTTTGAATTTTTAAAACAGTATTACAGTACTATCGATCATGACTATTATCATTCCAAAGCAAAGGAACTTGATGTTGGCTACATAGATGGATTTATCGGCTACATCGGTTACGACATGGTTCAAGTTTTTGAGCCCACACTCAAAGCTCACATGGCCACACTTGAAGATCAAACCCATATCCCTGATATGGATCTTATTTTGCCAAAGCTCGTAGCGGTTGTCTCTCACAAACACTCTACCATTACCCTTATCAGTGCCCTAGCAGAGCTGCAAGACCAATTTTTAACGTTGGAAAACACCCTAAAATCACTCTACCACTATACTCCGCTTATAGCGATCCAAAACGACCATGGCGGAGATTTTATTCATACCAAATCACACTTTTTTGAGATGATCGATAAATCAAAAGAGATGATTCGAAGCGGTGATGTTTTCCAAATTTTGATGACCAATCGTTATATCCGTAATGCTACCGTTGATCCTTACAGCTTTTATCGTGTTTTGCGGATCAAAAATCCTTCTCCCTATATGTATTTGATGGAATACGGCGATTTTAGCATTGTCGGAAGTTCTCCAGAGGTGATGGTACGGCTGAGTGATGGAGATATATTATTACGACCTATCGCGGGGACACGTAAACGCGGTGGAAGTAAGCAGCGTGATGCCCAGTTGGAAGAGGAGCTCCTCTCCGATCCAAAAGAGCTGGCAGAGCATTTGATGCTCATCGATCTCGGTCGAAACGATGTCGGACGGGTTGCAGCGACAGGAACGGTGCGGGTTGAAGAGATGATGCACGTCGAACGTTATTCGCATGTCATGCACATCGTCTCTGACGTTCATGCGACACTTCGTGAGGACAAAGATATGTTTGATCTCCTTGCCGCAACCTTTACGGCAGGAACCATGACGGGTGCACCAAAGATTCGTTCAATGGAGCTTATAGCCCAATTCGAAGGGGTTAAAAGAGGGTATTATAGCGGAACCATCGGTTATTTTGGTTTTGATGGAAATATGGACAGCGCCATCACTATACGTACCGCTCTTATAAAGCCCAATCAAATCATCCTTCAAGCCGGTGCGGGTATCGTTGCCGATTCTGTCCATGAACTTGAATACCTCGAAGTCACTAATAAACTTGGAGCCCTCACAAGCACTCTTGAAGATCTAATCGATCCCTCGTGATGAAAGTTTTTACGATCTTTGGTGACCCCGTCAGTCACTCCCGCTCTCCGCTGATGCACAACCGTGTTTTTCGTGAACTGGGCAACCATGATTGTTATACCCGTACCCATCTTAAAGATGGAGCAAAACTGCGTGAAACTTTCTTCTTAAAAGCTTTGAGCGGAGCCAATGTAACGGTCCCCCATAAAGAGGCTGCATTTGCTGCGTGCGATGAAGTTCGTGGCATTGCCCAACAAATCAGTGCAGTCAATACAATGGTGAACGAAAATGGTCGTTTGATCGGCTATAACACCGATGCCGATGGATTTTTAGCGGCAATTGGATCATTTGGGAAGCTCTCCAATGCATTAATACTTGGAGCCGGCGGAACCGCAAGAGCGTTAGCAACCGTTTTGCGACACCATGGTATTACTCCCACTGTCCTCAATCGCTCCTCGGGACGATTGGAATATTTTAAAGAAAAAGGGTTTGCGGCGTATGAGTGGAAGAGCTTTGTCCCTGCCGCTTATGACCTCATCATCAACACCACTTCTGCGGGACTCAGTGACACGGATCTGCCAATACCGGAAGAACTTCTCACGCTATTGCTTTCAACCTCAAAAGCTGCTATTGACGTAATTTATGGCAAAGAAACTCCCTTTTTGGCCGAAGTCAAAAAAGCAAATATTCCCTATAAAGACGGTTCCGATATGTTGCTGGAACAAGGGGTTCTTGCCAATGCACTGTTTATTGACCATGCCCTATCACACGATAAGATTAGAGAATTGATGTCTCAAACTTTTTCCCTCTGATCATTGAATGGTTGCTCGGTCGGACAGAGCAAGACATTAAACGCTATAATACTCTATCTTAATGCAAAGGCTCACCTCATGTGCCATTTCCATCAGCTCCCCGATGCTGAAAAAATTCTCCTTCGGGATCAGCTTCTTACCTATGCCGCGTCTATTGGCGGAAAAAATGCTTTTTTAAAAGTCTTAGAGACGATTCGACACACCTCTCCCCATCCGCTTATCTCCAAAACACCCCTTTTGCGTTTTCCCAAAGGGCTTATCAAATGGAATAAAAGCGTTCACCGTGACAATCTCGCCCTTTTAAGTCTTCAAATGAATCTTAGAAATGAAGAGAATCAAAACTTAATGGCTCCCAAAGAGCATAAATCGTATAAAAATGTCACCAATATGCTTCGTGCGCTGGGAACATTGACCTTTACCGTTACCATGAACAGTGAAAGCGATGGAAAAGGGTTTGAATTTAACGCCTTTGATATGCCCGATGAAGCAACGACACTGATGAACCCTTTCTTTGAAATTATTTTTTTCTGTCCTGTAAACATCACTAAAAAACTGCTCAGTTTTGAACCAAAAGAAAACGGGCCGGCCAACGAAGAGAACCCAGAGAGCTAACCCTTATGAACATTGATGGTCGCTTTTGGCTTACCAAAGAAAATGAAAGTTTTTTGGGAGCGGGACGCGTAGAACTTTTGGAACGTATCGAGCAGACAGGGTCTATCAATGCCGCAGCCAAAGAGATGAAAATGAGCTACAAAGCGGCGTGGGAAAGAGTCAATAGGATGAATACCCTAGCCGATTATCCTCTTATCGATCGAACGACAGGGGGGCGTGGCGGCGGCGGAACGAAGCTTACCCCCTATGCCCATGAACTCATCGCGACCTTTCATCGTTTGGGTGAACTGCATCGACAATTTATCGACCGTTTTTCGGAAGCCGGCAGTGACCCCCAGCGTCTTGCACGCATACTAAACCGTACTTTTCTCACGACCAGCGCCCGTAATCAGCTCCCTGCCATTCTCACATCGATCGAGACGCATGGTCTGCATTCTACGTTGACACTTAGCTTGAGCAATTCAGACACTCTTCGCTCCACGATCACTACCAAATCTGTCCAAAATATGGGTCTTGAGATGGGATGTGATCTGTATGCAATTATCAAATCCAGTGACATCACCATCAGCAAAGCCCATGCTTCCTGCCATGAGAATATTCTTTCAGGCACGATCGAAGCCATGGAAGATTCGGCTGAAAACAGTGAAATCAGCTTTCGACTCGATGGAGGAACTCTCCTGATCGCAGTCGAACAACAAAGCTCATCTCAAGACTTTCACGTAGGGATGCGGGCTTTTGCCCTTATCTCACCGCTTCATATTATTATCGGATTGTAAACCATAAACAAGCTACAATTCTAAAAAAGCAGGAATCCCTACATGACAAAAAAACAAATCACTAATGTGCTTTATGGTATTGCCTTTGCCGGGATTGCAACGTATTTTGCCTACGCAAAAGGGTGGATATTCTCTGATTTTGAGACGATCACTCCCACACAAGCCTATGAACTTTTAAAAAATGACACCAATGTCGCCCTTTTGGATGTCCGATCCCCCGAAGAATTCTCCCAAGGGCATATCGAGGGAGCAACGTTGATCCCCGTGCAGAGTCTCAGTGAAAACCTCTCAAAACTTTCCAATGTTAAGGATAAAAAGATCATCGTCTATTGTCACAGCGGTTCGCGCAGTGTTGCCGCTTCGCGTATCTTGGTCAATAATGGGTTTGTTCCCCTCAATGTCAAAGGGGGGATAAGCCAGTGGCAAGCGGAAGGATTGAGCATTGTCCGTTAATCCTCCCTACACTCTTTACATCCTTCGATGCAGTGATGATACTTTCTACACCGGTATCGCTTTGGATGTCGACAAAAGGGTGATGGAACACAATACTACGGATAAAGGGGCCAAATACACCCGATATCGCCGTCCGGTAACACTAATCTACCAAGAATACTGTGTCGACAAAAGCACGGCACTCAAACGTGAACTTGCCATCAAAAAGATGAATCGACAACAAAAAGAAGCATTAACCATTTAAAGTATACACTTTCATTAGTATTTGAACACAAGGATTACGATGACCCAATTTTTAATTTTAGCTTTTGTCATTTTCATCATCTACTGGCTGAGTAAAGGGTACACAAAAAATCAGCATGCCTATACGAAAAAACAGTTTCAGGAATTTGCACTTACGAAAGAGCATCTTGCACAAAGCGAACTTGGACTTTTTGTCGCACTGAGCGCTAAAGTGGCAAAAGCAGATGGAAGAGTTGATGCACTTGAGGCTGAACTCATTGGTAATATGTTCAACGATATCAGTTCTCTTTTCCCTGAACCCCACACGGCCAAAGAACTGCTCAAAGAAATTTTTGATCATGAAAAACAGATCACGGTCAATCTCAACTATGTAGCATCATCGCTCTATAAAGTCCTTCGTAATGATTCCCATAAGCGTATGCGAATGATGCAATTTCTTGTCAATCTAGCCTATATTGATGGTATGCTAAGCCACGGCGAAGAAATAATACTTCACGAAATTGCCGAAGGGCTGCACTTCAGTGCCGATGAACTTAACAGCATGATGGAACAATTCGGCACACTTCACAGCCACAGCATTAAAGAAAGCTCAATGGATCAAGCCTACACACTCCTTGGGATCTCTTCAGATGTTCATAACGATGCGGTCAAAAAAGCGTACCGAGCCAAAGTGCGTGAATTTCATCCCGATATCATCAAATCCCAAGGGGCAACGGATGAATATCTCAAAGAGGCGACCCTAAAAGTCCAAGAGATCAATGCGGCCTACGAGATGATCAAAAAAAATAGAGGGATGCCTTAAAAAGTATGGCTATTTTTAGAAATTTTATTCTATAATTCGTTATGTCAAAAAAGATATTAATGGAGTAGTATGGAATCTCTCAAGCGCACCATCATCGTACTGACAATGGCAGTTTCCCTTAGTGCACAAACCATCACGGTTGTTGCTGCGGCTAATATGAAATACGCGGTCACCGACATTGCAAAAGCCTTTACGAAAGAATCAGGGATCGATGTGAAAATCATTACGGGAGCATCGGGGAAATTGACTCAGCAAATCATGAGCGGTGCGCCGTATGATGTCTTTTTATCGGCTGACGTTGAGTATCCTACGAAACTTGCCAACGGTGGATTTACCACAACTCCCGCACAAGTTTACGCGTATGGAACACTCATTTTATGGAGTGATACGGGTGTGGATTTATCCAAAGGTGTTGCCATTGTCGCTGATCCATCGGTTAAAAAAATTTCCGTTGCCAATCCTAAAACAGCACCCTACGGTATCGAAGCGATGAATGCGATGAAATATTACAAAGTGAGCAATGCCGTTGAAAGCAAACTGATTATCGCGGAATCCATCTCCCAAGTCGGTGCATACGTCACGACAAAAGCAGTCGATGTCGGGTTTATCGCAAAATCAATCGTCCTGGCTCCTGAGATGAAAAATGTCGGAAAATGGGTTGAAATCGATCCTAAAACGTACAACACAATCGATCAAGCAATGGTAGCACTCAAAAACGGTACCCCTGAAAATCAAATCGCCGCCAAAAAGTTTTTAAAATTTATGAGCTCAGCAAAAGGACAAAAAATTTTGAAAGCCAACGGGTATCAAATTCCCATGCAAAAACCTCTCCCATGAATACCCTAAGCGCCACCATCACAGCCGTCACTACCTCTAAGCAGCTCTCTTTGATACAAGTATCAGCAGGTGATGATACCCTTTATCTTCTTCTCGCCGAAGGCTCTAACGAAGAGAATCTACTCCTTACCTCCGTTACTTTGGCATTCAAAGAGACCGAAGTGATCCTCGCAAAAGAGAGAAGCCAAACCACGGCTAATGTCCTCAAGGGAACGGTTCGTGAAATACAAGAGGGAATTATTCTTTCACAGATTCTTTTGAACTATCAAGAGACGACAATCACCGCACTTGTTCCTACTCTTACCTTTCGCTCCCTAAACATCAAAGAAGAGGATGAAGTGGTTTGGATGGTTCAGCCTAGCGAAATCTCACTCCTGCGAGGCTCTCATGGAATCTGAATTTTTAACCACGATGGCACTGACCTTCAAACTTGCCGCCGTTACGACCCTGATACTGTTGGTAATCGCAATTCCCCTCGCCGCCTTTTTGGTCTTTAGTAAAATACGATTCAAAAGTATCATCGAAACGATCGTCTCGATGCCTCTTGTCCTTCCCCCATCGGTGTTAGGCTTTTATCTTCTCCTGGCCTTCAGCCCGGCATCCGCCATCGGCAGTTTTCTCAACCAGCATGGTATTCGGTTGGCCTTTAGTTTTGAGGGGCTGGTGATCGGTTCCGTCCTCTTTAGCTTGCCCTTTATGGTTCACCCTATCCAGTCGGCTCTCGCACAAGTACCGCGTTCGATTTTTGAGGCTTCCTATACACTGGGAAAATCAAAGCTGGAGACGATGGTACGCGTCATCCTCCCCATCATCCGACACGGGCTCATCTCAGGTATCGTCCTCGCTTTTGCCCATACCGTCGGAGAGTTTGGGGTAATTTTGATGATCGGTGGAAATATCCCCGATGAGACCCGTGTCGCCTCCATCGCGATCTACGACGAAGTCGAATCGCTCAACTTTGCCTTAGCGCACCAATATGCCCTTACCCTCTTTGTCGTGACCTTTTCGATACTCCTTCTCGTCTATACCCTCAACAAAAAATCGCTTGGAGGGATACGATGATAACGATCAACATTACCAAACATCTCGATACCGCTGAGGGGCCTCTCGATGCCCATTTTGACCTAACCATCAACAACAATGAATTCCTCACCCTCTTTGGTCCCTCAGGCTCAGGAAAGACAACCTTGATGCGTTTAATCGCCGGATTGGATACACCCGATAGCGGCACTATCGCAGTGGATGGAGAAATCTGGTTTGATAGCACACGCAACATCAATCTCACACCGCAAAAACGCAGTGTCGGATTTGTTTTCCAAGACTATGCCCTATTTCCTACGATGAGTGTCAAACAAAACCTTCTTTTCGCCGCGGATACCGCTGAACAGCGGGCCAATGTCGAAGAACTTATCGAGCTTGTCGAACTAAAAGCCCTTGAAAATCGCCGTCCCGACACCCTATCAGGGGGACAAAAACAGCGTGTTGCCTTGGCTCGCGCACTGATACGCCATCCCAAAATCCTCCTGCTGGATGAACCCCTCTCGGCGCTTGATCCAATCATGCGCCAAAAACTCCAGGATGAACTTGCTCTTATCCATGAGCGTCTTGGGGTAACAACCGTGTTGGTGAGCCACGACATCGCCGAAACCGTTAAACTCTCCGATCGTATGGCATCGCTCGAACTGGGTAAAATTATCCGCATTGCAACGCCAATGGAGTTTTTCAGCCCCCAAACCCTCAGCGGTAAACTCCAACTCATCGGTGAAGTGTTAAAAATCGAAAAGGATTTCCCCGCAGTCATCGTGACCTTGCTGGTCGGTTCATCTGTAGTACGAACGGTCGTAAGTTCCAGTGAAGCCTCAGGCTTGTGTGTAGGAGGACACGCTATAATCTCGACCAAAGCGTTTAACCCGATCCTCATACCCATCCATACCCAAAAAGGAAAAATGAATGACCATAAGTAAAAATTGTATCGTCACCATCGATTATCATATTAACGACAGCAAGGGCAATCTCCTTCACGAAGAAGCAGAACCTCTTATCTATTTGCAAGGTGACTATGGGCAGATCTTTAAAGCGGTCGAAGACGCTTTAGAAGGTAAAAAAATCGGTGAGGCATTCAAAATAGCCCTCAACTCTGATGACGCGTTTGGCGAATATGATCCTGAGTTACTCATTACCGAAAACGTAAGTGAGCTTCCTGATGGTTTAACTCTCGGAATGGAAATTGACGGATACATGGAAGATGATTCGGATGACGTTATTATCTATACAGTCAAAGAGATCAAAGGCAAGCAGGCAACACTGGATGGGAACCACCCGTTAGCGGGAATGGATCTTATTTTTGAAGGGACGGTTTTGGATATCCATGAAGCTTCCAAGGAAGAGATTCATGAGATATTGAACCATGAGCATGGATGTGGATGTGAGCATTAAATAAGCATTAACCGCTTATTTATCTCTCCCGACCTGACACTTATTCGATGTAGGTTTTTTGCTCTCAAAAGCACTTCCTCTGCCCGTACTGCTTCCCTTTTCAGTGCTAGGCGTGATCCACGCTTTCCGTAATTTTTGTTTATAGTAGCGCATTGCTTCTGCACGCGGAAGACGTAAAGGCTTATCTTTGATTCGTATTGTCGGGACAAATCGTCCGTTGATCATACGAATGGAGTGTTTTTCATCTTCGACGCATTCACCGTAAGTCCTCCCATCAGGGTATTGAATAGCAGGGCGATTTTCTAAGGTCTCATCTGCCGTTTCTTCATCGAAAATCTCATCCATCTCTATTAATGTCTCACATGATAGTTTCACGATATCAGTTGCTTGCATTGTTTACTATCGGGCTGTGCTTACTAGCAACACCGTTAAAAAACCAGTTGATCGTCTCCTCAACAATTCCAGTGGTCTCAAATTCATGGTAAAGATAACTCTCGATGAATCCGTCCGAAAACTTTTTGAAAAGAATCGCGATGTGCATATGGTTGGTGTGCTCCAGCGGAAGCAATAACTTAAATTGACGCACTAAAAAATCGTAGATATTTCCAACGACAGAATGATTCGATACATCGAGTTTATGGAAAAAATAGGGGTCATTCGTAATAGGTTGATTTCGATGTTCATGAATTCGTAAAAAAATCTCATATTTGTATCGCAAATAGAGTTTGAGGTTTTCTGTCGGGTCGGCAGTTTCATGATCGTTCAGATTTTTTAAAAACCGCTCCAATTTTAGAATCAGGTATTCAATATAGAGCTCTTCTTTGGAACCGAACATATTGTAAATTGTTCCAACGGACGTTTCGAGCTCTTTGGCGAGGTCGGTAATTTTGAACTCTTTATACCCGGTCTCATCAAAATATTTGGCAGCGGCAGTGAGATAAAGCTCTTTTTTCAGTCGGGAAACTTCACCCATAATCGCACTTTTCACGTATTCACCTCTTTTAATTTGACGTATTTTATCACATAAATACAAGTCGTTACAATTAATTGAACATAATTCAATATTAAGATTATCTGATGTACTCTTTTAAATCACACAAAGGGACGGACACCATGAAGCAAAGCTTGTATAAGCTTTTAGAACCGAAACTCATTAGCTATATTAAAAAGAACGGCTATTCGAAAGCTGACTTTTTCAAAGATGCTCTTTCGGGTCTCTCGGTTGCTATTGTTGCGTTACCGCTTGCCATGGCGATTGCGATTGCCTCAAATCTCCCCCCTGAACGAGGTCTATTTACCGCGATTGTTGCCGGATTTTTAATCTCGGCACTGGGGGGAAGCCGTTATCAAGTAGGTGGTCCTACTGCCGCGTTTATTGTTACAGTTGCTCTTGTTGCAATGAAGCACGGTTATGAAGGGTTGGTGCTCGCCACGATTATGGCGGGATTTTTACTCGTGCTTATGGCGTTTGTCCGTGCTGGGGAATTGATTAAATTTATCCCTTATCCCGTTATCACAGGGTTCACCTCTGGGATTGCACTTTTAATCGTCTTTTCCCAATTGCGTGATTTTTTCGGATTAAGTATTAAAATCATGCCTCCCGATTTTATCGACAAACTCATTCTTTACACGACGCATCTTCACGAAACCAATTTTTATGCCGTCATCGTCGCATTGATCTCCATTGGAATTATCCTTTTGATGACCAAAAAATATCCGAAAATTCCGGGTCCGATTGTCGTCGTCACTCTCTCAGCGTTGGCGGTATGGCTTTTAAATATACCGATTGAAACCATCGAGAGCCGTTTCGGTGCTATCCCCTCCATGCTTCCGACTCCGACGTTTCCAACGATTACGTTTGAAAAAATCCGTCTTCTCTTTCCCGATGCGATTACAATAGCCGTTTTAGCCGCCATCGAATCGCTCCTCTCCGCCGTCGTCGCCGACGGGATGGCAGGGACAAAACATAAGCCAAATACCGAGCTTTTAGCTCAAGGAGTCGCCAATATTGCCTCCTCGATTTTTGGAGGACTTCCCGCCACAGGTGCCATCGCACGTACAGCAACCAACATAAAAGCGGGAGCCGTATCTCCGATATCGGGAATACTGCACGCACTTTGGCTGTTGCTCTTTATGATTCTTTTGGCGCCGCTGATCGTTAAAGTCCCCCTTGCTGCACTCAGTGCCATTTTGATAGTAGTTGCTTGGAATATGGCAGAGATCAAACATATCCGTTCTATCATGAAAGCCCCTCGCTCTGATCGGGTGGTTCTTTTTGTGACTTTTGCTTTGACGGTTCTGGTCGATTTGAACTTTGCAATACAAGCGGGGATATCGTTGGCGGCTATTTTATTTATCCACTCTATGATGGGAGCGGTAGAAATCAAATCGTACGATGAAGAGGATGTGGATAATGATGATCCCGATGCCACCTCTAGAAAAATCATCCCTAAGGGTGTGGAGGTGTATGAGATCAAAGGTCCCCTTTTTTTTGGGATTGCTGAAAAACTGGTGGATACTCTTTTGCTGTTCGATCCGCTGCCGCGAGTTTTTATTTTGCGCCTTCGTCATGTTCCGATGATTGACGCCGCAGGTCTTCATGCGTTAGAGACACTGACAAGACGCCTGCATGAACAACATACGGTTCTGATCCTCTCAGGGGTCAATAAAAATGTCCATAACTATATCCGTCAAGCGGGATTGGATAAAGAGATAGGAAAATGGAATATTGTCGATCACATCGACAAAGCCATTGCGAAAGCACAAGAGTGTTGCTAAACAGACAGTAAAATGTCTTAAATATTAAAAAAATGGTAATTAAATCTAAATTTCTAGTTGCGTTGTTTTGACATAACCTTATTTATCTCCCGCGGCCACCCGGTTTTTTCGGAGAAGTTTTTTTACGCCCTTGGGCACTTTCTTTGGTATTTACAGGCTCTTCACGTGCCACACGCGGTCCGCGTTTACCGATAAATTTCGGCTGAACGGGTGCTTTTTTACGCTTATTTCCAAAAGCCCCTTCGATTTTAGCTTTTTTCTCTCCGTCTTTGGACATACTTTTTCCATGCGTTTTTCTCGTTTCCAGTATCGCAGGAGGTTCAAATCCTTCTACGACGATACGTTCAGGCTGTTTACCCAGCATCGTCTCGATTTTTTTCCATGAGATATGCTCCAGCGTCGAAAGAAGGGTAATGGCGACACCGTCTTTTCCTGCGCGTCCCGTTCGTCCGATACGGTGGATGTAATCGCTCGAAATGTGAGGGATATCGTAATTGATAACGACACCGAGATCTTCAATGTCCAATCCGCGTGCGGCAATGTCTGTCGCCACAAGGATTTTGACCTTTCCCTCTCGAAACTCACTCAAAGCCCGATCACGGGCCCCGTGTTTTTTATCCCCATGGATCGTGGCGCACTCCAAACCGCTGCTGCGAAGATAGTCACTCACTTCATCTGCAGCCGCTTTGGTCCGGGTAAACACCAAGACTTGCGGATAGTTGTTCGAACCGATCAAGTAAGAGAGCAATTCGCTTTTTTGTTCTTTTTCGACCGGATGGACGATTTGACGAATGGTCAAGTCCGCAGGGGATAGATTGTCGATTTCGACCAGCATCGGCTTGTTGAGGATTTTTTCACTGAGCTTTTTCACGGAACCCGTCATCGTTGCTGAGAAGAGGATCGTTTGTCGTTTTTGAGGCAACAAATCGATGATCTGCTCGACTTCTCGAATAAATCCCATATCCAAAATCGTATCGGCTTCATCAAGAACAAGAAATTGGACTCTTGAAAGGGGAATATGCCCTTGTTTGTTAAGCTCGATCAATCGTCCCGGAGTGGCAACAATAATGTCCGCCCCTTTTTCAAGCGATGCGATTTGTTTGGTCATATTGACCCCGCCGGAAATATTCAAAATACGCAAATCCAGTTCCAATGCGTACGAGCGAATGGCTAACGTGATCTGCTCACTTAGCTCACGGGTTGGGACTAAAACCAACATCCGGACACGTGCGAGTTCGCCCGCAACGCTTTTGCCCATCATCTGCAAAATTGGCAAGGCATACGCGGCGGTTTTCCCCGTACCCGTTTGAGCCGCACCCAAAATATCCCGTCCCCGTAAAATCAAAGGGATCGCTTTGGTTTGAATCGGAGTGGGATCCGTGTATTCTAATGCCTCAAGATTGGCTCGGAGTTGCTGATTTAGACTGCTAAAAGGCATCATTACCCCTTTTTCTACTTAATTTATTATTAATTTTAACATGATTGTGCTTAGAGTGGCTAGTTTTTCGCTATTATTGCGCGAACAAGACATCACATCAGGAAACCCATTGAAAGCATTCGTACTATTAACCCTCTCCGTCACACTCGGTTGGAGTTCCATGATGATGGGAACCATCTATGACAAAGCAACCTCAAAACCCATCGAAAATGCCATTATCATCTCAGGCAAGAAAGAATTTCGTAGCGATGCCAATGGTTCTTTTAGCGTCCCAGCATCATCCGTTCTAGGCGTACGCGCAGTAGGATATGATCGCAAGTTTTATAAAACCGGCGGAAAGATGTATCTCAACCGCCTCATTCCTAAAGCATTGTATCTTTCCAGCTTTGGTGCCACAAGCTCAAAACTCATGGGGAACGCAAAACATTTGATCCGTACGACAGAAGTTAACGCTTTGGTTATCGATATTAAAATGGACCGCGGACAAATCGCATTTAAAACCGCCAATCCCATCGCCAACAAAATCGGTGCTCAAGAGATTATTTTGTTTAAAGACATGAAAAAATTTGTGTCCGATCTTCATGCCGAAGGAATCTACGTTATTGCACGTATTGTTTCGTTTAAAGATACCCCATATATCACGGCCTACCCTCAGTATGGCGTTAAAAAAACCGATGGATCGCTCTTTAAAGACAAAGAGGGGCTGTACTGGATAGATGCCTCACACAAAGCACCTCAAAACTACATCATCGCCATTGCCAAAGAGGCAGCTGCTGCAGGGTTTGATGAGATCCAGTTTGACTACGTCCGCTTTCCCGATCGAAAAGGGATAAAATTTGCCGTAGAAAACACCCAAGCCAACCGTGTCAAAGCCATTGCCGGATTCTTAGAAACGGCGAGAGAGCAATTAACCCCTTATAACGTTTTTGTTTCTGCCGACATCTTCGGCTATGTAAGCTGGCATGATGCCGACATCGAAATCGGTCAGCGCGTAGATGCTCTCGCACCGTACGTCGATTATCTCTCACCGATGCTGTATCCAAGCGGGTTCAATGCGGGAATCCCAGGATTTTCCAATCCCGTTCAAGCCAATTACGAGATCGTGAAGCACTCTCTTGATAAAGCGTTGCTCAAATCGGGCAATTCCCCGCTGTGTTACCGTCCTTGGCTGCAAGCATTCAAAGATTATGCTTTTGATCGCCGTGTTTACGGAGAGAAAGAGATTCGGGATCAAATCAAAGCCAGCGATGACTTCGGAAGCTGCGGATGGATACTTTGGAATCCCCGCAACGTTTATACAGGGGCCGGATTGGTTAAGCTCGATCCGTCTGCCAAAAAAGTCGTTACCAAACCTCTCTCCTAACACGAAAACCTCTATTCTTTTATGGAGGTTCTCAAAAAAATCCTGCAGCGTCTCTCTCATTCAAAAGGAAAATTACACTACAATATCTCCATATTTGATACAGGATAAACACCATGAATTCAGAAAAAGTCATCTCAGGATTTTTTATTATCCTTGCCCTAACCCTCAACTTCGGGTTTGTTTATGGCGATTTTGATGTGATTGCCTACCATAGCGTTTATGAACTTGTCGCTGCCATTGTGGTTAATCTTATCGCAACCATTATGAAACTGGGTGATAAAACACAAACCGGCTCCGTTCTCCTTGCCACGAGTTTTGTCGCTGATCTCCAGCTGATCGCCGCAGCATCGTTTTGGGGAGTTGTCAATATGACCAGCGTTATGACACCGGAACTTTTCACGATTATCGTCTCTTTGGCAGTAGGAGCGCTGGTTGCCAACATTATCTCTGTCACCCTTTTTGTCGGTGAAACGTTATTGCTTAAACGCTAATGAACAGCGAATCGTCTATCTGGCTTTTTTTACGGAAGATGAGGACCCCTCTCATCATTCTCAATATTGCCCATGCCATCCCCGTTATCCTTCTGACTCTGGTTCCGGGGATAGAAGTGGATGGAAAAACCTATTATATGAGTTTTTTCGATGCCATGTATGTCGTAGGATACACAGCAACGACGATTGGTTTTGGAGAGATCCCTTACGCGTTTAGCTATCCGCAGCGTATTGTCGTCTTATTGACCATTTACGCAACCGTTCCCTCATGGATTTATGCCTTGGGTTCCATCATCACATTACTACAAGAAAAAACGTTTATCAATGCCATAAAAATGAATACGTTTCAGCGCAAAGTGGAACGTCTCGGTCAAGAATTTATTATCATCTGCGGCTATAACAATGCCAGCAAACTGCTCATCGATCGTTTAAATCAAGACAACCTTTACCGTATTGTCGTGATCGATAAAAACCCCGAAAAGATCGAAGAACTTGACAGTGAAGTCTATATGCCAGCCATCCCCTCTATTGCAGCCGATGCATCGATGACCCATGTCCTTAAATCTTCTGGAATACTCTCCCCTAATTGTAAATTTATCGTTACTCTTTTTGATGATGATCAGCTGAATCTAAAAGTAGCCGTACGTGCTCGTATTTTGAATGAAGATTTACAGATTGTTTCCCATTCCAATGTACGCCATGGCTCTGAAAATTTGCGTAATATCGGTGTCAATCATGTCACAGACGTTTTTGAAATCATTGCCAAACGAATCGATTTTGCACTGCGCTCACCCTATTTATTCAACATACTGAGCTGGGTTCAGGGGGGCAATTTACATGTCAGTAAAACCGATATTCTTCCTACGGGGAAATACATCGTCTGTTCTCGCGGACGTTTTGGTAAAACCATTAAAAACACCCTCGATAAAAATGGTATCGACTACACCTATCTCGACATCAATAAAGAGATCAATGAGAAAGTCGCTTCCGATCAAGATTTTTTTCTCGAAGCAGGAATCATGGAAGCATCCTGCATCATCGCCGGAACCAATGATGATGCGATCAATCTTTCGATCATCGCTACGGCTCGTAGAATCAATCCCGCTATTTTTGCCATCGTCCGTGAAAATGAACTCGAAGAAAAAAGCCTTTTTTCCCATCTTCGTGTCGATAAGATCTTTATTCTCGATCAAATCGCCGCAATCGACGGATACAACTATATTGACCGCCCCATGACGCTCGAATTTATCGAAGGAATTTCCACGTTTGATAAAGAAAAGATAACCAACACGCTGCTTAACATTACCGACAAAGTAAATAAGCGCCCGGCACTCATCGAAATGCCCATCAATTCCGATCAAATGTATGCCCTAAGCAAATTTTTGAACCATACTCCGGTGACTCTTGGGCAACTCATCAGCAACCCTTATCGAAATGGTGAAGATCTCGAAATTGTGATCCTCGGATTAAAACGACAAAGCGGAGAATTTATTCTTTTACCCGATGATTCTACACTGCTTCAGGAAGAGGATCGTCTCCTCTTTGCCACGACAAGACCAAGCCTGGCTTCTTTCAAAACCATTGTCAACCATCACTATGAGCTTTATTATGTCATTCACGGCAAAGAAGAAAAACGGCTTATCCTTCCATGGAGAAGGTCCTAAATCCCTACCCGATCTTCGAGTGCTTTTGTAAGCGACAGAATGTCAACATTCTCCAAACTCACCCCCGTAGGTACCCCTTGTGCAATACGGCTAAATCGGACATCGCAATCGATCAGTTTGTCTTCGATGTACAGCATCACACCTTGATTGGCGATGGAAGGGGTCAGGGCAAAGATCACCTCTTTTATCCCGCTGTTGATGATGGCTTTGAGATGCGACACATCAAGCTCATTGATCGAATCCAAAACAAAATAACGCCCGTCAAAAAGGGCGTTTTCTTCAAACATCAAAATCTCTTTTGCATTTTCAACGATGCACAAAATTTCATGATTTCGTCGTTCATCGCTGCAAATCTCACACAGTTCATCTTCCGAAAGTCCTCCGCATGAGCGGCATTTCCGTAAACTCGTTATGGCACTTTCGATAGCATGTGCCAGTTTGAGTGCCCCAAACGTATCGTGCATGACCAAATGATAGGCAAGTCTCGTTGCCGATTTTTGTCCGATTGCCGGAAGCTGCTGCAGTGCCTCGACAAGGCGATTAAATTTATCCAAGGAACGTTTCATACCGCTATTGTAGCAAAATATCTTTAGTCTTTGGGACTCAAGTAAGCTGTGGTATAATTCGCAAAAAATTTCTGGAGATACTGCATGGAAAATTTAAGTTATTATGAAATTTTAGAGGTCACGAAAAATGCCAGTGGTGACGAAATCAAAAAAGCCTATCGAAAGATGGCGAAACTTTACCATCCCGACCGCAATCCCGATGATTCAACTGCGGAACACAAATTCAAACTCTGCAATGAAGCCTACCAAGTCCTCAGTGATGACCAGCAACGCTCTGTCTATGACCGCTATGGTAAAGAAGGTTTACAAGGGGGCGGCGGTCGCCATTCCAGTGGCGGATTTGATGATTTAGGATCAATTTTCGAAGAGATGTTTAACGGTTTTGGCGGGGGCGGACGCAGCCGGCAATCCCGTGCACCCAGTGATAAGTTTCCTCTCGATATGGGCGTAGAGATGCGTATCAGTTTCAAAGAAGCAGTTTTCGGTTGCGAAAAAGAGGTCACCTTCAGCGCTAAAACCTCGTGTAAAACCTGTAAAGGAACCGGAGCCAAAGACGCAAAAGTCACCAGCTGCAGCCAATGCGGCGGCAAAGGACAAGTGTATGTCCGTCAAGGCTTTATGACTTTCTCCCAAACGTGTCCTGCGTGTCATGGCGAGGGAACAATGGCCAGTGAGAAATGTACCGATTGTAAAGGAAAAAGCTATACCGAAGGAAAAGAAAAAGTAACCGTCAAAATCCCAGCCGGTATCGACAACGGTAACCGCTTACGCGTTTCAGGACGCGGAAACATGGGTAAGAGCGGCGTACGCGGTGATCTATACGTCACCTTTGAAGTCGAAGAAGACAGCCACTTTATCCGTAGCGGCAATGACGTCTATCTCGAAGTACCGGTATTTTTCACCCAAGCCGTATTGGGTGAAGACATCACTATCCCATCCCTCAAAGGCGAAGTAACGCTAGAGCTTGAAACAGGGACCAAAGACAAACAGCAGTACCGTTTTCGTGGTGAGGGAGTCGCAGACGTTCATGGACGCGGAAAAGGAGATATGATCGCTCAAATCACCCTCACCTACCCAAAACGTCTCACAGCGGAGCAAGAAGAGCTGTTGCAAAAACTCCAAGAGAGTTTCGGCATCGAATCCAAACCGCATGAGTCACTTTTCGAATCAACCTTTGAAAAAGTAAAAGGGTGGTTTAAATAACCGCTAAAATCGCTTAACGGGAGCATGGCAATAGGGCTTGCTCCCTTTTTTGCGATAATAATCTTGATGGTATTCTTCGGCTTTATAAAAAGGCTGTACTTCTAAAATTTTCGTTGCCACCTTAAAACCATTGGCGTTGAGTTGTGCAATGAGCTCTCTTACTTTTTTCTTTTCACCCTCATTATTTACAAAAACCGCCGAGAGATACTGATCGCCGATATCAGGTCCCTGCCCATTCGTTTGTGTTGGATCGTGGATTTCAAAAAAGGCTTTCACCAATTGTTCATACGAGATAAGCGAACGGTCATAAAGTACCTCGACCGTCTCCAAATGGCCTGTATCGGAATGAACAACTTGTGTGTAGGTCGGATTTTTGAGTTTTCCTCCCATAAAGCCGGAATGAACCGCTTGTACCCCTTTGAGTTTTTCGAGATAATATTCTACACCCCAAAAACACCCTCCTGAGAAATAGGCTTTTTCGTATTTTTTGCTTTTTTCATCGGATTTCGGGTAAAAATTGAGTGAGATCGAATTAACGCAGTAGCGGGTATCTTTTTTCGTATACCCCTCACCTTCAAACACATGCCCTAGATGGCCTCCGCATTTCGCACAGACGATCTCTACACGCCGTCCATCACTATCGGGGATTCGCTTGACAGCCCCTTTGATAGCATCATCAAAACTGGGCCATCCGCAATGCGATTGAAATTTATCGGTGGATTTATAAAGAGGGGACCCGCACAGTTTGCAGGTATAGATACCCTCTTGCGTGGTGTTGGTATATTTACCGCTAAAGGGTCTTTCGGTCCCTTTGTTGATAAGGACCTGTTTTTCCTCATCGCTGAGCTGATTTATCTTTCCTCTCCAGGGTGTGAGCTCTATCGCATGTGCGAAAAAAACCAACAGACCTACTAAGAGTATTGTCTTCAAAAGATTAATTCGTTTCTCTCTTGGGATACGCCATCGCGATAACAATAGCTACGACGGCATACGACCACGGCACAAAATCGGGTACGGGTACGGGATCCCCTTTCGCGTACGAGTGCATTCCTGCGAGATAGTAGTTCACCCCGAAATAGGTCATCAATACCGACGTAAAAGCCAACAATGAAATAACACTAAACGTATAGTCGTTATATGCGCCCTTAATCATCCGTAAATGAATCACGACGGCATACACGAGAATGGTAACCAATGCCCAGGTCTCTTTTGGATCCCAGCCCCAGTAACGTCCCCAGCTCTCATTGGCCCAAACACCGCCGAGGAAATTTCCGACGGTCAACAATACCAATCCGATGATAATGCTCATCTCATTGATCGCATTGAGCTCTTTGATCGCAAGATTCAACCGCTGCTCATTGTTCGCATTTTTGAGAATGAAAAGGGTGAGGGTAATCATCCCAAGCAACGCTCCAAGACCCAAGAAACCG
>DASUNE010000170.1:0-8780 GCA_036277315.1 Sulfuricurvum sp.
TCTTCTACATGAAAAATTTGGAGGCTCATATCATCGCGATTTTCAAGAGAGCCGTTTTGTGCGGCATGATTGATAATGGTGCTGGCCCCAAGCCCTTTTTGGATCAGATGGGTAAAGGTGGATTCATTGATTACATTGTAGACCCCGTCACTGCACAGTATGAGAGTATCTCCAACCGAGATAGGCGTTGTCGTGATGAGGGGTTCGATGTTGTCGCTGAGCCCGCATGCTTGAGTCAAAACATGAGAGAGGTATTCGTCATCCATCGTATGATCCGTACTCAGACGGAGAAGTTCCCCCTTGGATGTGAGCAAATAGATTCGTGAATCTCCGAGATTGAGGGTATACAGGGTTTCCCCTTGAATGATTGCAAGACACAGCGTTGTCAGGAGTTCGATTTGGCCGTATTGGGTCATTGATTCTTTGAAGAGAAGACTGTTGATATGGCGGGTGAAGACTTCCATCGTTTTGGGAACATCCCACGCTTTTGGACGGGTTTTAAACTGATCAATAAAAAACTTGACACATTGGCGTGCTGCGGTACCGCCTCGCTTGGCACTTCCGACTCCATCACACAGGACACTGACAAGCATTGCATTGTCGATGATCGTAAAGGCACAGGCATCATCCCCGCTCGAGGAATCCTTGGGAAGGATGAATTGCGAAGATTGCAGTTGTAACATTTAGATTTTTGCTCCTGATAGGGCGCCCCACGTGGTTCTCCAACGTGTTTTGACCAAACTGATTCCGGATAGGGCCACGACAACCATGCCGGCAAAGATCAAAAAGCCTGCGGTGTAGCCATCAAAGGCACCCTGAGACCAGCCGAATGTTTTGATCAAAGCGGTACCGCCCAAACCGCCTGCCATACCGATAAGTCCCGTCATAACGCCGATGTCTTTGCCAAAACGCTGCGGTACGAGCTGGAAGACGGCACCGTTTGCCATTCCGAGGTTTGCCATGATGAGAAACATCACCACAATAGCGGCCCAAAACGGCAATGCGATAAAGGCACTGAGACTGGAGAGTACGACGATCATACTGAAAAAGACATAAAGCGATTTGACACCGCCCATCTTATCGGCAACGGCACCCCCTACTGGACGCAGCATCGCCCCTGCAAAGATACAAAGCGCACCGAAATACCCTGCGACGACTTTGACATTGCTCTCGTTCATGATATCGGTTCCAAACGCAGACATATCGGCTTGGTAGGTGTTCATGAGATAGACTTTCATGTAGTTGGCAAATCCGATGAATCCGCCAAAAGAGACCGCATAAAAGAGATTGAACCACCATGTGTCACGGTCACGCATGAGTTTGAGATAATTGCCAAGTTTTTTAGGATTGGGTTTGTATACCGATGCAGGTGCATCTTTTGCCATAAACATATACGCAATGAGAACAATCAAGGAAAGAACGCCACCGACTAAAAATACCGATGGCCATCCCCAAACTTCCGCGATCTTAGGAGCAAAGAGAAAATCGATAACCACACCGATATTACCTGCACCCGCAATTCCCAAAACCGTTCCTTGAAGGCGAGGCGGATACCATTGACCCGCTTGTGGCAGCGCAACGGCAAATGATGCCCCTGCAAATCCAAGACCTAATGCGACGATCAACAACTGATTGTATGTGATGGATTCAGCGCTCATATACGCCATAAAGAGAGTTGCAATAACAATGATCTGTGCTGCGACAGCCGTTTTTTTAGCTCCGATTTTATCCACAAAGATCCCTAATACGAGACGCAAGATTGCTCCCGCCAAAACAGGGATGGCCAGCAGCGTTGCTTGCTGATCGTCACTCATCGTAAACCCGCGAGAGGAAAGGCTCTCTCCAATCTCAGTAGCCAGTGGTCCCAGCATCGTCCACATCATAAAACTAAAGTCAAAATACAAGAAGGCGGAAAACAGCGTAGGCCAGTGTCCCTCTTTTTTTAAATCGGCGAATTTCATTTGTACTCCTATTCGGATATTTTTATCTGAAAATTGTAGCAGGATAAGAAAGAAGGTAGATGCAGTTTTGTGGTTAAAATTTAATCACTTTAGAAAGTTTTTTTGAATAAATAAATATCAAAAAAATAGTTAATCCAAAAGGCCCGCTTGCGAATCATCATACGGATCGAGATGGATGAGAGGATGGACAGTGCTGTTGGGGAAGCAGTTTTTTAGCGCCAATTCGATTTTATCGCCCACGAGATGAGCGTCAAAAAGCGATGTACTCACACTAAAAACAGCATGAACACTGATATAAATGTGGGAGCCTGAATGGCGCGTAAGAAGATCATGATAGGAGTTAATGTCATTGTCGTTGTCTAGGATAGCCGTGATTTTGGCAACATCTTCAGCGGGAAGGGCAGCATCCAGAAGCATCATGATCCCCTCTTTGATAAGCGGATAAGCGGAGTAGATCATATAACCGGCAATCCCGACTCCCAGAATGGGATCGATGATCGTATATTCGGTAAGGCTAATAATCATAAGAGAGAGTAAAATCGCTCCATTACTCAATAAATCTGTTTTGTAATGCAATGCGTCGGCTTTTATGACCATATTCCCCGTTTTCTTTGAGACAATCGTGAGGAAAACAACCAATCCGGCTGTGATGATCATGGATCCGACCATGACCACAATGGAAAGATTAAGATGCTCAACCGGGTTGTTTTGGACCATTTTTGAGATGGCTTCATAGAGGATAAAGAGGGCAGACAGACTAATAATGGTCCCCTCGATAACAGCAGCCAGAGGTTCAAGTTTACGCCGTCCGAAGTTGAATTGTTCATCGGGTTCTTTGTCTGAGTTATGAAGAGCAAAATAGTTAAATGCAGAGACGACCATATCGAGCAATGAATCGATTGCAGAGGCTAAGACAGCGACTGAACCGCTGATAATACCAACGGTTAGTTTAAGGGAAACAAGTATGAAGGCAACACAGCTGGAGATAAGAGTGGCTTTTTTTTCTATACGCATGAGGGGATTTTAGCGAAAGGTTGCTAAAATCTAACATTAAAA
Source organism: Sulfuricurvum sp. (assembly GCA_036277315.1). Lineage (GTDB taxonomy): Bacteria > Campylobacterota > Campylobacteria > Campylobacterales > Sulfurimonadaceae > Sulfuricurvum. Next base: position 3,018 of record DASUNE010000170.1, read on the forward strand.
GTCAGTCATGATTTGGTGCTCAAAAAAAGGAAAGAGTGTATGGATTTATCAGCCGTTCGAATTGAGCGTGAAAAGTGGATGACATGGAAAAATATTGCTCCGCTTCGCAGTGCATTAAGCGCTCTTCCAGTCTTAAAATCTACGGTTGTCTTAGGAGATACCGTCTCTTTGAAAAGCGAAGAAGCGATCGATTTGGATGCATTGGAAAAAGTTGCCCGATCAATGATGCCATGGCGCAAAGGACCGTTTGACCTTTTTGGACTATTTATCGACACGGAATGGAAAAGCGATCAAAAATATAACTTTTTGCGTCCCCATTTTAATCTTTGTGATAAAAAAGTAGCGGATATCGGATGCAATAATGGTTATTATATGTTCCGTTTTCTTGAAGATTCTCCAGCCAAAGTAGTCGGCTTTGATCCATCGGCTCTTTTTAAATGTCAGTTTGATTTGATTAACCATTTCGTTCAAAGTGATATTGTCTATGAATTGCTTGGTGTGGAGCATTTGCCTTTTTATGAAGAGAAATTCGATGTGATTTTTTGCTTGGGGGTTCTGTACCACCGAAGTGATCCTGTCTCAATGCTCAAAGCATTGTATGCCGGATTGGAAAAAGAGGGTGAAGTGTATCTGGATACGTTTATCATTGCAGGGGATGAACCGTATGCCCTTTGTCCAAGTGAGGGGTACTCCAAGATCAGTAATGTTTATTTTGTTCCTACTCTCAAAGCACTTGAAAATTGGTGTGTACGCGCCGGATTTAAAAGCTTTGAAGTGTTGGGAACGGTGGTAACGACTTCGGATGAACAGCGGAAAACTTCGTGGATTGAATCGCAAAGCCTTGAAGATTTTCTTGATCCGGACGATAGTAGTAAAACGATAGAAGGATATCCTGCACCTGTGCGGGGATATGTCCGAATTAAAAAGGGGTGACATTGGCAAAAGATACCGTCCAAGAAGATGAAAATGATTTATTGCAGAGAGTGAAGAGTCAGCAAGAGAGTTTAATAACACATGAAAAAGTAAATCATGCTTTTAGTGGTGAAATAGTGCAGCTTGAAAGCGGAACGTCAAAAGTGGTGCTTGAGACCATCGAAGTGATGAGAGCGGATGAGTTGGGCTTGGTGCATGGAGGGTTTATTTTTAGTGCCGCTGATTATGCGGCAATGGCAGCAGTGAATGAGCCAAATGTTGTCTTGGCCTCGTCTAACTGTTTGTTTCTATCCCCTGTACGCATAGGTGATAAAGTCACTTTTGAAGCCAGAGAACACCAAAAAGATGGGCGTAAACGTACGGTAAGTGTCAAAGGGTACGTCCATGAGATTAAAGTTTTTGAGGGAGAATTTAAAACGGTGATCACGGAACGACATGTCCTTCGTCTGGATTTGCTCAAAAACATCGATGAATAACGCTTCTTAGAGCATGCGCAGCCAATAGTCCGCATTTCGTTGCTCATTGGAGAGGGTAGTTGCCCCTCCATGCCCTGGATAAAGTGTTTTATCGTCTTTCATCAACTTCATTTTTTCCAAACTTTTTTTCATATCGGATGGGCTTGAATAAGGAAAATCGTATCGTCCAATAGAATTATGAAACAAAAAATCGCCGCTGAACATCACATCCTCAATCTCAATCATCGAACATCCGGGACAATGCCCCGGAAAATGGTGAAATTTCACCTCTATCCCTTCTAAATCAAACGTCTCATCGCCATCCACTTCAACATCGGGAATCGAAGCCGGTAAATCGGGCATAAAGGTGCTGTCGCTCAGAAGAGGAACATCGCCTTTAGGGGTATAAAGAGGGATATTCAACATTTCTTTGAGCTCTTGATTGGACCATACATGGTCAAAATGCCCGTGGGTATTGAGTATGGCGATGGGATGGGTGACGTTGGCTAATACCCACTGTGTCGCTCCGACACCCGGATCGATGATAATCTCTTTGCCCTCTATTTTAACAATATAGCAGTTGGTCTGATACGGTCCCATGGGCTGTTTCAATATTTCCATCATTACTCTTTTTTTAGTCAAATTTTAGCATAATTACACGCATGGAACTTTATACAACATTAGAATCGATTTTAATCTCTCCCACACCTACGCAAAAAATAGAATTATTTACCGTATTTTATGCGGCATACCTTCGTGGAGATATAACACGAGAGGCCTCTTCGCCAATCCTGATTTTTAGCCAACCCTCTTATCGTGATTTTTGTACGGTGATCGATCCAAAAGAGATTGTAAGACGCCCAAAATTAGGCGGAGTACGGGGACAAATACAGCTGTTGCATTCGATTGCCCATATTGAATACAGTGCGATCGATTTAGCGCTGGATGCGGTGTACCGATTTCGGGATGTTGGCGATGAGTTTAATGATGATTGGCTCAAAGTTGCCCATGATGAGGTGCGGCATTTTTTGATGATTGACACGTTGTTGCACGAATTTGGCAGTTTTTATGGGGAATATCCGGTTCACGACGGATTGTTCGAAGCATCGGTCAACACGACGGGGCTATTGGAGCGTATGGCGGTTGTCCCGCGCTATTTGGAAGCGAATGGTTTGGATGCAACCCCTTTGATACTCACGAAACTTGAGCCTTTCAAAAGAGACCCGATGGTTGTGAAAATAATTCAGGCACTGCAAATCATTTTGGACGAAGAAATCGATCACGTTTACCGAGGTGATCGATGGTTTAAAGTTGCGTGCGAACGTGAAAATATCCATCCGGATGTCTATTTTGAGATAATTGAGCGTCATTATCCAAGCAGTTTTCCTCGCAAAGTCGGAGTGAATTGTGAGGGGAGAGTGGCTGCCGGATTTGGACCGGATGAACTAAACCGTATATCATTAGTAAAGTGTTAACAACTTAACGCAAAAAATTAGTTATAATGCAAATAGTTAATTTTTCAACAAGGTGTTTGTGTGAATAAGTATGAGTTGATCAGCCGTTATTTAATCGGTTTTTTACAATCAGAAGTTCGCAAAACTGGCTTTAAAAAAGTTGTGGTAGGTCTAAGCGGAGGCCTTGATTCTGCTGTTGTTGCCGTGTTGGCCCATAAAGCATTCGGGAATGATCTGCTGTGTGTCAAAATGCCATCGCACTATTCATCTCAAAGCTCTTTGGAGGATGCGGATGAATTGTGTGCAACTTTTGGCTTACGTTGTGAGATACAAAGCATTGAATCGATGCTGCGCGTTTACAAGGCAGAGGATATGTCTCCGCTTCGGATCGGAAATCTTTCGGCACGTTTGCGCATGGCAACGCTGTTTGATGTCTCGGCACGTGAGAATGCCTTGGTGTTGGGAACGAGTAACAAAAGTGAGTTGATGCTTGGCTATGGAACGCTGTACGGAGATTTGGCAAGTGCATTAAATCCGATCGGTGATTTGTACAAAACCGAAGTATTTGAACTGGCGCAATACTTAGGTGTGAATGACGCAATTATTCACAAAGCTCCTTCTGCGGATTTATGGGAAGGGCAGAGTGATGAAAATGAAATCGGCTATGCGTACAGCGATTTAGACCGCGTTTTAAAGCGGTATGTTGAAGATCGGCTGACACGAGATGAACTGCTTGAATGCGGTGAAGAAAAAGAATTAGTAGAGTTGATTATTCGTAAAATTTACCAAAATCAGTTTAAACGAAAGATGCCGGTTATTGCAAAATTGACATCGCGGACGTTGAATCATGATTTTAACTATCCAAGAGATATAACCCAATAAGGAGCATTAATATGAGTATTCCATTTTTTAGAGTTGAAGTAGGCGGAGATGAACGTGAAAAAATCGATGAAGTTTTTGATGGTGAAGCTCCCAATATTATAGAGGATTTGGAGGCAGCATTTGAAATGTATACGGGTGCAACCCACGCGCTTACAACGTCTAATGGTACGAATGCTCTCCATTTGGCGATGTTTGCGATCGATTTGAAGCGTGGGGATAAAGTATTATGCTCCATTAATGCGTACCCTTCCGTTCCTGAAGTGGTACGCCATTTTGATGCTGAGCCTATTTTTATCGATATTGATCCCAGTCTTTTCAGTATTGATTTGGAGAAACTGGATGCCTATTTGCATGAAAATAAGTCTAAAAAACTCAAAGCGGTCATCGTTTCCCATATCGCAGGGCAAAGTATCGACTTGGATCGTTTGTACGCCATTGCAAAAACCTATGATATTAAAGTCATCGAAGATGCTTCAGATGCACTGGGTGCTACGTATAAAGGACAAAAAATCGGTTCAACGGGTGCAGATATAACGTGTTTTGATTTCAGTCCCCACTTGCGTAAAAATGTCTGTAATGGCGGTATGCTGGTTAGCGATGATGAAGAGATCATCGAACGCGCCAAATCATTACGCCATCATGCGATGGAAGTAGAGGATGATACGTTAGGCTATATTTATAATGTAACCGACATTGGGAGTCAATATACGATCAGTCCCCTCGATGCTGCAGTGATTTTAGTACAGTTGGAAAAACAAGATGATATTATTGCACGACAGCAAGAGATCGCCGCTATTTTTAATGAGAGATTGGCTGATGCCCCTCACATTTCTTTACCCATTGTGGAACAAGATCATACGTTTTCACTTTACATTATAAAAATCGATAAAAATCGTGACTCATTTGCCCGTGAACTCAAAGAGCGGGGGATCGAGACAGGATTGCATTATATTCCACTGCATTTGCTGAGTTATTATAAGGCGAAGTATTCTCTTCGTATCAATGATTTTCCCGTTGCCTTGCGCAACTACAGCCAAGTTCTTTCGATACCTAATTACGCTGCACTGAGCGATGAAGATGTCGAAGAGATCTGTGATGCCATTTTAGACGTAGCTGCAACACGCGTTTGATGCGATTAGCTGTTTTATGGGGTGAGCAGTATCTCTATCACCCTACTGCGTTTCAAAAATTCTTATCCTATTTGCTTTTACCGTTGAGTTGGCTGTATTGTCTGATCGCTTATGTCCGTTATGTCCGTTCTGTTCCAAAATCTTTCGGGATACCGGTTGTCAGCGTCGGTAATCTAATCGTTGGCGGAAGCGGGAAAACACCCTTGGTCATCGAACTTGCCAAATCTTTTACGAAACCGGCCATTATCTTGCGTGGATATGGGCGAAAAAGTTCGGGAATGATCGTCGTCAAAGATCGTGTTGTTTTGTGTGATATTACTCAATGCGGAGATGAAGCGATGGTGTATGCGATGTCTCTTCCTCACGCAATTGTGATTGTAAGTGAAAAGCGTGAGCGTGCAATAGCAGAAGCGGTCGCCATGGGGTGCAAGATGGTGTTTTTGGATGACGGATATGGGAAACACGCCATAGAAAAACTTGATATTGTCATCGATGTAGAGACTCCTAACACGTTTTGTCTTCCAAGCGGGGCCTATCGTGAAAGAATATGGAGTGATAAAAAGGTGGTCATGGTACGTGAAGGCGAGGCGTTTAAGCGCCACGTAACGATACAAAATCCTACGTCAAAAATGGTACTGGTCACGGCGATCGCACGGCCCCAACGGCTGGATGAGTATCTGCCGGATGTTGTTGAGAAAATTTATTTTGAAGATCACCACTTTTTTACGCAATGGGAGCTTGAAGCGATCGTTAAGCGCACCGGTGCCCAGAGTCTCTTGGTAACTTCAAAAGACTTGGTTAAAATGTCATCTTTTAATTTGAACCTCTCTGTTTTAGAACTCTCGCTGGAGATAGATGAGGGATTAATTACTACTGTAAAGGACTATGTACATGCTGCGCAAAATTGAA
>DASUNE010000171.1:0-4981 GCA_036277315.1 Sulfuricurvum sp.
CACCGACTGGGTTTGAGTGATGATCTTACCCCTGCTTCCACGGAGGCCACATTGGTTAAAAAATTCAAAACAAACTTGCATCAATTGCATCAGGCCATGGTACTTTTTGGACGTTATATCTGTACCGCCAAAAATCCAAAATGCGATGAAGGATGTTTTTTACAAAGCTTTTGCCGCACCAAGGAAAGCTTTAAACCCAGATAAGGTACAATTTTTCTTATGATACATAAATTGATTTGGCTTTTCGCCTTAATTGGATTCACCGGCTGCTTTAATGAACGGGGAGTGAGTCTGCGCTATTATAATGATTGTGAAGAATATTATGATTCACAAGGGTATTACCATAAAAAATGTGATGACAATATGGTTGAGTACAGTGATGTCAAAAACGCTTTTACTCCCGCAGGAACCGAAGTCACGCCCAAAGTATGGTAGTCAAGCTTATTTGCAGGCGATGAAAGTGGCGAAATTTGCCCACTGAAACAAGACATCGCAGCTGCTAAAACCGCATTTTTTCACCATTTCTTTATTCTCTTCTGCCGTATACGGGATCAAAACGTTCTCTAATGCTTCCCGCTTTTGAACGATTTCATATTCACTGTAGCCTTGGACTTTTTTATAATCGTAGTAGCAATCGATTAACTGCTTGTTCAGGGTTGCATTTTCACTTAAAACTTTTTCACTAAAAATAAACACCCCTCCATCACTCAGAGAGTCGTAAATTTTTTGAACCAGTTTTTCACGCACCATCGGACGAATAAACTGTAACGTATAGTTGCAAACAATGGCTTGTGTCTGACCAAACGGATATTCTAAAATATCCCCTTCAACCAAAGTGATATGGGAGTTGTAGGCTTCGAGTTTTTTACGGGCATGCGCAATCATCGCAGCAGAATTATCAATACCGATCAGCTCGATATTTTGATTCGATCCGACTCCTCGTTCAATTTCAAGAAGCAAAGAGGCCGTGGAACATCCTAAGTCGACAACTCTTCCTCCATCGCGTAAAGAATTGAGACAAAATCGGGCACTTAAACTCTGAGACTCTTTGTAAAAAGGGACGGAACGGCTGAGCATATCATCAAAAACAGCAGCTACATCGGCATCAAATTCAAATTGTTTGGAAATGGGTTGGGTAAAAAGAGTATCGGTTTTCATAAAGAGTATTGTAGCAAAATATCAATGTTTTTGAGGGAGGGGTCGCGACGAAACAACACATTTGCTCCCCCCTCAACCCAAAAGTAAAAGCAAATTTCAATCCACTTTTCAATCAATAACTTTTGTATTATTGAAAAAAACAAGTTCATGTTCTCGCAAAACACGGATCAGATTCGTCGTCCCCTGAACTCCCACAGGATCTCCTGCGGTAAAAATATAAGTTTGGGAAGTATCAATAATCCCCCGTTCCAATCCATTCGAAATGATCTCACGCGTCATCGAGTCAAGATCCCCTTTGGCGGTCAAATAAGCAGGAACGACACCCCACACCATTGTCAATAATCGAGCAATACGCTCATTGTGAGCCGCCGCATAAATCGTCATTTTAGGACGATAGCGTGCCAATTTTTTCACCGATTGCCCGGATGTCGTCATCGCAATAATCCCTGCGGCATGAAGGGCATCCCCCAAACGCACCGCCGATTCATTAATAACATCCATCGGGTCATTGGGGGCAAACTCTAAAAATTTATCGAACGGATAAATCTCTTCAATCGACTGAATGGTATTGACCATCGTCTCTACTACCAATACGGGGTTCTGACCCACGGCGGTCTCTTCCGATAACATTACCGCATCCGTTCCGTCTAAAACGGCATTCGCGACATCGCTGATTTCGGCCCGTGTTGCCGTCTCTTTTTCCGTCATTGAAAGCAACATCTGGGTTGCCGTAATCACGGGTTTTGAAGAGGCATTTGCTTTACGAATCAACATTTTTTGAATCGTTGGTACCTGATAATAGGGGACTTCAATCCCTAAATCACCCCGCGCTACCATCAACCCATCGGAATGCTTCAGGATCTCATCAATATTTTCAACGGCGTCAAATTTTTCAATTTTTGCAAACAACTGTATGTCCCCGCCGAGAGAATTGACAAGGTCGCGCGCGCGGGACATATCCGATCCATTTTGAACAAAAGAGATGGCCATAAAATCAACGTTATTCTCAACACCCCACGCTATATCTAGCCGGTCTTTTGGTGTTAATACATCGATTCCTAAAGAAGTATTGGGGAAATTCACCCCTTTACGGGAACTCAGCTTTCCTTTGTTTTCGATTTCAACCCTCACAAACTTCTCTTCAACGCTTACGACACGTGCTTTAATGTTTCCATCACACATATACATCGCATCTCCGATCTTGAGCCTGCGTAAGATTTCATTTTCATTAATAGACGTTTTATAGTGATGATCTCCGACACATTCCCCCTCTATCATCTCATAATAAAAGTCCAATCGATCGCGTGAATGAAGATGAAAATCTTCTTTGAGTGCTCCAATACGAATTTTTGGCCCGCTGATATCTTGTAATATACCGACCATAAGTCCTGTTTGATCCATTGCATTACGGATATTAGCTAAAATCTCCGAATGGTATTCATGCGTCCCATGTGAAAAATTCAGACGAAAAACATTGACTCCAGCATGTATCATCCTCGACAATACGTCAACACTCTGGGATGATGGTCCTACTGTTGCCAATATTTTAGTCCGTTTTTGCATCCACTCTCCAAATTATTTCAGCTGTATCAATATGAAAAATCTTAGCATAGTTTTGTTACCATCTCATCAACCTCAGCGATTTAAGAGGTGATTTTCACTAGAATGGTATTTATACTCAATTAATTGGAACCCATACGCAGCATGCAAAAAAGACCCCTAGAAACGGATATTGTCCTTGTCGATATCATTGATTTTTCACGTCTTAATATGCCGCAGCAACTTGAGGTCATTACCTATATCTCGCAAACGTATAAAAAAATGATTCAGAAAATGCTTAAAAATTCCGGTATTCCCTTGGAAAAAATGCTTCAGGGTATCATTCCGACAGGGGATGGGTTTTACTGTATTTTACACCCTAGCTTAAAAGGGTTTGGCTCGATTCTTGCATTGTCCTTTAACCATTTTTCTGATTTTATTGCTCGAGAATACCCCTATTTTCAAGGATTACGGGTAGCGGTTCATACCGGCAGCGTTTACCGTTTTGAAGACATTTTGGGTCATGACAATTTTGTTGGTGATGGACTCAATGAGTGCGCCCGCTATGTCGAAATCAAAAATCTTATCATCAGTACCGTTTTTATTTCCGACACGGCATACCTCTCTTTGCAAAATTTTCTCGAAGATCATCCCGATTTTGCCGAACTATTACAAAACCGTGAATTCAAACGCAGTTCTTTGCATACCTTTGTGGACAAACATAAAATCGAACGTCACGGTTACCTCATCTGGATGCGTCAAGGGGGGATAATACCTCCTCCAAGGCCTAATTGGTTACTAACCCCCAAAAGGAGTCAACGTGCGCTTTAGTATCGATGAATACGCTAAAACATTCAAAATATCCAAAGAGATGATTCACAACAAACTCAAGACTAAGCGTCTTAATTACATCATCGAAAGCGGAATTACCTATATTATCGTCCCTCGAAGTTCACTCAGTGATGCTCAAAAGAGTGAAATTCATGAAACATCAAGAACCGAACTTTCACCTCCTGTTTCCACTGCAAAAACAAGTATCGGGATGATTATCTCACTGTATCAAAAAGAGAATCTTCATCTTAAACTAAAAATCAAAGAACTTGAAGCAAAAATCGATTTACTGGTAAACGATAAAGAGCAGATGCTTATCGCCGAACGAAATCGTATCGAAGAGATCTATACGACAAAAGACGAACAGCTTAAAAATATTTTAGAAGTTCTAAGCAGCAAACTCATGCTTTCATCCAACAATACCGTCCATGACGTGGATGCTATTGCCCAACACAATCCCCTCCCTCATGCCAACAACGGCCTAATAGAACTCAAACGCTATCTTAAATTCATAGGAATCGGAAGCGAAGGAAGAAAATCAATCCGAAATCGTTTCAGTGAAAGGTACGGCAGCGATGTTCGTGTCATTCAAAAAGAGGGAGAGTTTTACGTTGATCTCTCCAAATACGATTACACCGATCTTCTTTAAGATCCTTTTTACCTCTTCATTTCACATCATTCTACCTTTCCTGCCTCAATATTTTTACATAACCCGATTTTAGTCTTGAGTTATCCCCTTCCAATCATTATTAATATACGTTAAACTGTATATTTTATACAAAAAATTAAATTTTATTAAACTTTATATGGATAAAAACGATATTAAAACTAATATTTAATCAGTTAAAGTGAATATAAAAACATTTTTAATCTATTTATATACACTTTTATGTTTAATTTAATAAATAATGTTTACAATGGGGAAATGGAAATGAATGACCTTTTTAATCTTCTTCACAATGCCGTAGAGGCACAAAACAACGGGAAGAAGATTTCTCAAAAAGAGATGGCACAAAAATTGGGAATATCCATGCGCTCGTATCAAGACTGGAGGTTAGGAAATGCCAAACCTCAAGCAGCAAAAGCCGTATTAGACATGCTTGGAATGCTGGACAACGACGAGATCATTCGGGTTGTCAGAAAGATCAATAAACTGGGAGAATCATCATGAGTACCTTGAGCAGTAAAGAGCGTCATGCCCTTGAAGATGTATTTTCATCCATATCCACCTCTAGATCATCTTTCCTTAAAGATAAAATCTCCTATTACCATGCCTATCTCATCCTCCATCTAAAAGCCCGAGCAAGAGAGTTGAAATATCCCTCTGCGTTGCTAAAAAGGGTCAAAAAAGCTTCAGAAATCACCTTTTTACAAAAGAATTTACAAAAATTGTAAAAAACAAGAAAAATTTAAGCTAAGAGATAATAAAGTATTCGCGTTTGAAACGTTTCAC
>DASUNE010000172.1:0-4849 GCA_036277315.1 Sulfuricurvum sp.
GTTAGCCATTTAAGATCCTTAGTTGCTAACGAAAGTTGATTTAAACTCTTCGATCGCTTTTTTCATCATTCCCATAGTTTCATCATCAATTTTTGACGTTGAACGAATATTTTCTAGGATTTGTGGATAGCTCGCATCGATAAATGGATAAAGATCCGACTCGAATTTTACCACTGCAGATGCTGGAAGGCTATCAAGATATCCCTCATTACCGGCAAAAATAATCAATGCTTGTTTCTCAGCTGGAATTGGAGAATATGGAGGCTGTTTTAGCACTTCCACCATACGCTGACCACGCTCAAGCTGCTTACGGCTTACTTCATCCAAATCCGAAGCAAACTGAGCAAATGCTTGAAGTTCACGGTATTGTGCCAAATCAAGACGCAATGTTCCGGCGACTTGCTTGGTAGCTTTGATCTGTGCAGCACCACCGACACGTGATACGGATAGACCAACGTTGATCGCAGGACGGATACCGGCATTGAACAAATCCGTTTCCAAGAAAATCTGACCGTCTGTGATCGAAATAACGTTTGTTGGGATGTACGCTGCAACGTCACCTGCTTGTGTTTCGATGATAGGAAGAGCGGTCAATGAACCCGCACCCAATTCATCAGACATCTTCGCAGCACGCTCTAAAAGACGAGAGTGGATATAGAAAACATCCCCTGGATAGGCTTCACGGCCCGGAGGACGACGAAGGATCAATGACATTTCGCGGTATGCAACGGCATGCTTGGAAAGATCATCATAAACGATCAAACCATGACGTCCTGAATCACGGAAAAACTCACCCATTGTAACACCGGTATACGGTGCAAGGAATTGGAGTGCCGCAGCTTCAGAAGCCGATGAAGAAACGATAATCGTATACTCCATCGCGCCAGCTTCTTCAAGACGACGGATAACTTGAGCGACGGTTGATTCTTTTTGACCAATAGCAACGTAGATACAGATAACGCCATTGCCTTTTTGATTGATAATCGCATCCAATGCAACGGTTGTTTTACCGGTTTGACGGTCACCGATGATCAATTCGCGCTGGCCACGTCCGATTGGAACAAGACAGTCGATTGCTTTAATCCCGGTAGCCATTGGCTCATGTACCGATTTACGTGACATAATACCAGGAGCTTTTTCTTCAATAAAACGAGTTTGAGTCGTTTCAATCGGACCTTTTCCATCAATTGGCTGACCCAATGCATCAACAACACGCCCAATAAGTGCATTGCCGACAGGAACTTCCAATAAACGTCCAAGACGCTTAACGCTCATTCCCTCACGAAGTGCTTTTGCACGGCCAAGAACAACGATACCAACACTGCTCTCTTCGAGATTCATTGCTAGACCTTGAGTCCCGTCTTCAAATTCCACCATTTCGCCGGCCATGATGTTATTCAGACCGTATACTTGGGCGATGCCATCTCCGTATGAGACGATTTTACCGGTTTCATTAATATCTACATTAAGTTCGAAACTTCCAATTCTCTCTTTTATGATTGAACTGATTTCATCTGCTTGTACTTTTGCTACCACTAGTTTCTCCTTTCGCGAGGGTTAAATTGCTTTTAAAATGTGCTCAGTAATTTGAGCGTTAAGGCGGCTTTTTGAAAAATCGATCTCGACATTGAGACCGTCTACAACAACACGGACACCGTCACATGCTGAAGGAACAGAGACCAACGAGATCGTTGTTCCTGTTTTCTTTCCCAAATCATGGGCGATAGCATCAACCGATGCTTTATCCATGGCTGCTTGACTGTAGATGCGGCCGCTGTATGTACGCTTGATGACCGAAATTTGACGTTTAAGTTCTTGTGCCAATGCAGGAATCAACGTTAGACGTCCATTCTCACCCAAAAGCTTAATGAGGTTATTGATCTCACTGCTTTTGGCACCTTCAACCATGCCAAGAATTAAAGTCGTCTTAGATGAAACGGCAATATCGTTGCTGTTCATGATTTGAATAAACTTAGCATCATTGAAAGCATTGGCAAGAAGAGCAAAAAGCTCTGCTGTGTTATCCAATGATGCTTCATCTAAAATGGCGACCAAAGATTGTACGTAACGCTTGGCAATCATTGCTTGCTTCATTTACGCCACCTTCTTTTTCAAAATATCGATCATAGCATCGCTACCCATGCTCGCATCGCTCGCAGACATAACGTCACCCATGACCTCATTGACAACACTGCGAACCATTTGACGTTTTTCAAGTACCATCAATGAGACACTTTGCTTTTGCATCACATCAATATCTTGATCGCATTGCGCCATAACTCTATCACTCAAGATTTTGCATTCTTTTTTAGTGATTTCATTCAAGTCATTGACAAATCGTTGAGCTTCTTCGATCTTATGTTCTGCCGCTTCTTTAATACTTTTTGATTCTCTAAGACGCTCTTGAACTTTATCAAGCTCACTCGCAATCCCAGCACTTCGTCCACCAAAATAATTTTTGATAGGCTCAGCCAAAATATAATAAAGAATACCTGCAAATATAAGGAAGTTGACGGTTCGCTGAACAATGTCCGTCGAACCTTCCGCTGCCGCATCAGATCCAAAAAGATACGTGCTAAGCATTAATACAGTTATTAATAGTTTACCCATTCTCTCCCCCTTAAATCTGATGAAGCTTAGCAGAAACTGCCGCTTGAAAATTAGGTACTTCTAGCCCAAGTGATTCACTAAGTTGTGAACGCTCTTGCGCCATTGCCTCTTCGAACTGAGCATACTCTAAGGCTAGCTCAGCACGTTTTGCTTCAGTTTTGCTACTTGCCAAAGCTTTTGCCTCAGCAACCGCTTTTTCTCTCATTGCGTGCGCTTGTAGTTTGCCATCATTAGTGATCTTTTCGGCGGTCGCAAGAAATGCAGCGATCTCAGAGTCGTTGTTACCAACTTCTTCAAGATCTTTTTTAATATCTGCATCTCTTTTTTCCATGTAGGTGAAAAGAGGTTTATAGAGCAAACTATTTAGAGCGGCAATAAGGACAAGGAAGACAATCAGTGTGCTGACTAACAGCATCGGACTTATATCTAACATACCACCTCCTAAAAGTTGTGAGATTATACAACTCTTAAATTGAAGGTACAGTTAAACGGTGAAAATTATGAAGAAAGTGTGGCTAAAAATGTATCAATCTGACCATTACTGTCAAATTCAAGGGTTAATTTCGATCCCTTCTTGGTCGATTTTAAACCCATGCCCTCTAAAAAAGATTGTAAGGCTTTAAAATCAAGTTCGTACGTTTTGGTCATTGGAAGATAGGGTTCAACGTCATTGACTTTCATTTTTTTAACCATTTGCTCGACATCGCGAACGCTCAGCTTTTGACCGATGATGGAATCAATGATAAGGGATTGCTCTTTAGGTTCTAATCCGACAACCACTTTTGCATGACCGGCACTGATTTTTCCTTCAACAAGCGCTTTACGCCCTTTATCACTCAGCTGCAGCAAACGAAGCGTATTGGTGATTTGCGCACGGCTTTTATGAACCGTTGTTGAGAGCTGTTCATGCGTTAGTTCATGGATTTCTATGAGCTCTTGATAGGCTTGCGCCAGATCAATCGCATTGAGCTCATCGCGCTGAATATTCTCAATAAGCGCATGTTGACGCATTTGTTCATCACTCACCGAAACAATAATCGCTTTGATGGTTTTAAATTTTGCCAATTTGCTTGCACGCAAACGTCGCTCACCTGCAATGAGAACATAACCGTCAAAATCTTCTTTGACCACGATGGGCTGAAGCAATCCGTGCGTTTTAATCGATTCTGCGAGTTCTGCTAAGCTTTCAGAATCAAAATGTTTTCGGGGCTGATAGGGGTTGGGACGAATTTTTGAAAGTAGAATTTCTTCTACTCCCCCTTTTTTTGGCAGTTCATTATCATACGCTTCTTCGATTTCACTGAGCAATGCTCCCAAACCACGTCCTAATGCAGATGCTTTTGCCATCCATTCTCCTTAGGCGATAATCGCGTATGCAAGATCTTGATACGCCATTGAACCGCTTGATTTTACATCGTATAAAATAGCAGGCTTGCCAAAACTTGGAGATTCCGCAAGCTTTACATTACGAGGGATAACAATAAAATCATCATCCCCTGTTTTAAACAATTTGCTTTGAAAATGTTGTCGTAAATCGGCAAATACTTGACGTGAAAGGTTGTTTTGGGCGCTGTACATTGTCGGCAAGAAACCTTTTATCGTCAATTTCGGATTGATCGTCTTGCGTACAAGCTTGACGGTATTAAGCAGCTGTGCCAATCCCTCAAGCGCAAAAAATTCGCACTGTATCGGAATAATAACCGAATTGGAAGCCGATAAAGCATTGATGGTCATAGGTCCAAGTGCGGGGGGGGAATCAATAATGATATAGTCATAGTCATCTTTGACCTGAGCAATCGCTTTTTTTAAAATAAGCTCACGCCCCTTGGAATTTTCAGAATCATAATATTCTTTTTCAATACCGACAAGTCCAATATTGGATGGGGCAATAAAAAGTTTTGGCAATTCGGTCTTTAAAATGATTTCTCGAAGTTTTTTTGCCCCGATAAGGACATGATAAATATTAAACTCATAATTATTGCGATGATAGCCCAGAGACGTTGTCGCATTGGCTTGAGGATCGGCATCAATCAGAAGCACTCTTTTTTCGGCAACCGCCAATGAAGCCGCTAAATTGACAGCAGTCGTGGTTTTACCCACACCGCCCTTTTGGTTCGCAATTACAATTACTTCGCTCATCGTAAACTAAATATCCTTTGTCCATTGCATTCAAGGGAACCATCTTCAAGTAAGATAGCATCTTTCAATTCAATCGTTGTGTTATTGGAGTGGGTTGAAA